>PMMN01000033.1:17934-75336 GCA_003162235.1 Actinomycetota bacterium | reverse complement strand
CCCACCCACGAGTACATCTTGCGCCTGCTCGAAGGCGGCAAGCCGGTCGTGACGGCGAACAAGCAGCTGCTGGCGCAGAGAGGCGCCGAGCTCTTCTCGACCGCCCAGGGCGCGGGCGTCCAGCTTCGCTTCGAGGCTTCCGTCTGCGCCGCAATTCCCGTGATCAAGGTGCTGCGGGAGTCGCTCGTGGTGACGAACGTCCACCGGATTCTCGGCATCGTCAACGGCACAACGAACTACATCCTCACCCAGATGGAGCTCGGCGCCACGTACGAGGAGGCACTCGCGGAGGCGAAGCGTCACGGTTACGCCGAGATGGACCCGACCGAGGACGTCTCCGGCGCCGACGCCGCCGCCAAGATGGCGATCCTGGCAACAGTGGCCTTCGGCTCGCGGGTGACGCTCGCAGACGTGCAGTTCGAGGGAGTCGAGCACATCAACTCGGAGCACGTGGCAGCGGCCCGGCAGATGGACATGGTCATCCGGCTGATCGGCCAAGCAACCCTGGTCGACGGTCGTTACGACGTTCGCGTCTCGCCCGCGCTTGTCGACCGCGCCCATCCACTCGCCTCGGTGGAAGGCGCGTTCAACGCGATCATGCTCCAGGGCGACGCGATCCGCGAGATCACTCTCGAGGGTCCCGGCGCGGGCGGAATCGAGACCGCCTCGGCGGTGATCGCCGACATGGTCAGCATCATCGGCACCACCGGTACCGGCTTCCTCCACAACGACGCCTGCTGGCGAACGCTCGACCGTCTCCCGGCCAGCGAGCTGCGCTCGCCGTTCTACATGCAGATCTCGGTGGACGACCGCCCGGGCGTGCTGGCCCGCGTCGCCGAGCGCCTGGCAAGCCACAGCGTCTCGGTCGCACGCCTGATCCAGACCCAGATCGAGGGCGGCGCAACTCTTCACGTCGTCTCGCACGAGGCTACCTACGGGGCGATCGACGGCGCCCTCGAGGAGATCCGCAGTCTGCCGGAGAGCCGAGAGATCTCGGCGGCCTTCCCCGTCATTTCGCAACGTGGCATCTCGGAGCTCGGATGGACTTGATCGAGCCCAACCCGTGTTTGATCGATTTCGGTCCCGACCCGATCGCGCGAGCCGTAAAGTGAGCGTTCGCGTTCGAGCCCCGGCAACGAGCGCCAACCTCGGGCCGGGCTTCGACTGCGCCGGAATGGCGCTCGAGCTCTGGAACGAGCTCGAGGTGAGCGAGGCAGACGGCACCGTCGTCGAGGTCGAGGGCGAAGGAGTCTCCGAAACGCCGCGAGACGGTAACCACCTCGGCCTGCGCGCCTTTGCGTTGATCACCGATGTCGAGGGCAAGAGCTTCCGCTTCCTCAACCGGATCCCATTCGCACGCGGACTCGGCTCCAGCTCGGCCACGATCGCGCTCGGTTTGGTCGCCGCCTGCCTCTGGGAGGGCGTCGAGCCGGATCCAGCCGAGTTGCTCCCGCTCGCAGCCCGGCTCGAGCCGCACGCGGACAACATAGCCGCCTGTCTCTACGGCGGTGTCACGCTCGCCTGGGAGGAGGAAGGCCTCTGGCGCTGCCGCCGGATCGCCGATTCGCTTCCGCTAGAAACGATCGCCGTCATCCCGGAGCACAGCGTCGAGACGGTCACGGCTCGAGCGGGCTTGCCCGCCGAGGTGCTTCATGCCGACGCCGCTTTCTCCAGCGGCCGCGCCGCCCTGCTCGGCGCCGCGCTCGCCAGCGGCGATGCCCACCTTCTCGCTGCGGCCTTCCACGACCGCCTGCACGAGCCGTATCGCTCGGTCGCGGCGCCACTGCTCGGCAGACTTCAGGAGAAACCGGCTCGTGGATCGGCCGGTGTAACGCTTTCGGGCTCGGGCCCTACGATCATCGTCTGGGCTCGGCACGAGGAGTCCCAAGCCTGCGCGGAGGAGCTGGCCGAGCGCTTCCCCGACTGCAGAGTGCTGGCGTTCGCCGTCGCCACCGGCGGTACGGGCGCTTTCTGACTCGGGCTCGGGCTCGCGGCACGATCGGCGGCCGCATCACCGCCTGCCGTTCTCGCGCGACGACGACAGGACTCGGCCAGGGGCTACGATCCTCAGCATGATCACGAGCCCGTACGACATTCCGTCGGATCCGGCCAAGAGACGCAGCCGGCTTCTCACCGACGGGCCCGACCGGGCACCCGCTCGCTCCTACTTCAAAGCTATCGGCTTCACCGACGACGATCTCGCCAAACCGCTTGTCGGCATCGCCTCGACCTGGATCGAGACCATGCCGTGCAACTACAACCAGCGCGAGCTGGCCGAGCACGTGCGTCGAGGCATCCGGGACGCCGGCGGCATGCCCGTCGAGTTCAACACGATCGCGGTCTCGGACGGCGTCACCATGGGCACGCCTGGAATGCGCGGCTCGCTCGTGTCGCGCGAGGTGATCGCCGACTCGATCGAGCTCGTCGCCTACAGCCACATGTTCGACGGGCTGGTCTGTCTCGTTGGTTGCGACAAGACAATCCCGGCCGCGGTGATGGCGCTGCTCCGGCTCGACATCCCCGGGCTGGTGCTCTACAACGGCTCGATCGCGCCTGGGAAGTGGCGTGGTAAGGACGTGACCGTTCAAGACGTCTTCGAGGCCGTCGGAGCGCATGCCGTCGGCAAGATGAGCGACGCCGACCTGCACGAGCTGGAGACTCTCGCCTGTCCCGGAGCCGGCGCCTGCGGCGGGCAGTTCACGGCCAACACGATGGCGATGGCGCTCGATTTCCTCGGCATCAGCCCGGCTGGATTGAACGAGGTGCCGGCGGCGGTACGAGCGAAGGATGCGGCCGCCTACGACGCGGGCCAGCTGGTGATGGAGCTCGTGCGCGAGAACGTAACCCCCAAGCAGATCGTGACTAGAGAGGCGCTCGAGAACGCGATCGCCTCGGTGGCGGCTAGCGGCGGCTCCACCAACGGTGTCCTACACCTGCTCGCAATCGCGCGTGAGGCGGGCGTGCCGCTCGAGATCGACGACTTCGACGAGATCGCCGCGCGCACTCCGGTGATCGCCAACCTCAAACCCGGCGGCCACTATGTCGCCACCGACCTCTACGACGCGGGCGGCTGCGCTCTCGTCGCGCGCGAGCTTGCGAAGCACGACCTTCTCCACCTGGGAGCCCGCAACGTGGACGGGCGCACCCTGGGCGAGATCGCCCTCTCCGGGCGCGAATCCGCCGGCCAGGAGGTCGTGGCGAGTATCGAGCAGCCGTTCAAGCAGCGGGGCGGTTTCGCCATCCTGCGCGGGAACCTCGCCCCCGACGGCTGCGTGGTCAAGCTGGCCGGGCACGAGCGCAGTTACCACAGCGGCCCCGCGTCTGTGTTCGACTCCGAGGAGGAGTGCTTCGCGGCGGTCAAGGAGGGCAAGGTGTCGGCCGGTGACGTGGTCGTCATTCGCTACGAGGGGCCTGCGGGAGGCCCGGGGATGCGCGAGATGCTCGCCGTCACCGCGGCGATCGCGGGCGAAGGGTTGTCGGAGTCGGTCGCGCTACTGACCGACGGACGCTTTTCGGGCGCCACGCACGGTTTCATGGCCGCGCACGTCTGCCCCGAGGCGGCCCGTCGAGGACCTATCGCCGCGGTTCGCGAGGGCGACACGATCGTTTTCGACGTCGAGGCGCGCGAGCTCAGGATCGACCTCTCGGACGAGGAGATCGAGGCCCGGCTGAGCAAGTGGAAGCCGCCGAAGCCCCGCTACACGAGCGGCGTCTTCGCCAAGTACGCGGCGCTCGTCGGCTCGGCTTCGGAGGGCGCGGTCACTCGTCCGAGCGCCTAGACGCGCGCTCGGCGAGGAATTTTTCAAGCTTCGGCGCTTTGGAGCCGAAAAGAGAGTGACGTCCTATGCAGTCAACCGACTCCGCACGCTTTACGTGGCACCAGGAAAAGGGCCATGACCTTTCCGGCGACCTCCACGCTGCTGCCCGCTCGGCTCCCGAGGCGGCCAATGGCGCGAAGGAGAGCGATCCGTCAGAGGAGGAGGATTCGCCGCCCCAGGCCGCGGTGCCTCCGGCGAAAATCGTGATGAACAGTCCCAGCTCGAACGGTTCCTTCCCGATCGCTCTGATCGATCAGATGCCCGCGATGCTATGGAGCATCGACGGCGAGTTCCGCTTCACCAGCTGCCGGGGCGGGGCGCTCGCCGATCTCGGGCTAACGCCTGACGGCCTCGTCGGTATGAACCTGTTCGAGTTCTTCCAGACCGAGGACACCGCCTTCCTCCCGATCGCCGCGAACCTACGCGCGCTCCGAGGCGAGACCGTCAACTACGAGCTCGATTGGGGCACCCGGGTCTTCCGGGTCAGGGTCGGACCCGATCGAGACGACTCGGGCCAGATCGCCGGCACCGTCGCCGTCGTCTTCGACATCAGCGACGTGCGTCACGAAGAAGAGCAGATGCTGACCGAGGATCAGTTCCTGCGCAAGATCGCTGAGAACATGCCCGACGCGGTCGTGCTCGTCGACGGCGAAGGGAATTTCCTTTACGCCTCTCCCTCCTGTGAGACGCAGCTCGGCTACAGCTTCGAGGCGCTGGCCGGCGTCAACTTCCTGACTCTGATCGAGCCCGACGACCTGTCGATCGCCCAAGACGCGATCGTCGACGTCTACCGTGGCGACTCCTATCCCTTCGCGGTTCGCATGAAGCGCGCCGACGGTAGCTGGTCGATTATGGAGACCGTAGGAGCCGCGGTTTCGACTGGGGAAGGCACGCGCTTACTCCTCGTCAGCATGCGCGACGTCAGCGACGANNCGCCAGCTCCTGGTCACGATCGAGCGCGGCGACACGCTCACGGCCGCCGAGACTCTCCGCGCCCAGGCGCTCGCGGTCGAGCCGCCGGTTCTCCTCGACGAGAACGCCGGCTAGATTCAGTCCGAGTTCTCGCTCGGCCCGCGATCGGCTAACTCTCCCAGCCCTTACGTTTCTGCAGCACGACGCGCCGGGCAAGACTTTTGCCGCCGCCGCTAGGCTGTAGGTGCAATGGGCTACACGGTCGCCGAGAAGATTCTGCTCAACCACTGCGACGCCGATCACGTCGAGCCGGGCCAGGTTGTGATGGTCCGCTGCGACGTCGTGCTCGCCAACGACGTCACCGGGCCGGTGGCGTTCCGGCAGATGGAGAAGATGGGCACGAACGAGGTCTTCGACCGCTCGAAGATCATCATGGTCGCCGACCACTTCGCACCGGCCAAGGACGAGCGCTCGGCGATTCTGATCAAGCGCATGAAGGACTGGTCGCTCGCGCACGGCGTCGTCTTCTACGACCAGGGCCGGGGCGGTATCGAGCACAACCTGCTCGCACAGGAGGGCTGGGTCGTGCCGGGATCGGTGATCGTCGGCGGCGACTCGCACACCTGCACTCACGGTGCGCTTGGCGCCTTCTCCTCGGGGCTGGGCTCGACCGATATCGCCTATTGCCTCATCTTCGGCGAGTTCTGGGAAGCGGTGCCGGGCACGATCCAGNNGCCAGATCGGCGCCGGGGGCGGCACCGACAACGTGCTCGAGTTCGTCGGCCCCGCAACGAAATCGCTCTCGATCGACGAGCGTCTGGCCGTCTCCAATCTCGCCGTCGAGGCCGGCTCCGAGACGGGGATCTTCCCCGCCGACGAGACGACGGCTGCCTACCTCGATGGGCGCACCGAGAAGAAGTGGGAAGCGGTTCACTCGGATCCTGATGCGAGCTACTCGCGNNNACGCAGAAGATCTACCGCGAGGCGATCAAGGAAGGGCTCGTGGACACGCTCGTCGATGCCGGCGCGTCCATCTCGACGCCCACTTGCGGCCCCTGTTTCGGCGGCCATACCGGAGCGCTGGCGCCGGGCGAGAACGGACTTGCGACCACGAATCGCAACTTCAAGGGCCGGGCCGGCTCTCCCGACGCATGCGTCTACCTCGGTAACGCCTTCGTCGCGGCGGCGGCTGCGGTCGCGGGCGAGATCGTCGATCCGGCGGGAGTGGTGTAGTGATCGCTTCAGGCAACGCCGTCCTCGTCCCCGGGACGAACATCGACACCGATGTTCTCTACCCCGGCATCTACCTGAACATCGACGAACCGGAGTCGATGAAGCCGCACCTGTTCGAAGGACTCGATCCGTCTCTGCTCGATCAGCTCAGCGGCGACACGGTTCTAGTCGTCGGCGAGAACTTCGGCATGGGCTCCTCGAGGGAGCACGTGCCGCTGGCAATGAAGGCCTGGGGCGTGCGCTGCGTCATCGGCTCGAGTTTCGCGCGCATCTTCTACCGCAACTGCATCAACCTCGGTCTGCCGGCGATCACGTGCCCGCAGGCCGCGCAGGCCGCCAGGCCCGGCTCGCAGATCGCCGTCGACGCGGCGACCGGCAAGGTCGCGGTCGACGGGCAGGAGTTTTCTGCTGTTCCGGTACCGCCGTTCATGCTCGAGATGCTCGATCGCGGCGGTCTCATTTCCTGGGCCCGGCACAAACTTTCCCAACCACGCTCGTGAAAGTCGTTTGCCTACCCGGGGACGGAATCGGTCCCGAAGTGATGGAGGCCGCGATACGGGTGCTAACGCCGCTTCCGATCGAGCTCGAGTCGCGCCCCTTCGGCGGCGAGGCGATCGAAAAGTTCGGTAATCCGCTCCCGGCTCCGACGCTCGAAGCGTGTAGGGAGTCGACGGCTGTTCTGCTGGGCGCGATCGGGCTGCCGAAGTACGACGGCGCGGCGGTGCGCCCTGAGCAGGGCTTGATCTCCCTTCGCGGAGCGCTCGACGTCTACGCGAACCTTCGCCCCTCCAGCGACGGCGACAAAGTCAATCTTCTGATCGTGCGCGAGCTCGTCGGCGGCATCTACTACGGGCGCCGCGGTCGCACCGAGGACGGACTGGTCTTCGACACCTGCGAGTACACCGAGCCGCAGATCGAGCGGATCGCCCGGCGCGGCTTCGAGCTGGCCCAGCGGCGGCTCAAGAAGCTGACGGCGGTCGACAAGGCGAACGTGCTCGCGACCTCGCGCCTCTGGCGCCAGGTGATCGAGCGGATCAAGCCCGACTATCTCGACGTCGAGCTCGAGTACATGCTCGTCGACAACGCGGCGATGCAGATCGCGCGGGCGCCCGAGCAGTTCGACGTGATCGTGACTGAGAACATGTTCGGCGACATTCTTTCCGACCTGGCAGCGGCGGTCACAGGCGGGCTCGGCGTTGCCGCCTCGGCCTCGCTGGCGGACGATGGCCCCGGAATCTTCGAGCCCGTGCACGGATCGGCGCCCGATATCGCCGGCAGGGGGATCGCGAACCCGACCGCGATGCTGCGCTCGGTGGCAATGATGCTCGAGTACGCCTTCGGGGAAGAGGTCGCGGCGCGGGAGCTCCGGCAGGCGATCGACTCGGCGATTCGCGAGGCGCCCACCCCGGATATCGGCGGAACGGCGAGCACGCGCGAGTTCACCGACAAGGTCATCGAAGCGCTGAGCGCTTAGGGCCTAGCCGGTTGATTCGCCGCTAGGCTTCTTCACAGTCATGCCCGATCGAGTTGCTTATCCCGGACGTGAAGGCGCACACAGCGCCGCAGCCTGCGATCGCCTCTTCCCGGACAACGTCGAGCTGGTGCCGCTGCCGACCTTCTCGGCGGTCGCCGAGGCGGTGGCGAGCGGCGAGGTCGATTACGGCGTGCTGCCGATCGAGAGCTCGCTGGCCGGCCCTGTGGCCGAGACGCACGACCTGCTCTACGACTCGCCGCTTTCGATCTACGCCCAAACGGTGATCCCGATCCATCACTGCCTGATCGGGCTCGAGAAGATCCCACTCGAGCAGATTCGGATCGTGCGCTCCCGCCCGATCGCGCTCGATCAGTGCCGGCAGTTCCTGTCCACGATCCCGTGGGCGACCGCGATTGCCGCGGCGACCACCGTCGGCGCCGCGCAGGAGGTGGCCGCAAACGGAGATCCGACCGAGGTCGCGATCGCCAGCGAACGAGCCGCCGCTTCGCTTGGACTCGAGATCATCGCTCGCGATCTCGGCGATCACCCCGAGGCCTACACCCGCTTCGTTTCGCTGACGACCTATACGCGCCTGGACTGCAACGGCGAGGACTGGCGGCTTGCCTTCTCGTTCGTCACCGATCACCGGCCCGGCGCTCTCTACCTCGCCCTGGAGCCCTTCTCGCGCCACACGATCGACCTCGTTCAGCTCGTCTCGCGTCCGATTCCGCGCGCGCCCTGGCGCTACCGCTTNNACGGTGTTCGGGTCTTATCCGGCGGGATGAGCGCGGCGCCTCAGAGCACCTAACGAGACGAGGCGCTCAGGCGACACGCTAGGCGCTCTAGCCCGACTCGCGAGCAAGCACCGCGTCTAGTCCGATCTCGAACGTGTCCTCCACGCCCGCGACGCCGCCGCACGATTCGCGCACGATCAGCTCTACGGGAAGTACCCGCTGCGGAAGACTCGACGCCCTCCCCTCGACCAGCTCGATCAACGCCCCGCAGGCGAGTTCGCCGAGTTTGTCCTTGTCCTGGCGCACGGTTGTCAGCGTCGGCGTCGAAAGCGACGCGAAGAGGATGTCGTCGTAGCCCACGATTGCTACATCGTCGGGAACGCGCCGGCCGAGTTCGCGGACGGCCCGAATCGCACCGAGCGCCGACATATCGCTGGCGGCAAAGACCGCGTCCGGCGGCTCCGGCAGTGCCAGTAGCTTTCGCATAGCCGCGCAACCGGTGCCGTACCGGAAGTCGGACTCGACGACGTACTCGTCGCGGTAAGGAAGACCAAGGCGCTCGAGCGCGATGCGATAACCATCCAGGCGGCCGATAGCGGCTGAGGTGCGCGACANNCGGGATCTTGAACTTGGTGAACGACTCGAGGTCGGGCTCGCGGACGCCCATCAGAATCGCGCCTTCGACCTGATGCCGGCGTGCTCGCATGACGAAGAACGTACTGTCGTCACCGTACTCGATGCCCTCGTGACTGAGAATGAGGATGTCGTAGCCGAACTCAATTGCTTTGCGCTTGATTCCGTCGAGAATGACCTGGTAGAAGGGGTGCTGGAACTCGCGGTGATCGCCCGTGCGGATGACGACGGCAAGCAGGCGCGAGTGTTGGAGCACGAGAGTACGAGCGGCGGCATTGGGCGTGTAATCGAGCTCGTTGGCCAGTGCCAGGACGCGCTCGCGAACCTCTGCGCTGACGCCCGAATGGCCGTTGAGCACGCGCGAGACGGTCGAGACCGAAACCCCAGTTTGCAGTGCAATCTCTCTCAGAGTCGTCGTCAACCCGCTCGGCCCTTTCTCAGCTCGCAGACGGTGCAGTTAGGCGGGGACACACGAAGTGTAACGCTTGATACGAGCGTCTTATCCGGTCTCCCGCCGTCTCGTTCGCCAGCCGGACCGGCTCTCCTCGGCCCATAGCTCGGAAAAAAAAGTCGCTCGCAACGCCGGCTAGCGGATTCGTCGCTTCAGCTCGTCCTCGACCTGGGCCGGATCGAGCCCGCGCGAGGCGAGCAGGACGTAGCTGTGGAACCAGAGATCGGCAATCTCCTCGATAACGCGCTCGTCGCTCTCCGAAACCCCGGCCAGCGCCGCTTCCACGCCTTCCTCGGCGACCTTGCGCGCCGCCGCCAGCGGCCCTTGCTCGAGCAGCCGCACGACGTAAGAGCCTTCCGGTCGTTCCTTTGCGCGTTCGGCCACGCGCCGCCACAGCCAGGGCGCAAAGCAGGACTCGGCCCCGGTGTGGCAGGCCGGACCCTCGGCTCTGACCTTGAGCAGGATCGCGTCGCCGTCACAGTCGTCGCGCAGTTCCTCGACGTTGAGGAAGGAGCCGGAGGTCGCTCCCTTGTGCCAGAGCTCCGCGCGGGAGCGGCTCCAGAACCAGGCCTGACCGCTCTCGCGCGTGAGCCGGAGCGCCTCGTCGTTCATCCAGGCCAGCATCAGCACTGTCCCGGTCGCGGCGTCCTGGACGATCGCCGCTTTCAAATCCTCACCGGCCACCCTGCCTCCTTCAGCTCGCGCTTGATCTCGGGAATACGTTCGGGCGCCTCGTGCACGATCGAAGCGACGAGCGCCGCCTCGGCGCCGACCTCGAAGGCGTCGGCCAGATGCTTCACCGTGCCCGCGCCGCCCGAGGCGATCACAGGAACCGAGACGGCGTCACAGACCAGCCCGGTGATCTCGAGGTCGTAGCCCTCGCGAGTGCCGTCGGCGTCGATCGAGGTGAGAAGAATCTCGCCGGCGCCTCGCTCGACCGCCTCCAGCGCCCACTCGATCGTATCCAGGCCCTGCGGCCGGCGCGCCCCGTGCGTCACCACCTCGCCCTTCCGGGGCGCAACCTTCTTCGAGTCGATCGCACACACGACCGCCTGGGCGCCGAATTCCGCGGCCAGCTCGGTTAAGAGCTCCGGGCGCTCGACCGCGGCGCGGTTGACCGCCACCTTGTCGGCACCGAGACGTAGCAGTCGGCGCGCGTGCTCCAGCGTCGAGACGCCACCGCCGACGGTGAAGGGAATCTCGAGCTCGGTCGCCGCGCGCTCCACCAGCTCGACGATCGGATCATGGCCGAAGACACTGGCGGTGATGTCGAGGAAAACGAGCTCGTCGGCGCCGTACTCCGAGTAGCGCGTGGCCATTTCCACCGGGTCACCGACGTCGCGCAGCTCGACGAAGCGCACGCCCTTGACGACGCGTCCTTTCGTGACATCGAGGCAGGGAATCAGGCGCTTTTTGACCACGCGATCGCATTCCTGAGTAGACGCGCGCCGGCCGAGCCGCTGCGCTCGGGGTGGAACTGAACGCCGGCCAGAGCTCCCCGCTCTACGGCCGCGATGATCGTGCCGCCGTGCTCGACCTCGGCACCGGGAAGCTCCTCGGCCGGCCGGGCCGTGTAGCTGTGGGCGAAGTAGACGTCTTCTCCGTCGAGTCCTTCGAGAATCTTCGGTTCGCCGCGCAGGCTGAGCGTGTTCCAGCCCATGTGCGGCACCCGCCTGGCCTGCAGTCGAACGACCGGCCCCGAGAAGAAGCCGAGTCCCGTTCCGCCCTCTTCGCTCTCCTCGAAAAGCATTTGCAGGCCGACGCAGATTCCGAGCACGGGACGGCCGGATTCAACTCGCTCCCGAAGCGCATCCGCCAAACCTGTCTGCTGCATTCCTGCCGCACAGGCGGCCAGGTGCCCGACGCCGGCGATCACGGCCAGGTCGGCCTCACGAGTCGCCCGGGGCTCCGGCGAGACTACCGCCTCGGCCCCCGCCCGTCCCAGCGCCGAGCAGACACTGCGCAGGTTCCCCGCGCCGTAATCGGCGAGAACGATTTTCATGCCGCGCCCTTGGTCGAGGGCACCGTTTGCGTGCCGGAGCTCGCGCTTGCCTGCGCCAGCGCCCGGCCGAGCGCCTTGAAGGCCGCCTCGGCTACATGATGATCGTCATCTCCGAAAGCCTCGAGATGGATCGTGAAGCGCCCCTGCATGGCGAAACGCTCGAGCGCATGGGCGAGCAAACTCGTTGCCAGCCCGCCGACGCGGTCGCCGGTGAAGGTGAGCGAGATCTCGGCGTGAGGCCTACTACCGAGATCGATCGCGGCGCTTCCGCTGGCTTCGTCCATGGGCACGGTCGCCGAGCCGTAACGGGCCAGACCGGCTCGCGTGCCAAGAGCCTGCGCGAGCGTTTCTCCGAGCGCGGCCAGCACGTCCTCGACCGTGTGGTGCTCGTCCACGTCGAGGTCGCCCCCGGCGAGAAGCTCGAGATCAATCCCGCTGTGGAAGGCAAACAGGGTCAGCAGGTGGTCGAGGAGGCCGACGCCGGTGTCGATGCGCGCCCTACCCTCGCCGTCGAGGTCGAGCGAGACGCGAACGGCAGTCTCTGTGGTCGTGCGGATGACCAGCCCCGAGCGTCTCGTACTCGCTGCGGCCGGAGCGCCGAGCGCTTCGAGCAGGCGATCGTTCTCGGCCGGCAGGCGTACGGTGAAGCGAAGACCGTTCGGATACCGGCGCAGGACGAGTCCCTTAGACTCCAGCTCCTCGGCGAGCTCGTTCGCGTTCTCGACCCTGAGCAAAAGGAAGTTCCCGGCCGAGGGCGGACAGTCGTAATCGGCGGTAAGGAGAGCCACGCGGACGCGCTCGCGCTCCTCGACTGTCTTCTCGACGTCGAGCCTGGGGTCGCGCAGGGCCGCGGCGGCGATCCTGGCCGAAGGCGCCGTCACGGGAGCGGGCTCGCTGCGCTTACGTAGCTCGGTTGCCACATCCTCCGAGCAGACCGCGTAGCCGACGCGGAGCGCAGCGAAGCCGAACGCCTTCGAAAGCGTGCGTAGAACGACGCAGTTCGGCGCCTCCCCGAGGTACGGCACCATCGTCTCGCCGCCGTACTCGACATAGGCCTCGTCGATCACGATCAGCGCTCCGGGGCGTCGCTTCGCCAGAGCAACGATCTGCTCGCACGGATAGACGCTTCCGATCGGGTTGTGCGGGTTGCAGATCCAGATGACCGACGCCTCGGGGGCATCCTCCAGCGAGCAGCCCGCGACCTCGCCGCACTCGATCCCGGCCGCGATCCCGTAGAGCGAGTAGGTGGGCATGTCGACCACGGCGGCCCGCCGCCCAGCTCCGAGGTAGGTGCGGGCGATCAGGTGGATGAGCGAATCCGAGCCGGCGCCGAGCACGATCTGCTCGGGCTCGACACCGACGTACCCGGCCGCGGCGGCGTGCAGCTCGCCGTAACCGCCGGGCGGGTACTCGTTCAGGCGCGCGAAACTCTCCCCGATCGGTATCTGCGGCACGCCGGGAAGCGGCGGCACGTTGGCGTCGAAGCGGATCACGCTCGCCAGGTCGAGTCCGCGCCGGCGCGCAACATCCTCCGCTGTTGAGGTCCATTTGTAGGCGACGAAGCCGTCGGGGAGAGGGCGGGGCTCGGGGGTCATCGTTCCTTCGCTTTCAGGCGAGCCTGTACCGCCGCCGCGTGATTGGTCAGGCCCTCGACGTTCGCCAGCGTCGTGACGATCGGCGCGAGCCGCTCCAGGCCCTGGCGATCGATGCGCACGATCTCGAGCGGCTTCAGGAACGCCTCGAGACCGAGCCCGCCACAGGACTTGGCCAGCCCTCCGGTCGGAAGGACGTGGTTGGTGCCGACCGCGTAGTCGCCGACGACCGCCGGCGCGAACGGGCCGAGGAAGATGGCGCCGGCGTGGCGCACACCCACAAGCGCGGCCTCGGGATCGGCGACCATCAGCTCCAGGTGCTCGGGCGCATAGTCGTTTGCGCGCTCGATTGCCTGCTCGAGCGAGTCCACCTGTTCGATCTGGATCTGGTCATCGCCGGCGACGAGCTCGCGTACCGCGGCGGCCAGCTCGGCGCTCGTCGTCACCAGCAGCGACTCGGAACCCGGGCCGTGCTCTGCCTGCGCCTTCAGATCGGCGGCGCAGAAGGCAGCGTCGGCGCTCTCGTCGGCGACGATCAACACCTCGCTCGGGCCGGCCGGAAGGTCGATACCGACAACGCTCGATACGAGCAGCTTGGCCGCGGTCGTCCAGCTCTGGCCTGGTCCGACGATCTTGTCCACACGCTGGACGGTCTCGGTTCCGTAGGCGAGCGCTGCGATCGCCTGAGCGCCGCCGACGCAGTAGATCTCCTTCAGCCCGAGCTCGCGCGCGGTGGCGAGAATCGTCTGATCGAGCTTGGGAGTTGCCACGGCGATGCGCCCAACACCGGCGGCCTGGGCCGGGACGGCACCCATCACGAGCGAGCTCGGAAGTGGCGCCAGGCCACCCGGCACGTACACGCCAACCGAGTCGATTGGGACGAAGCGGCGCTCCGCCTCGACGCCCGGATAGGTCGAGAAGCGGAAGTCCTCCGGTCGCTGGCGCTCGTGGAAGGTACGCACCGCGCGGATGCTCTCGCGCAACGCCTCCATCGTCCGCTCGTCTACGGTCGCCCGCTCGATCGCCTCCGGCGGCACGCGCAACGACTCGGGCCGGGCGCCGTCGAAGCGCTCGGCCAGCTCGAACAGCGCTTCGTCTCCGCGCAGGCGCACGTCCTCGACGATCTCGAGAGCGCGCGGGAGGATCTCCGCCAGTCCGCCCGCCCTCACGGAACGACCCTTTCCAGGTGCATGACCAGGATCGAGGAGGCGCCGGCCGCCTTGAGCCGTGGCAGCAAATCCCAGATCGCATCCACGTCGACTGCGGCATGGAGCGCCAGCTGACCCTGCTCCGCCAGCTTCACGACCGAGGGCGCGCCCATGCTCGGAAGCAGCGCCTCCAGCTCGGCAACGCGATCTTCGGGAGCGTTCAGCATCAGGTATCGGCGGCGGCGCGCCGCGATGACGCCGCGCAGCATCATCTCCAAGCGCGCGAGCATCTCTGTCCTCTCGCCCAGCTCACGCGTGCTGCCGATCAGAACCGCCTGCGAGTCGAGCAGCGTTCCGATCCTGCGCAGTCCGTTTGCCGCGGCGGTCGAGCCCGTCGAGACCAAATCGACGACAGCGTCCGACAGCCCCAACCTCGGCGCGGCCTCGACCGAGCCGGAAAGTAGCACCAGCTCAGCCTTGACGCCGATCGCTTCGAGCGCGTTCTTGGTCGAGACCGGATAGGCGGTGGCGACACGCAAACCATCCAGGTCTTCGGGCCGCGCGAGCTCGCTCTCCTCCGGCACCGCGGCTTCGAGCGTGCAGCGTCCGAAGCCGAGCTCGAGCAAGATTTCGACCTCAGCGCCTGTCTCGGCGATCAGATTGGCGCCGGTGATACCCGCGTCGACGACTCCGTCCTGGACGTACTCGGGAATGTCGTGCGGGCGCACGAGCAGGAACTCGACCGGAGCGTTCGAGCAGGGGACGTGCAACGAGCGATCGCCGAGCTCGAAAGTGAGACCGGCCGCCTCGAGCAGCTCGAGCGACGTCTGCGCCATGCGGCCCTTCGAGGGGACAGCAACTGCTAGACGGCCGTCGGCGTCGGCCGTGCGAAACCCGGTGTTTTTCACTACTCGTCTGCCTTTCGGGAGTCGTTAATCTGTTTCGTGCGCTCGAGCGCTATCTGATAGCCGCCCGCACCGTGGTGCAACCACTGCGAGACGCGCGTCACGGTCGTCGTCGAGCCCTCGGCGCGCTCCGCGACGGTCAGGTACGGAAGTCCTTCGTCGAGCAGCCTCGCGATCAGCCAGCGGTGCGCCAGTGCTTCCAGCTCGGCGCGCGTGCAAAGGTCGCGCAGGAAGCGTTTGATCTCGTCGGCGCCGCGTAAGCCGAGGATCGCTTCCGCCAGAGCGTCGAGCTCACGGATATCCTCGCCTTCGAAATGAGGTTGTTCGGGCACTCGTTCGTCCACTTCAGATGGCATGTTAGCATATTAACATGACCTTTATCGTCTACCCCGCAATCGATGTGCTCGAAGGGCGCTGCGTTCGTCTGGCGGAGGGCCGGCGCGAGCACGTGACCATCGAGGGCGGTGACCCCGTCGCCGCGGCACGCCGTTTCGTCGAGGAGGGTGCGCGCTTTCTACACATGGTCGACCTCGATGGCGCCTTTTCGGGGCAGCCCTCGTTGGAGCTCGTGCGCCGGGTCGCCGAAGCCGCCGGCGGCGTCCCTCTTCAGGTGGGCGGCGGCTACCGCTCGCTCGAAGTGGTCGCGGCTGCCCTGGCGGCGGGAGCCGCACGCGTGATGGTGGGAACCGCAGCCGCCTCGCCTGAATTCTTGACCCGCGCCGCCGCCGACTTCGGTGAGGGTCTGGTCGTGGCGATCGACGCCCGCGATGGAAAGGTCGCGCTGCGGGGCTGGACCGAGCTCTCCGAGCTAGGCGCCCCCGATCTGGCGCGCGCCTGCGCCGACGCGGGCGTTCGGCGCTTGCTGGTGACGAGCACGCGCCGCGACGGGTCGCTCGCCGGGCCCGATTTCGAGCTCGTTCGCAGCATTCTCAACGTCGCGCAGCTACCGCTGATCGCGGCCGGAGGAGTGGCCACGCTCGACGACCTGCTCGCCATTCGCGATTCCGGGTGCGAGGGCGCGATCGCAGGCAGCGCGATCTGGTCGGGCCGATTTACGCTCGCGCAGGCGCAGCGGACGATCTCGGCTCAAGCTGCTGACGAGAGCCCGTAGCCCCGGAGGTACGGGCGCCAGTTGGGCGGGATCGTGGCTGCCGCGAGGTGGATGAAGACGACCGGCGCGGGCGGCCGCGGCGATATCCGAAGAGCCATCTTCGCCTCCGTCAACAGCCGGCTTCCTTTGCGGTGGTTGCAGGGCGCACAGGAGGAGACAACGTTCTCCCAGACCGACTCGCCGCCGCGACTGCGCGGAACGATGTGATCGAGAGTCAGCTTACTCGTGCTCGAGCCGCAGTAGGCGCAGCGCCAGCCGTCACGGGCAAAGAGCGCCCTCCTGGAGATCTTCCTCTTCACGGCTCGAGGCACGTGCACGTAGTTGAGAAGCCGGATGACGTGCGGGCGAGGGTAGGTGTCGGTGGCGGAGCGAAGGGGTTGCGCATACTCCTCTACAACCTCCGCCCGGCCTTTGAAGACCAGTACGTGCGCGCGATTCACCGTGCACACATTCAGAGGCTCGTAGCTGGAGTTCAGCACCAGAACCTGTTTCACCTTGCCCGAAATGTAGCAACGCAGGCCTGACGTTCCGCCCGGCCAAGCGGCTCGGTCGAGGCAGTGCGAGAGCTCCGGGACTTAGAGCCTATTCCGGTAGGAATATTCGACCGCGGTGGTCAAGTCGTGTATGCGAGTAGCCGGAAGGTTGTGAAGGCGCCCTGACAGTGCGGTGAACAGCCATGCAATCGCTGGCACCGCGGATCAGCCGCGTCGGACGTGAAGGCCGGGCGGAATAGGCTGTTAGCGCGCCATCGCTCGCCGGACGGCCTCGTCCTCTTCCGGCGAGAGCGTGATCGCGCAGTTTCCGCGATCGAGTTCCTTCATATAGATACGCGCGTAATCGCGACCCTGAACGGCGCTCACCACGATGCCCGTACGCGACGCGTCCAGCAGGGCCACGGTCGCCGACTGTTGACCACCTCGGTCCTCGTAGGCGTCGTAGCGGACGACGGCGACGTTCGAGACCGTGCCGTCGATGCGCTTGTCGACGCGGGTCAGCGCCGACGCGATCTCATCGACGGCTTTGTGGAGGTCGTCGATTCGCGCCTGTAGTGAGACGGCGAAGTCGACCAGGTCAGCTTTCCCGTCGGCGAGCACGATCAGTTGCCCGGCGCGGAGCTTCCTGATCGCAAACAGGGCAAGAGCGACGAGGGTGAGCGCCAGCAACGCCCCGACGGCTGCGGCGGCTGCGACGGCTACCGTCGTCACCGCCTTGCCTCGGCTCGGCCGGGCAACCCGGTGGTGACCGGCGCCACCCCCCGGCGCGACCGGTGCTCGTCTTGATGCGAAGAGATCCCCGGCAAGAGCACTAGCCTAAGCTGAAGCGCGCCTCGTAGGTGGCCGTGTTGTTGGAGATACTGGCTTCGTGGGGCACCGGCGTGACGTCGACCCTGATCGGAACCTGATTGATCAACGTGATCACGTCGAACGGTCCCTTGAAGAAGACTTCTGACGTCGTGTTGGGGTAGATCTGCGTGATCTTCGCCGTCCTGATGATCGACTTTGCCGGCGCGTTCTGGTGAATCACGAGCCTGACCTTGACGTTTGACTCGAGATAGTCGCCGGTATTCTTGACGCCGACCACAAAGCCCGTGTTCGTCTTGAGCTGAATCTCGGCCGTGACCCCTTCGTGGAGTATCTGAGTACCCGGGGAGACCTTGACGTAGGCGATTCCCGTGCCGTGTCGGCCTGAGCCACTGATGTTGGCAGTAGGCGTAACGCCGTGTATCGCCGCCTGCCAGAACTGTCCCATTGCGGTGCTTGTGGCGAGCTCGGGCTCGGCAAGGAAAACGGAGGTCGGCGGCGAGACTCCGGCCACGCCCTCGTTCTTAAGCACTTTCTGCGCAGGCGTGACGAACATGCTCGCCCAGATCACGTCGCTGGCAACGAATTTGTACATCTGCTGCGATAGGGCGAGACCGGCCTTCGTCGTCTCCGTGCTGTTGCCTTTCTTGGTCGCCGTCCTCTTGAAAACATCCAGGAGCCCCTTCAACCCGTCGCTCCGCAGCTGCAGAGCCTCGACAAGCTTCTCCTGCTGCTGGCGAAGAGGCCCGGGCGGCGTGAGCTTGGATCCCTTGTCGAAGTCCAGGCTTTGCTGATCGACCAGCCCCTGCAATTGCGTCTCGAGCTTGTTCTCGTTCAAGTTCTGGCTCGCCAACACGTTCGTCAGCCGCGTGCCGATGCTTTTCGAGTCGCCCGCGATCGTCGCGACGCTGCTCATGTAGTCCTTGTATGCGGCGCTCTCGTTCGACGTCTCGCAGCTCCGCACGGCGAAGACGAGGATCAGGATCATCGCGATCGCAAAAACGATCAGCGAGATGAGGCGGACGATCGGGGTTGCCGGCGGGCCGGCAGACGCCGGGCGCCGCGGTGGAGGCGGCCCGCCGGGAGGCGGCCCACTGGGACGCCGGACCAGGCGTCGTTTGGGAGGCTCGGGCTCTGAATCCCCGAAAAAGTCGAAATCGATGTCTTCGTCGTGCCCGCTCATGGAAGGACGAGGCATTTACTTTACAGGGTTCCGATGTCGCAGGATGTTGGCTCTCGCAGGAGTTTCTCCTGTTGCGGCTAAGGACGGAGACCAATGGGCGAGACGACTGCAACAACCGCCGGCGAGCTCGTCCTCGACCGTTATCGTCCCCTGAGCCCACTGGGAAGCGGCGGCTCGGGCTCGGTCTGGCTGGCCCGAGACGAGAGAACCGGCCGTGAGCTGGCGCTGAAAATCGTCGCCCGAGAGGGTAAGGCTGGATCCCGCGCAGAGCGTGAGGTGGAGGCGGCCGCTCGGCTCCGTCACCGGCGCTGCCTGCGCGTTCTCGACTTCGCCTCCGACGACCGGCACGTCTACATCGCCTACGAGCACGTCAAAGGTAAAACGATGCGCCAGGCCCTTCGCGACGGAGAGATCGACGATCGCCGCGCGATCGAGGTGTGCGCGCAGATCCTCGATGCCCTCGAGCATGCCCACGCGCGAGGGATCGTTCATCGCGACGTGAAGCCGGCGAACGTCCTGCTCGCCGCGGGACAGGAGGTCGACGTCCGCCTCGTCGATTTCGGTCTCGCCCAGTTCGCCGAGGCCGAGACATTGACCGAGCTCGGAGACGTTCCCGGGACACTCGCCTACATCTCTCCGGAGCGACTCGCAGGAGAAACCGCGACCGCGGCCGCGGACGTTTGGGCGGTCGGAGTCGCGCTCTGGGAGTCGCTGGTCGGCTGGCATCCGTTCTGGGCCGGCTCGATGCTGGAGACGGCTCGACGAATCGAAACCGGCGCGGCGCCGCTCGGATCGATACGACCCGACCTACCGAACCGGCTTCTGAACGTCGTCGACCGAGCGCTTTCGGTCGATCCTCTACAGCGGCCGCGGGCAGGAGAGCTTGCGCGAGCGCTCCGCTTCTCTGTCAAGCGCGGCGAAGAGAGATGCCGAAAGGAGAGGCATTCGTTCGCCGGGCGGTTCCAGCGCCCAAATCCTGCCCGTCTCGGCCACGCGCTTGCGAGCGCTCTCGTGGTCGCGTGGGGCACGAGCCAGTTCCCTTTCTATCCCGCTCACGCGCAGATACCGCTTGCGATTCTCGCGGCGACCGCCTCTTTCTCGAGCCCGCGCATGGGTAGCGCTTTTACCTTCGCCTTGCTATTACTCCCGCTCGGCAATTACTCCCTGGGGCTGGCCCTCGTCTTCGCCCTCGTTGCGACCTGCTGGCTCGCCTTCACCTGGCGCAGCCCCCACCTCGCCCAGCTGCCGATTCTCGGTCCGCTCGCGGTTGCCTGCGGCGGCCTCTTCCTGCTTCCGCTCGCGGTTCTTCGCATCGGCGGAGCCGCCCGTCGCATGATTTTCACCTTCGCCGCCTTCGTGCTGGCGCTGATCGTCGCGGGTACGGACGGGCAACCCCTGCCGCTGACCAACGCAAATCCGCCGCGCGGCCTTGGAATCGAGGGCAGCACCAATGCAACCGCGATCGCCACGGCGCTCCTGCGCGCTCTAGCCGAGCGGCCGGCGCTGCTCGCGGAGGGCTGTCTGCTGGCGCTCGTTGCGGCGCTAATTCCGCTCGCGCGCCGCCGCGGGCGCTGGGGAAGCGCCGGGCTGGCCGGAGCCATGATTGCGGTCGGTCTTCTCCCATTCCCGGGCGTCGCGGCGACTCCGGTGCTGGTGGGCGCCTGGCTCACGGCGTTCGCGCTTTATTTCCTTCCCACAGCGGCGAAATCCGCCGACTTCGCGCCGGAACCGGCGGTCACGGCACCGCTGGCGGAGCGCAGACGGATGGCTGTATAGGAAGAATGGCGATCGACGTTCGAATCAGCCGTTAGGCTTTAGGACGGGAAGTACCGGGAAATGCCCTTGTTACGTACTATCGAAAGAAGGATCGAAGCGATCTTCGAAGGCGCGTTCGGACGGGCCTTCCGAGCTCACGTCCAGCCCGTGGAGCTGGCGCGCAAGCTCGCAAAGGAGATGGACGATCACCGCACGGCCTCGGTGACGAGGGTGTACGTGCCCAACGAGTACACGGTCTATCTCTCACCGGATGACCACGATCAGTTCTCGAGCTACGAAGAGGCGCTCTGCAAGGAGTTGCAGGAGTACCTGAGCGAGCACGCCCAGCGCGAGCACTACGCCCTCCCCTCGGCGCCGCACGTCGTGATCGAGACCGATGAGGATCTCGAGATCGGCGTCTTCGGAATCGCCACGAAGATGGCACGGACAGCTCAGGACGTCCCTATCCCGGAGCCCGCGCCGACGCCTTCGTTCGAGACCACCGCCTTCAGTCCCGATATTCCTATCGACGCCGGCGCTGCGAGCTACGCGCTCGTGTACCCGGGAGGCCGCTTTCCGCTACAAGGCGACGTGATCGCACTCGGGCGCGCTCGCGAGTGCGAAATTCACCTCTCCGATCCCAACATCTCTCGACGGCACGCGGAGATCCGCTTGGACGGCGGCTCCTACGCGGTCGTCGATCTCGGCTCGACGAATGGAACCGAGCTCAACGGGCAGCGGATCAAGAACGCCCGCCTTTCCGATGGCGACGTGATAGCCATCGGGCAGACAGAGCTGACCTTCGTGCGGGAGTAGAAATGGCGCTGGCTTCCACGTCGGTCGACGGCGTTCTGCTCGCGCTCAAGATCGCGTTCATCGTCTTGCTCTACGTTTTCATCTGGCGGGTAATACGCGCGGCCGGCCGGGAGATGCGAGCTCCCGACGACAGCTTCGAGACCGCTCCACTAGCGGAACGGCACGAGAAACGCGCACCCCGGCCCGGCTCCCTGGTGGTCGTCTCGAGCCCGAATTTGGAAGAGGACGAGAGGCTCGAGCTCACTCATGACCCGCTCACGGTCGGGCGCGGGCCGCTCAACGACGTCCAATTACTCGAGGACGATTTCGCATCCGGTCGCCATGCGCTTTTCGATCCCCGGCGCGACGGCGTCTGGATCGAAGACCTCGGCTCCACCAACGGCACCTTCGTGAACGGCGTACGCTTGACGTCGTCTCGCCGCCTGGCTCCAGGGGACATAGTGCGCATAGGCGAGACGGACTTCCGCTACGAACGATGAGCGTAATCGGCTCCAGCGCCCGCACCGACACCGGCCGCCGAAGACGGCGGAACGAAGACGCGCTCGTCTGCGAACCGCCTCTATTTGCGGTCGCCGACGGCATGGGCGGAGCGCAGGCGGGAGAAGTCGCTTCCCAGCTTGCGGCCGAGTCGGTGCGCGAGCAGGGCCAGGGCGGCCTGGCCGCCCCCGAGCAGGTGATCGAACTGATCCGAGCAGCTAACCGGCGCGTCTACTCCTATTCGAGCGAGAACGCCTCCGCTCGCGGCATGGGTACGACGATGACGGTGGCGATGGTCGCGGGCGACGGCGTAGTGATCGGGCACGTCGGCGACTCGCGCGCNNAGCGGCCGCCTTTCTCCCGAGGAGGCCGAGACGCATCCGCAGCGCTCGGTCATCACCCGTGCGCTCGGCACCGACCCCGAGGTCGAGGTCGATCTGTTCTCGCTTGCGGCGAAGGACCGCGACCTCTTCCTGCTCTGCTCCGACGGGCTGACCTCGATGGTCGCCGACGAGGAGATGGAGCGTTTGCTCGTTGACTCGCGCGACGATCTCGACGCCGCCACGCGCGAGTTGATCGAGGCGGCCAACCAAGCCGGCGGCGAGGACAACATTAGTGTCGTTCTGTTCGAGCTCGAGGTCACCGCGGTGCCCGAGGAGGAGTCCGACGTGGCCAAGACGCTGACCGAGATCGACGCCGTGCCCGCGCTCCGNNGGCGTTTCTGATCGCGCTAGTGGCGCTGGGCGCCTACACGGTCTCGAACGCCCACTTCATCGGCGTCGAGCCGGGCGGCCACGTCGCGATCTATCAGGGACTTCCCTACGACCTGCCCGGCGGTATTCATCTCTACCGTCCGGTCCAGGTCAGCAGTCGCCTGCTGGCCGCCCAACTAACCGAAAAGGAGCGGCGGCGCCTCTTCGGCCACGATCTGCAGAGCTATGGGAATAGCAAGCACCAGCTGACGCAGTACGAGAAGGTCGTCTATCCGTGAGCGCCCGTACGCGGGAGCTCCTCATTCTCATTCTCGTCGGCTTGATCACGGCGACGGGTTTCGCCAGCGTCTACATCGCCCGCCAAAACGAGATTTCGCCCGCGTCGCTTTCGTACGCGGGCTTCTTCTTCGTCCTGTATTTGATCGCTCACGTCGTCGCGCGGTTCACCGTCCCCGATGCCGACTCCTACCTACTGCCGATGGCTGCACTTCTGACCGCGATCGGACTGACGGAGATCTACCGGCTCGGTCCGAACGACGCTCTGCGCCAGGGGCTCTGGGTGGTGATCGGCGTCGCTGCCTTCGCCGGCACCCTGATCGCTCTTCGCCACGACTTTCGTAGGTTGGAGTCGTACAAGTACCTGTTCGGCCTGTCGGCACTAGGCTTGCTCTTCCTACCGGCGCTGCCCAAGATCGGCCACTCGGTGAACGGCGCCCGGCTCTGGGTGCGCATCGGATCGCTCCAGTTCCAGCCCGGCGAGCTGGGCAAGATCGCGATGATCGTCTTTCTCGCCGCCTACCTGCACTCCAAGCAGGAGGTGCTCGCACAGGGACGACCGAAGGACTTCGGGCCGCTGCTTGCGATCTGGGGCTGCGCCATGCTCGTGCTCGTGGCCACACACGATCTCGGTAGCGCCCTCCTTTTCTTCGGAATCTTCCTGGCGATTCTCTACCTGGCCACCGCGCGGTTGCTCTACGTTGGCGTCGGGCTCGTGCTCTTTCTCGCCGGCTCTGCCGGGGTCTACGAAACGACGGCACACGTTCGCGACCGCGTGACGATCTGGCTGCATCCCTGGACGACACAGGCAATACCGTGCCCCGGGCACTCGATTCTGATGCCGCGCCAGGAGTGCGCCAGCTACCAGCTGGTGAAATCGCTCTACTCGATCGCCGCGGGCGGTTTTTCCGGCACAGGCCTCGGCAAGGGAACGTTCACGCTGCCGGGCGGCGGCAATCTGATCCCCGATCTCAACACCGATTTCATCTTCTCGGCGCTTGCCCAGGAACTGGGCCTCGTCGGGATCGCGGCGATTTTGCTTGTGTTCATGCTCTTTACCGTGCACGGCTTCCGGATCGCGCTCGTGGCCGGTGACGGTTTCTCGAAACTCGTCTGCGCCGGGCTCACATTCGGGTTCGCGCTCCAGACTTTCATCATCATCGGTGGCATCGTCCGCCTGATCCCGCTCACCGGAATCACGCTTCCCTTCATCAGCTACGGCGGCTCCAGCGTCGTCGCCAACTTCATTCTCCTGGCCGTGCTGATGCTCGTCTCCCAGAGAGCCAACGAACCAGCATGAACGCGCGCGTCCGCTTCCTCGCCCTTAGCTCACTGGTCATGCTGGTCGCCCTGATCGTCGCCTCGACCTACTGGCAGGCGTGGGCGGCGCCTGACCTGGCCAACAAGAACGACAACGCGATCCGGCAGATCTCGGAGTTCACGATCGACCGCGGTCGCATCCTCGCCGCCGACGGCACCGTGCTGGCTCGCAATCGCGTCGTTCACACCAACAACCGCACCTACTACTACCGCCGCTACCCGCTCGGTGCTCTCACCGCCGCGGCGGTCGGCTACGCGACCCAGAATCGCTCGCGCACGGGACTCGAGCACTCGGCTAGCGATTACCTGACCGGCGCCGATCAGAGCCTCGCCGGCGCGCTAAAACAGATAGGCGACCGCCTACTCGGAAGCACGATTCACGGCAGCGATATCCGCCTCTCGTTGAATCTCGCGGCCCAGCGAGTCGCCATGAACGCGCTCGGGGCTAACTGTGGCGCCGCCGTGGCCATCGAGCCCTCAACCGGGCGCGTACTCGAGCTCGCATCCAAGCCGAGTTACAACCCGAACGATGTCGAGAGCCACTACGGGCGCATTAGCAACATTCGCGCGGCCTGCAAATCCGCATCGCCGCTAGTCGACCGGGCCACGCAGGGTCTCTATCCGCCGGGCTCGTCCTTCAAGATCGTGACCGCTGCTGCCGCCCTCGACTCCGGCAAGTTCACGCCCGAGTCGATCTTCCACGATCCCGGCTACTGCACGGAGTACGGTCAACCCGTCAAGAACTTCGCCGATCTGGGTCGACCCGAAGTTTTCGGCACGATCACTCTGTTCCAGGCGTTCGAGCACTCGGTCAACTCCGTCTTCTGTAACGTCGGCAAGGCGCTCGAGATTCACCCCCTGATGGACTACGCGCGCCGTTTCGGCTTCGGTGTCAAGCCGCCGATCGACCTGCCCTCGAACTCGCTCCAGGCGAGCGGTCTATACCTGCATGGACGACTCCTCGGCGCGAACGAGGATTGGCGCGGCGATCCGGGCCGAGTCGCCTTCGGTCAGGACAAGCTGCTCGTGACACCGCTGCAGATGGCTATGGTTGCCGCGACGGTTGCGAACGGCGGCGTGCTCATGAGACCCCACCTCGTCGACAAGGTGATACGGCGAGACGGGACGGTCGACAAGATCACACCCCAGGAGATAGGGCGCGCTATCAAGCCCGAAACTGCGGCCGAGCTGACACAGATGATGGAGGCGGTGGTGAGCGGAGGAACCGGTACAGCAGCACAGATCGCGGGCGTTCGCGTAGCCGGTAAAACGGGAACCGCGGAGAACGGGCTGGGTCGGCCGAACACGACCTGGTTCGTCGCCTTCGCGCCCGCCGATGCTCCGCGCGTGGCTGTGGCGGTTGTGCTAGAGAATCAAAGCGGCACCGGTGGGACGACTGCGGCTCCCATCGCGCGTGAGATCATGCAGGCGATCCTCGCATCGACGGCGAACTCCAACTCCTAACCTTTACGAGCGATGACACCTCCTGACCCATTGATCGGCGCGCTCTTCGACGGGCGCTACAAGGTTCTCAAGAAGCTCGGCTCGGGTGGCATGGCAACGGTCTACCTGGCTGAGGATCAAGAGCTGGGCCGCCGCGTTGCGATCAAGATCCTGAACGCCAAGCACGCTTCGGACGAGCAGTTCGTCGAGCGCTTCCGCCGCGAGGCCTCCAGCGCCGCCGGGCTCTCACACCCCAACATCGTGCAGATCTACGACCGCGGCAAGGCCGAGGGCACCTACTACATCGCCATGGAAGTGATAGAGGGGCTCTCGCTTAAAGAGCTGATAATCAAACACGGCCCCTCGCCGATTCCCGTTGCCGTCAACTACGGCCGCCAGATCCTGGCCGCCCTCCGCTTTGCGCACCGGAACGGCGTCGTCCACCGCGACATCAAGCCGCACAACGTGCTCGTGGACGAGGAGGGGCGCGTCAAGGTCACCGACTTCGGCATCGCCCGGGCAGGCGCGAGCGAGATGACCGAGGTCGGTTCGATCATCGGCACCGCGCAGTACCTCTCCCCCGAGCAGGCGCGCGGCGCCCCGGTCGACGCGCGCTCCGATCTCTACTCGGTCGGGGTCGTCCTCTACGAGCTTCTCACCGGCGAGGCGCCTTACAACGGCGACACGCCGGTCGAGATCGCGATGAAGCACCTCTCGGCCGTTCCCGAGCCTCCGTCCGTAAAGCGGCCCGAAGTCCCGCCCGAGCTCGACGCCGTGGTGTTGCGGGCGCTGGCGAAGAACCCCGACGACCGTTTCCAGAGCGTCGAGGAGATGGACGCCGACCTGAACGCGATCTCTAAGGGGATGGAGATCAGCGAAACGACCACCGACGCCGCAACCACGGTGCTGGCGGGGGCCGGCCTCTCCGCGCCGACGATGATCTCGCGCGCTCCGACCCGAGTGGTGCCGCCGTCGCGAACGGGGGCTCCGATGCCTCCGCCCACGCCGCCGGACTACTACGACTACGACCGTACCCCGGGCCGGCGGCCGATCTGGCCGTGGCTGCTTTCGCTCGCCCTGATCGCAGCAGTCGGTATCGCCTTCTTCATCGTCTACCACCAGCTGACCGGAAGCGCTCGGGTGGCGGTGCCGTCCGTGACTGACATCCGCGAGCAGCTTGCTATTAAAAAGATCAACGGCGCTGGACTCAGCCCGCAGTCGATCACGCAGACGTCGCCGACCGTCGCCGCGGGCTACGTTATCCGCCAGGACCCGCTCGAGAGTAAGCACGTTCCTCGGGGCAGCACCGTGACGATCTACGTCTCGAGCGGAACGGGCGAAATCCGTGTGCCCTCGGTCGTCGGACAGTCCCTGACGGAAGCGGCCAACACCCTCCAGAACAAGAACTTCAAGTTCAGGTCCAGGACAGGGCACTCATCGAAGCCCACTAACGTCGTCTACCAGCAGCAACCGGTCGGGAACGCGCTGGCGTTGAAGGGATCTACCGTGACGGTCTGGGTCTCGCAGGGGCCCGCTCAGGTCACCCTTCCGGACGTAACCGGCAGCCTCTACGCCCAGGCCTACTCGCAGCTACAAAGCGCGGGCTTCGGCGTTCGACGCGTAGACGTGCCCGACAGCTCGGTAAAAGGCACAGTGATAGACGAGAACCCGCCCGGTAACACCCCACAGGATCCCGGAACCACGGTCACGCTGAGCGTCTCCAAGGGTCCATCGACCGTGCTCGTCCCCGACGTCACCCAAGAGACTGCCGACCAGGCTTCGCTGGATCTCACCGCTGCGGGGTTCACTCCCCAGGTCGAATACCAAAATACAACAGACGTAGCCGAAGACGGGATCGTTCTCAAGCAGACTCCCGCGGGGGGCAAGCAGGCCAGGCCGGGGTCCACTATCTTCATCTCCGTCGGGCAGTACGTAGCGTCCACGACGTGAGCCGGCTTCGAGTTGCAATCCTGATGGGTGGCCGCTCGAGCGAGCACGACATCTCACTCGCCTCGGCCGGCTCGGTGATCGAGGCGCTTCAGGGTCGCTACGACACCGTCGCCATCGAGATCGACCGAGAGGGCCGCTGGGCGCTTCCCGCAGCCGCCCCGCGCGAGCTGAAAGCCGGCGGCGGCGAGCGCCCCGCGGAGACGCTTCCGGTTCCGGCCGAGTCTTCGGTGCCGGCAACTCTGGCGGAAGTCGACGTCGTCTTTCCGGTTCTGCACGGACCCTTCGGCGAGGACGGCACCGTCCAGGGCCTACTTGAGCTGGCCGGTGTGCCCTATATCGGTCCCGGGGTGCTGGCCTCCGCTCTTTGCATGGACAAGGACGTCTTCAAGGCGGTCTTGCGCGACCGTGGCATTCCGGTCACGCAAAGCATCACTCTGCGCGACGGCGATCCGGTCGAGCACCCGTTCCCGTACCCGGTCTTCATCAAGCCGGCTCGGCTCGGCTCCTCGGTGGGTATCAGCAAGGTGCACGACGAGAGCGAGCTCGGGCCCGCGGTGGCGCTCGCATTCCGCCACGACGAGAAGGTGCTTGTCGAGGAGTTCGTGGACGGGCTCGAGGTCGAGTGTAGCGTGCTCGGCAACCGCGACCCGATCGCCTCTCAGCCCGGACAGATCGTCGCTCACGCAGAGTGGTACGACTTCTCGGCCAAGTACGACGAGGGCGGGATGGAGCTGATCGTGCCGCCGCCGCTTCCGGAAGAGACAGTGGAGCTCGTGCGCCGCCTGGCCGTCGAGGCCTTCGTCGCCGGCGAGTGCGAGGGAATGG
Organism: Actinomycetota bacterium; assembly: GCA_003162235.1. Lineage (GTDB taxonomy): Bacteria > Actinomycetota > Thermoleophilia > Gaiellales > Gaiellaceae > Fen-549. The sequence goes on along the minus strand of PMMN01000033.1, from coordinate 47,264 downwards.
CCCGGGTCGACTTCTTCGTACGCGGCGACGAGGTGCTCGTGAACGAGCTCAACACGATCCCCGGCTTCACCTCGACGAGCGTCTACGCCAAGCTGTTCGCGGCCTCCGGCATCTCCTATCCGGAGCTGCTCGATCGCCTGATCGCGCTCGCGCTCGAGCGCCACGCGCGCCGGCAGCGATACGCGTACTAAAAGCCTAACCCGCGAAAGTCGCGGCCAGGGCTTCTTCCCAGACGTCGAGCGCCTCGGCGAGCTCGTCGTCGCCGATCACGAGCGGCGCCAGCACGCGCAGGCAGTTCGAGTAGATCCCGGCCTTGAGCAAGAGCAGGCCGCGCTGGAGAGCTTCCTCGATCACGCGGGTCGCCAGCTCGGGTGCAGGTTCCTTGCTCTCCCGGTCCCTAACGAGCTCGATTGCGAGCATCGCGCCGCGGCCACGCACGTCGCCGATCTGCTCGAAGCGATCCTGCCAGGCGCTCATCCGAGCGCCGATCGTCTCGCCGAGCGCCTTCGCCCGATCGATCAGGTTCTCGGCCTCGATCACGTCCAGAACGGCGCTCGCCGCGGCGAGCGCAACCGGGTTCCCGACGTAAGTGCCACCGATAGCGCCCTCGTGCGGCGCATCCATGATCTCGGCCTTGCCGATCACTCCCGAAAGCGGCAGCCCGGACGCCAGCGCCTTCGCCACCACGATCAAATCGGGCTCGATCCCGTAGTGCTCGATCGCAAACATCGCGCCGGTGCGACCGAAGCCAGACTGCACCTCGTCGACCACGAGTACGATCCCGTGCTCGTCACAGATCCGGCGCAAGCCGTGCATGAACTCCTCGGGCGCGGGAACGAAACCGCCCTCGCCCTGGATCGGCTCCACAACTACGGCCGCAACCTCGCTCGGCGCCACCTGCGTCAGGAGCGCCCGCTCGAGCTCCGCAAGCGCCTCGGCGCCCGACGGACCGCGGTAGTCCTGAGCAAAGGGAAGGTGGTGGACCGCAGGCGCGAGAGGACCCAAGCCGACTTTGTAGGGGTTGGCCTTCGAGGTCATCGTCAGGGCGAGAAGAGTTCGCCCGTGAAAGCCGCCTTCGAAGGCGATCACCGCGGGGCGTCCGGTCGCCAGGCGTGCGAATTTGATCGCGTTCTCGATCGCCTCGGCGCCGGAGTTGAAAAAGGCCGCCTTCGCCGGCCCCGTGAAGGGCGTCGCCGCGATCAGCCGCTCAGCAACGGTCGCATAGATCTCATAGGGAACGACGGCGAAATCGGTGTGGAGGAAGAGTCCCGCCTGTTCGCGTACCGCCTCGACCACCCTCGGATGAGAGTGACCGACCACCAGGCAGCCGATCCCACCCGCGAAGTCGAGAAAGCGGTTGCCGTCGACGTCGGTCACGACGGTGCCCAGCGCCGATGCGATCACGACCGGCGCCTGCACGGTGACCGGAGCGGCAACGACTTTCTGCTTACGCGCCAGGATCTCGCGCGAGCGAGGGCCCGGGATCTCCGTCAGTAGCTGAATGGCGCGCGACGACTGCATCGCCCGGACGATACCGGAGCGGTGTCGAAAGCCGCCCAATCAAGCGCCTGCTCCGGTAGAGATGTGCGACCGAAGGGGTCGAGCCGTGGATGCCAAGAGCTTGTCTCGGAATGAAGACCCGCCGAGCGCGGCTAGGCGGTGGCGTGCTTCATTTGGAACGAGTTTTAGTTCAGCCGACGGCGGTGTTGCTGCCCGCGGGCTGAAGGGCTCCCGGCGTATAGGTGCCCATCGCATTCCAGAGCAGGAAGCCACGGGCGCCGCTCCTGCGAACGGCCAGCACTTCGTCCTGAACGTCCGAGAGCGTGAACGGGCGCCCCTGCCACGAGAAGTCCTGCAGCCAGGCGACGAGATCGGCCTTCTTACCGTGCATCTGAGTGGCAAAGTCATTTAGCGCGTAACCGACGGTCGTTCCCGGTACGGCCTGCGGATCCGGAAGGCCGTACTGCCCCGGGCCGAAGTGCGACGGGTAAACCATCGGGTAGATCGCATCAACGATCCGCGCCATCTTCCCCGGTGACTGGCCGATCCCGAGATTGTTAGTGGCGGCTAGACCGAAGACGTCGACGGAAACGCGGACGCCGAACGGCTTGAGCTGCTTGGTCGCATAGGCAAGAAAGCGATCGATCGTCACCGACTCGGGCTCGTTTCTCTTACCCGGCCAGACGGCGCTGGAGATCGGGCCGTCAGAGGGGAAACGGGCGTAGTCGAACTGGATCTCGTCGAAGCCGGCCTTGGCGGCAACCTTGGCGATCGAGACGTTGTAATTCCAGACTCGCTTGTCGTATTCGTTCGTCCAGCCGAGGCCGCCGCTGAGCCAGGGCGAGCCATCCGAGCGCTGAATCGCCATTTCCGGCCTGCGAGCCGAAAGCACCGGATCTTCGAAGACCGCGATGCGACCGATCAGGTAGAGATGGTCGGCGTGGACCTGATCGGCTACTTCGGCCGGCTTGTAGAAGTTCCCCGCAGCGCCGACCGCGCTGGCAAGGGGCGCATCGGGAGAACGGAAGGCAACCGCGCCGCTCTCGTCCTTGACGTCGAGCTCGATCGTGTTCAGACCTTCGTCTTTCAAGCTGATGTACTGGGCGAGCTTGCCCGACAGCGAAGCGAGGCCCATGGTGACGTGGATGCCACGGATCTCCTTCGGCAGGTTGGGATTCTGTTCTGTCGACGCCTTGGTGGTGGTCCCGGCGCGCGGAACGGCGTCGTGTGTGGACGGATTTGTGCCGCGCCCAGCCACCCAGACGACTACTCCACCCGCGATCGCCGCGATTACGAGCGCGAACAGGAAAGCTGTCCGGCGAAGCTTGCGCCGATGCCGGGCACGTTGGCGTCGCTCGTGAAAGCGAGAGTTAGGATCGACGGGCTCGAGTACCACGCAGCCGCCACCCTATCGGACCCGCCGGCAAACGTGAGCGAGAGCGAACCAAAAAAGCCGGAGTTTGCAAGCAAAACACCCGTCCGGCAGTAGAGCGGGAATCGAGACGCCGCGCGACAGGCATACCATCCTTACCGTGACCGTCTCCGTTCGTTCGATCAGGGTGCGGCTCGCCGCCGAAACGAGAGAGCCGTGATTCTCGTCACGGGCGCGACCGGCTTCATCGGTAAGCACCTCGTCGCGACCNNCGACTACGAGCGGGTGATGACGTCGGGAACGCGAGCGCTCATCGAAGCCGCGAGCGAGGCGGGAGTGCGGCGGTTCGTGCTCGTCAGCGCTTTGGGGCTCGATCAGAGCACGCACGGGCTCACGCCTTACTACCAGTCCAAGTGGAACGAGGAGCGAGCGCTCGAGGCCTCGAGCCTGGAGCACGTGATCTTTCGTCCGAGCTTCGTCTTCAGCCACGACGGCGGCGTTCTCCCGACCTTTCTGCGCCTCGTTCGCTACTCGCCGATAACGCCCGTGCTCGGTCCCGGCACCCAGCGGATCCAGCCGATCTCGGTCGAAGACGTCGTCGCGCACCTGGTCAAAGGGCTTGACCTCGAGCCCGCCCGCGACCGTACCTTCGACCTCGCCGGGCCCGACCGCGTCAGCTGGGACGAGCTTTACGCACTGATCGCACGCGTGCTCGGCAAGCGGCGCCTGCGCGTCCACATCCCCTTCTCACTCGCCCGCGCTCAGGCCACGCTGCTCGAGCGCCTGCCCGGTTTTCCGTTCACCCGCGACCAGTTGAAGATGCTCGCTGCCGGCGACAACGTCGGCGACGTCGCATCCACAGGGAAGGTTTTCCAGCTCCCGCTGATATCGCTCGAGGAACAGGTCCGGGACGCGATCGGCCGAGCCTGACGGGATGAGCGATCGTTAGATCGGGCGCGTAAGGCGCCACTTCAACTCGCTGCGGGGCCGAAACACGGGCTTCTCGTAGTTCCAGAAGCGGCAGGCCCCACCTCTCCACCCCCACCCGCCCACGGGGCGTAGCGCGGTATCGAGAAAAGACGCCCGGAAACATGCCACGTTCGTGCCGAATCAGTAAAAACGTGGCCAGGCGACGGAGTGCTTCGTTTCGTTAGAGGTTCGAATAGAAGGAGGGCCGCCGAGGCGGCCCTCCGAACCGGTGACCAGCGTTGGATTGGTAGAGGCGCTTCTCGCGGCCAAACGACCGCGGTGCGATCGCGCAAGTCCCCTACGCTGGCTAGGCGATTCCCGGTGGTCCCCGGGACACGCCTCTACCCGCTGGTACCTCCGCTGCCAGTACTTGAAGAATCTTCCACTGGACCACCTCCTTTCCGCGTATAGCCATGATAGGCAGGCGGTCAAGACAGACGTCGAGCGAACGATCTCGGCCGGTCAGCCGATGATCGTGCTGAACTCGAGCCCGCGGTCGAGCGGCACCGTGACGCTGACGAGAGTGGGATCGCTCTGCCGCGCTCTCGAGTAGGCGGCCAGCGTGTCGGAGTGCGATAGGACGTTGTCGGCCACGATCAAACTGCCGAGAGTAATCTTCTCGCGCGCAAGCGCGAAAAGGCGCTCGTAGTCGCCCTTCTCGGCGTCGATGAAGCAGAGGTCGAAGCACTTGCCGAGAGCCGGAAGGGTTGTGAAAGCGTCACCTTCTATCAGTTCTGCGTACGCGTCGAGGTCAGCCTCAGCGACGTTCGCTCGCCAGGCACTCACCTTGCGCGGGTCGTTTTCGAGCGATACGACGCGACCGACTCCAAGCGCGACCGCCGAGGCAAGCCAGATCGTCGAGTACCCTCTCGAACCTCCGACCTCGAGCACCTTGCAGCCCTGCCGGGCGGCGGCCAGAGTAAACAGCAAGCGCCCGGTCGTCGCCGCGATCTGCCGCGATCGCTCCTCTCTCGGCTTGCCGAGCCGGCGTTCCTCNNGGCGTCATCGGCGCGTCCTCCGCGTCGCGCGACCGCTCACTACTCGAACTCGACCTCTTCGACGCCCGTCCACTCCTCGGGAAGGGGAGTGCCGACGGCCTTGTGCAGCGCGACTTTGAGCACGCCCAGGCCGAGCAAGGCGCACTTGAGCCGGATCGGGGTGAGTGGCGTTCCGCTCTCGATCATCATCGCCACCAACGGGGAGTCGTCCTTGTCGATAGCTGCCACCTCGGTCGCCTTGTGCCCGACTACCTCCTCGCTCAGCATCGAGGCGGCCGCCTGGCTGATCGCGCAGCCCTGACCTTCGAAGGCGATCTCCTCGATCGTCTCACCGTCCGCGCCGAACCTGAGCGTGACCGTAAGCTCGTCTCCGCAAAGCGGGTTCTGCCCCTCGGCGCAGGCGTCGGCGCGGTCGAGGCGGCCACGGTGGCGCGGGCTCTTATAGTGATCGAGGATCAGCTCGCGATAGAGATCGTCGACGCTCACTAGTGCTCCGTCCAGTGATGCTTCCAAGTATTTGGGTCGCTAGCACCAAGCGATGCTAGGGAGCTCGTCTGGGGACGGAAAGGCGCCGGATGAGTGCGAGCTCGTGGTTCGAGGCTAGGACGCAGGGCGCATTCGTATCGGTCGAAGATACGGATGCGACCGAGGATAACGTCCCCGGGCCGCGAGATCGTGCCCAGCCGGTGCTTCTCTGTTTCCAGCCGAGCTCCGAAGCAGGGAGCTTTCGTACTGGTTAGTACGGACGCGACTGAGGACAACGCAGCGCGCCGCTTGATAGCGGGCCAGAGGCCGGAGGGTATTGCTGGATGGAGCACTACGCGAATACCTTGCGCGCCCGCTCGAGACCGACGACGAGGCGGTCGACCTCTTCGGGCAGCGAGTAGAGATAGAAGCTGGCGCGGGTCGTCGCCGCAACCCCAAGCCGGCGCATCAGAGGCTGGTTGCAGTGGTGCCCGGCGCGCACGCACACTCCCTCCGCGTCCAGGATCTGGGCGACGTCGTGCGGGTGGATGCCCTCCAGATTGAAGGAGACGATTCCGGCGCGGCGCTCGAGCGGAGGCCCGTAGAGAGTCAGACCGGGCTGCTCTCCGAGCTGCTCGAGCGTGTAGGCCGTCAGCTCGTGCTCGTGGGCGGCGATCGCCTCCAGCCCGATTCCGCCGAGGTAGTCGATCGCCGCGCCGAGCGCAACCGCCTCGGCGACCGGCGGCGTGCCGGCCTCGAACTTGTGTGGTAGGCCGGCCCATGTCGTCTTCTCGACCGAGACGCGCCGGATCATGCCGCCGCCGGTCTGGAACGGGCTCATTCGCTCCAGCAGCTCGCTGCGACCGTAGAGCACGCCGACGCCGCTGGGACCGCACATCTTGTGGCCCGAGAAGGCGAGGAAGTCGCAGTCGAGCGCTTGCACGTCGATCACGCGGTGTGGTGCCGCCTGGGCCGCGTCGATGACGGCGATCGCACCATGTTCGTGCGCGAAGCGGATCAGCCTCTCGACCGGGACGATCGTGCCGAGCGAGTTCGAGACGGCGGTTACAGCAACCACCTTCACATTCCCGGCGCGCCCGAGCTCGTCGAGCGCCTCCAGCTCCAGCTCGCCCTCGGCAGTCACCGGAATCGCCTTGAAGGTCGCGCCCGTGCGCCTCGCAACCTCCTGCCAGGGAACGAAGTTCGAGTGGTGCTCGAGCTCGGTCGTCAGCACCACGTCGCCGGGGCCGAGGTTGTCGAGACCCCAGGCGTAAGCGACCAGGTTGATGCCCTCGGTCGTGTTGCGCGTGAAGACGACTTCTCGCGGCGAGCGGGCGTTGACGAACTCGCGCACCTTTTCGCGCGCCTGCTCGTAGGCCGCGTTGGCGCGCTCAGCGAGCGCGTAGACGCCGCGACCGACGTTGCCGTAGGAGTGCTCGTAGAACTCCTCCAACGCCTCGAGCACGAACCGGGGCTTGTGTGCGCTCACGGCGGAGTCGAGGAAGGCCAGCGGCTTTCCGCCGACGAGCTGATCGAAGATCGGGAAGTCCGCGCGGATACGCGCGGCGTCGATTCTCGCTGTCGATTGCTTCAGAGCCATCCAAGCAATCGTACCGAGCCGCTCATCGTTGCCCGGCGGCCGTATCCGCGGCGCTATCCGCCGGAACTACGCGGTGACCCGCCGACTCGAGCGCGCGTAAGGCTCGTTCCAAGTCTCGTTCGCCGACGAGAAAGTAATCGGTGTAAAAGGTCGAGAGCGCGAAGATCGGGATCTCCGCCTGTGCCAGAACGCCGCTCAGCGCCGCGAGGATCCCAATCAGCGAGAGATCGAGCGGCCCCGCCACGCGCAGAGCTCGCCAACCTCGCTCGCTCTTAACCGATTCGGGCACCGAATCGGCCGGCGAGACAATCGAGAGCTCATCCGGCGTCCGCGTCAGCGCCACGAGCTCTCCCCGCGCCCATTCCGGGACCGGCGCGTCGGGAGAAAGCCGGCTTACCGCGTAGGAGCCCGCGAGTATCTGAAGCTCGAGCGCGATCACTGCGCGATCTCAGCTTTCGCGCAGGCGGATGATGATCTTGTCGCCCGGCGTAGCGCCGAACATGACCGCCGCGTCGCCACCCGAGATGGCGACGGCGATGTTCTGGAAGGAGTCCTCGTAGAGCATGATGTCGCCGCGCCGGGCGTCCGAGAAGGTGCGAGCTGTGATCGCGTAGTAGCGCTCGCCCTTGTGCTCGAGCTCGATCTGCGTCCCGACGACGAGGCCCGTTGCCTCGAGATGGGTGTGGCGAAGGTTGAGCTGCATGTTCCCGAAGCGATCGGTATCGACGATCACTGCCTTGATCCGTCCTTTGCGCGCCTCCGGCTTCGGAATGTCCAGCCGGATTAGATCCGCAACCTCGATCTTCGGCCCCATCTCCTCGAGCGGCACTCCCAGCGCCAGGTAAGCCGCTGCCGGCGAGAAGACGTCGCGGCCGTGGAAGGTCGGCGAGACCTCCTCCAGCGAGTACTTGCGATTGGTGATCTGGTGGGCTTGCGTTATCCCACCCATCCCTTCGGCAACCGGAAGCAACAGCCCGTTGTCGGGGCCCACGTAGACGCGCCCACTCTTGTCCTCGAGCGCCATGGCCCGACGATCGGTGCCGACTCCCGGATCGACTACGGCGAGATGGACTCCCACCGGCATGTACGGAATCGTGTCGGCAAGCGTCAGCGCTCCGTGGAGAAGGCGCCGCGGCTCGATGCCGTGCGTGATGTCGATGATCTCGACGTCGGGGGCGATCCGCTTGATCACTCCGTGGCACGTGCCGACGAAGTCGTCCTGGAGACCGAAGTCGGTCAGGAAGGTGATGAAGCGAAAGCGCACGAGTTCTCCCATTCTCGCCGCTTCGTCGCCGATTGCCAACGCCCTGTTACGGTCGCTCCATCCCGCGCTCCGGCGAGCACGGACTACTGACGGGGAAGGCGCCGCCGCCGAGGACGGCAGCGGAAGCCCCTTGCGCTGCACTCGAGGCAGCGGGCGCGACGGTACGTGCGAATCCGTACAAACGCCGTCGGCGCTTGAACCGGCAGCGGCCGTCCCACGAGAGATCTAGCTGTCTCGTTCACTAACCGCTACTGCCCGTGTCGCGCCGATGGCTCACGGGGCCAGGATAGAGAAACACGCAAAGCCTAAGAGCTTGTTCCGGCAGGGATGTACAACCGCGGGGGTTAGGTCGTGAGCGTATCGGCCAGGACGAAGCCCAGGAAGATGACCGCGATTACGCCGTTGACCGTGAAGAAGGCGGCGTTGAGGCGCCGCAGGTCGCGCGGCGAGACGATCAAGTGCTCGTAGGTCAAGAGCGCCGCGACAGCCGCGACCCCGAGTCCCCAAAGAACCCCGGCGTGGCCCGAGTATCCGGCGAGGGCGAGAGCGGCCACGGTAATCACGTGTAGCAAGCGGGCGCCGCGAAAAACACCGGTGACCCCAAAATGCGCCGCGACGGAATGCAGCCCCTGAGCGCGATCGATCTCGAGGTCGAAGAGCGAGTAGAAGAGGTCGAAGCCCGCGACCCAGCAGGCGACGGCGACCCAGAGCACGAACGGCGCCGCCACGACCGGGCCACCCAGCGCCAGCCAGGCCCCGAAAGGAGCCAGACCAATGGTCGCGCCCAGCCAGAGATGGCAGAGCCAGGTCACCCGCTTCAGGTAGGGATAGACGACGAAAGCCAGCACCGGTATCGGCCAGAGGTAGCGAACCGCGGGCGCGAGCCGAAAGGCGGCGAGCACGAGCAGGGCGAGAGAGGCGAGGCAGAAGACGGTTACCTGGGACGAGCTGAGCCTGCCGCTCGGAAGCTCACGACCTGCCGTTCGAGGATTACGAGCATCGATCTCGCGGTCGACTAGCCGGTTGATCCCCATTGCCAGAGAGCGCGCGCTCACCATCGCCAGCGTGATCCAGAGCATCTCTAACCAGCTTGGTAGCGCCCCCGCCGAGCGACGGGCGAGCAGGGCGCCCACATAGGCGAACGGAAGCGCGAAGAGAGTGTGCTCGATCTTCACGAGCGAGCTCAGGCGCCAGATGACCGGCGCCCGCGAGGGCTCTTCGGTTGCCGTCATGCCTTCTTGCGTAATCTGGCGACCGGAGACAGACGCGCCGGGCGCCGACCGCCTCTGCTCGTGCAGCTGTCGAGATCGGCCAGTTGGGCTCCAATCCACCAACGGAGGTCGTGCTCGCGCACCCGCGTACGGATCGCGTCGATCCGGCGCCGGCGATCGTCGGCGGGCATCGTCAGCGCTTCGAAGATCGCATCGGCTTGCCCGCGGACGTCGAACGGGTTGATCACCACCGAGTAGGGACCGAGCTCCTCATACGCGCCGGTGTTCTCCGAGAGCACCAGCACACCGTCGCGGCTGTTAACGAGCGGACCCTCCTTGGCGACGAGGTTGAGGCCGTCGTAGACCGCGTTCACGAACAGGACGTCGTACTGCTTGTAGGCGGCCACCGACTGATGGAAGTCGTCGTGGATCTGAAGATCGATCGGTGTCCAGTCGGGACTCCGGAAACGCTCGTTGATGGATCGCGCCTCGCGTCGGATCGCGCCCAGATACTCCGCGTACTCGGGGATGTTCTGGCGCGACGGATCGAGTAGCGCCAGCATCGTCACCCGTCGATGCAGCTCGGGGTGCGTCTCGAGGAGGAGCTCGAAGGCCTCGAACCCACGGACGATGTTCTTCGAGGGATCGGTGCGATCGACACGTACGACCAGGAACTCCGGTCTCGTCTCGAGGATGAGGCGCTCATGCTCGAGAACGCGCGGGTGCTCGCGCAGCTTTTCGAACTCGGCGACGTCGACCGAAATCGCTCGCGCGCTGACGCGCGTTCGCTTGCCCGCGTAGGAGATCGTCGAGCCGTCCGAGCTGCGCTTTCCAGCCACAATCTCTTCGGTCGACTGAAGGAAGTTCCGCTGCCACCTTGGCGTTTGAAAGCTGACCAGGTCGTTGGCGAGCAAGCCGTCGTGGATGGCGACGCGGATCTCGGCGGGGAGAACGTGCCAGTAATCCGACTGGACCCAGGGGATGTGGACGAAATGAAGCAGCGCGGCCTCGGGAGCCCGGTTTCGGACGAACCGAGGCGCGAGGTAGAGGTGGTAATCGTGAAAGAACACGACGGCGCCCGGCTCGCGGGCCAATTCGTCGAGAACAGCCTCCGCGAAGGCGTAGTTAACCGGGACGTACCCCTCACGCCAGGCTTGATCGAGCCGGCCCTTGCCATGCGTGGGCTGGTGGACGAGATACCACAAATAGTGCTGTAAGAACCAGAGCGTCGGGTTGGCGATGACGTCGTAGTACCAGTCGTACGCCGCCGGTTCGTGCGCTACGAAACGCAGGCGGTAGCTCGCCCCGGTGTGGGTGCGCTCCTCAATGCCCGCGGAACCACTCTCGAGAGCGACCTCACGATCGGCGTCGCTCATCGCGCTGGCGATCCAGGTAACGCGATGGTGGCTCGCCAGGCTGGCCAGAGCGGTCACCAGACCGCCGCCGCCACGAGCGGCCTCCCGGGTATTGCCGGACACGTAGTGATAGGTGACCGGACCCCGGTTTGAGACGACGATGATCGGTCGTCGCTTACCCACGGCGCTTGAAGCCTACTCGCTCGTCGCCCGGAACAGGCGGGCGGCGCCCCGTCGGCGGGCTCAGACGCTCGCCACCATCTCGACCTCGACGCCGCCGGTGTCGTTCCCTAGCTGTCGGTTGAAGAGCACCAACCAGTCACGCAGAAGGCGCGGCGTCAGGAACTTACGGCGAACGTCTTCCTTGCCCTTCAGAGCCATGGCGCGCGCCGCCGCGGGATCGTTCATCGCCTCGATGCAGGCACGAGCGCACTCCTCCGGCGATTCCACCAGCCAGCCCGTCTCGCGGTCGCGGATCTGACTGACGATGCCGCCGACGCGGCCGGCGACGGTCGGGCGGCCCTTCCACAACCCCTCCGAGACGGTCAGACCGAAGCCTTCGCGGATCGACTTCTGGATCACGACGTCGGAGTGGACCTGGAACGCGTTGACCTCGACCGAGCCCACGTTGTTCAGGTTCGAGAGGATGAAGATGTCCGGATCGCCGTCCGCATAGGCGAGGGTCCGGTTGTAGAAGTCCCAGCCCTCGGGATCGTCGTGGGCCATCGAGCCGACGAGCGCCAGCTGCACGTCGGGGAACTTCTCCTTGACGAGGCGGTAGGCATCGATCACGCCGAGCGGATCCTTCCAGGGGTCGAAGCGCGAGACCTGTGTCAGGAGCGGGCGCTCGACGTCAATCCCGAACTGATCGAGTATGTACGCTGCATCCTCTCTCGATAGGGCCATGTTCTTCGGCGCGAGCGGATCGATCGCCGGCGGCCAGATGAATGCCGGAGGAAGACCGGGGCGGTCGGGGATGTACTGCTTTAAGTGGAAGATCATCGCGTCGAAGCGCGCGATCGACGGCACCAGAAAATCGATCACGCCCGAGTTCGGCGTCGAGAGATCGATATGACAGCGCCAGATCCACTTGGCCTTCGAGGAGGGAAAGTGGTCGATTACCGCGACGGGCTGGGGATCGTGAATGATGATGATGTCGTAGTCGGAGTCGTCGAGTTGCGCGGCATTGAGCTCGTTGTAGCGGCCGAAGATCGCGCGGTCCTCGGCCGAAAGGCCTCGGGGATCGCCCTGAAGGGCGTTGTGAACCGCCTTGGTGACGTTGAAGAACTCCTCCTGGCCGTGAATGACGCGCCACTCAACGTCGAGACCGGCGTCGCGCATCAGCGGTATCAGCGTGTACTGGATCTCGGCCACTCCGCCACCGAACGCCGTCGCCGAAAGGTGCAGCACGCGAAGGCCCTGAAGCGGCTCGGCCAGCCGCTTGATCTCTTCCATCAGCCCCCGTGAGACGATCGTCCCGTAGTCGGCGAGCGACTTATGGCCGGTGTTGACGAGCTGCAGCATCGTCCCCGGGCGATCCGATCGAGACAAGCGCTTCTCGCTAATGCCGCGAACTTCTTTCAATCGCCGAGTTTTTTTACGAATCGAAGACGTGATCCCCCGCCTGCCTTTTCGGTGATTTCGAGATCGTCGACGAGTTCGCGGATGATTGCGAGTCCGAGTCCGCCTTCACCGGGATCACCTAGCTCTTCGAGGCCGCTCGGCGGTTCGAAACCGCTCCCCTCGTCGCTCACCTCGACCACCAGCCGGTCGGGCCAGAGCTCATAGAGGAGCTCGACGGTGCCGTCGCCGGGCCCGTATGCGTGTCGAACCGAGTTGGAGCATGCCTCGGTGAGCGCCAGCTTGAGATCGGCGAGGGTCTCTTCCGGAAAATCTCGTGCGCGAGCTAGCGCCGTCAGCGCCAGACGGCCGAGCGTGATGTACTCCGCCTTCGCCGGAATCGTCAGATTGATGACTGCGCTTTCCGAGCTCATCGTCCTATCCTCACGTCCTCGTTCTCGAGCCGAGACGAATCTAGCGCCCCTTCTCGACAGATCTGCAGTCTATTCCCTCGTTGTGCTCGCGCCATGCTGGTCGTTCGCGTTCGTAGAGCAAGCGGTTGCGTACGCTAGACACCGTTTCCACGTGAAAACGGCATCCCGGCTAGGCCTCGTCGCCTGCGAGCGGAAGCTCGAGCGAAAACCTTGTTGAGCCGGGTCGAGAGTCGAGCGTCACGGTTCCACCCATCCTCATTGCCCATTCTCGGGCTATCGCAAGCCCCAAGCCGCTACCCGACGACCGCTCACCTTCAAGCCGGAAAAAGCGCTCGAACACGCGCTCCTGATCGGTTGTGGGTATGCCCGAACCTCCGTCCGCGACTGTGAGCACGCCGTTTTCGCCGCTCTCCGTCACGCGAATGGCGACCGCGGTTCCGCGAGGCGTGTGTAAGAGAGCGTTCTCGAGCAGGATACGGCCGATCTGGAGTGTCCTCTGCTCGTCGGCCCGCGCGACGGGCGACGCCTCCAGAGAGACCGAGAGCGGATGCTCTAATAGCTCCGCCGCAGCCTTGAACTCCTTTCCCAGCGCCTCCGCTACTGGAGCGAGCGGGAGCGGCTCGAGGGTCAGATCCAGTCCCGCGTCGAGTCGCGACAGATCGAGTAAGGCGGTCGCCAGCTTGCGCAGGCGCTCCACTTGGCCGCGCATCGTCTCGATGAATTCCCCCCTGCTTTGCTCGTCCATCTCTTCCTCGGCCAGGAGTTCGAGTGAACCCGATAGCGCGAAGATCGGTGTTCTCAACTCGTGAGATGCATTGGCGATGAACTCTCGCCGCGCCTCCTCGAGTTGCGCGAGACGAAGCCGCATGCGCTCGAAGCTGCGAGCTAGCTCGCCGATCTCGTCGTTGCCGCCGTCTTCGACCGGTTCCTCGAACTCCCCTGCAGCTATACGGTCGGCGGCGCGCTCGAGCCGCCTCACCCGCCGTGAAAGCCCGCGCGCTCCCAAAAAACCGAGCGCGAGCGCGAGCACGAGAGACGGAAAGGCGGCGACCAGTAGCTGCCGTCTCACGCTCGAGACGGTTCGCTTCACGCCACTCAGAGAGCCGGAGAGGAGAACCACCTCCGATGTCTCCGGGACCGACTCGGCCACCTCCGCGCGACGCACGCCGCCTCTCTTCACGGTTCCGCGCACCACCCGCCCGGTCTTGGCGGCCTCGAGCGCGATCCTGTCTTTCGAGATAGCCGGCGGCGCCGTTGTCAGCGAATCGGCTTGCACGAGCAACTCGAGCGGTGGGCCTAAGGTCTGGAAGACGACGACACGGGCGTCAACCTCCGAAGCGCTGTCCAAGGCGTACGACTGCAGGTAAAGCTGGCTCACTCTGGGAACAGCGGCTGCGACGTTGTTCGCCGAGCGCTCAAGCTCGTTTAACCGGTTCGAAACAAGGTTCTGGTCGAGCGTCGGCACGACCATCAGGTACGTCGTCGCGAGCGCTATCAACACCACCCCGATGAGAGCGGCAAGGAGCTGCCCGCCTACGCTTCTCAGCGGCTTCATGTTTCCCGGAAGCGATAGCCGACGCCGCGTACGGTCAACACCAGTTCCGGTCTGCTCGGATCTCGCTCGAGCTTCTCACGCAGGTGCCGGATATGAACGTCGATAGTTCTCGGATCACGGTAATCCGAGCCACCCCAGACCGCCTCTAGCAGATCCTGTCTCGAGAACACGCGCCCCGGTTTCCCGGCGAGAACACGCGCGAGCTCGAACTCCACGTACGTGAGCTCGGGCGATCGCCCGTCTATCTCGATCCGGCGCCGAGCCCTGTCGAGACGTAGCGGCCCGGCGACGATCTCGTCACCCGAATCGGTAGCGACCGCCACCGACGATCGTCGCAAAAGCGCGCGCACACGACTGCGGAACTCGCGGATCGAGAAGGGCTTCGTTATGTAGTCGTCTGCTCCGATCTCCAGTCCGACGACCTTATCGACCTCCTCATCGCGCGCGGTCAGCATGATGATCGGCACCGCGCTATGCGCACGCAGGCGCTTGCAGACCTCGAGTCCGTCGAGCTTCGGCAGCGCCAAGTCGAGAACGACGAGGTCTACCTTCTCTTCGGCGAACCTTCTCAAGGCCTCTTCCCCGTCACGGGCTTCGATGACCGTATACCCGTCCCGCCGCAACGGGAAGGAAAGTAGTTTCTGGATCGCGTCCTCGTCATCGACGAGGAGGATCGTGAGAGAGTCAGACATACCTCGAGCCTGCCTGATGCCTACTATAGCCATACGTTGAGAGTCACCATGCGGCGCAAACCTCTGCGGACAAAGCCGCGTCCTGGGTCGCTCGAGCGACCGGTTAACGCGCGTATATACCGCGGATCCTGGATCGTTATTGCGATCCCTCTTCTCATCGCTGCCTTCAGCGTCGCGCGCGAGCAGCCGCTCGTGGCCCCCGTCTTCCGCTCCGTGTTCGGCGAAGCCGACGCGCAAGCAACGATGTACGAACTGGCAAACACTTACCCCGATCGCAGCCCCGGGGCGGCAAGCAGCGCCAATCTATTGGTCTGGGTTGAAGGCAAATTCACCAACCTTGGGCTGACTCCGAAGGTCGACCCCTTCTCGGCCGACATCCCGGGTCTCGGCAAGCAGAGCCTCGCCAACGTCAGCGTCACCATTCGCGGCCGCTCACCGACCTCGATCGTCATCCTGGCTCACCGCGACAACAGCGGCCACGGGCCGGGCGGTGGTCCTGACGACAACGCATCCGGAACCGCCGCGATGCTCGAGCTGGCACGTGCGTACCAGAACAACTCGGGGCTCGTGAAGCCCCCCCAGCCCGCGCACACGATCGTCTTCCTGTCCACGGACGGGGGTGCCTTCGGCGCGATCGGCGCGGATCACTTCGCCCGCCACAGCGCCTCTCGTAGCCACATCGCGGCGGTGATCGTGCTCGACGCAATCGCCGGGAGAGGACCACCTCGAATACTTCTCAACGGCGACGCACCCCGATCGCCTTCGCCGGTGCTAGTGGCGACCGCATTCCAGCTGCTTAGCGAGCAGCCCGGAGCCGAAGTCACCCACGCCGGTTTCGTCGACCAGTTACTCGATCTCGCGTTCCCGTTCAGTCTCTACGAGCAAGCCCCTTTCGTTGCCCGCGGTATTCCCGCGGTCACGTTCACGACCAGTAGCGACCGACCGCCGCTTCCCCTGACCGACACGTCTGCGAACATCTCGGGCGAGCATCTGTCCGTGATCGGGCACGCGACCGAGCAGCTCATCGCCGCACTCGACCAGGGCGCCCCTGAACCACAGTCCAACAGCGCCGGATATATCTATCTCGGCGGGCGCTTCGTCCACGGTTGGGCGCTGCAACTGATTCTGATCACGGCGCTGCTCCCACCACTCGTCGCGATCGTCGACCTGTTCGCTCGCTGCCGCCGGCGCCAGATCCCGCTCGAGCCCTCTTTGCGGAGTCTCGGGCGCCGGGTCGGTTTCTGGCTCTCCTTGCTTTCTCTCTTCCTGCTCTTCGTCTTCTTCGGTTTTTTCCACGGCGGTGTGGCGAGACCACTCTCGCCCGATATCTCAGCCTCTGTCTCTCCGCCTCTCGGCGCGCTCGTGTTCTTTTCCCTACTCGGATTCGGCGCCTGGTTGATAGCCCGCGAGCGGCTTCTACCGCGGCACCAAGCGAGTGCCGAAGGCGAGCTCGCCGGCTACGCGGCGGCGCTGCTGCTGCTGCTGGTCGCAGCACTCGCCGTTGCCGCTCTCAACCGCTACATGGTCCTGTTTCTTCTGCCTCCTCTCCATGCCTGGATCTGGTTGCCCCAGCTACGGGACTGGCGGCCCTGGGCTTCGCTCGGAGTGATGTTGATCGGCCTTCTCGGGCCGCTGCTCGTCTTCTTCGAGCTGGCGTCTCGCCTGCACCTCGGCCTGAACGTCTTCTGGTACGTCACCGAACTCGGCGCAGTCGGCTACCTGGGACTCCCGCTGCTGCTCGTGGCGGTTGCGTTTACAGCGGCCAGCGCCCAACTCGCCGCGCTCAGCGTCCGTCGCTACGCTCCTTACCCGGCTGTCGGCGAGCGCCCGGACGCAACGCTTCCACAGTTAGCTCTCCGCCGCGTTGCGCCCCTCTCGCGGAAGTGGGACGGGTTCAGAGCCACCCGCCGCTCTCGCCGTCTGACTTAGGGCCTATCCGGTTAGGGAGACGCGGTCGACGGTTGAGCCGTGTATGCCATGGGCCGGGCGGACCGTGAAGGCGCACTGGGAATGCGTCGAGCGGTCTGGGCGGGGATTGGCGCCGCGGGGCGGCCGCCTCGAGCGTGTAGACCGGGCGGGTTAGGCCCTTGGAGACGGCTCCGCCTCGTCAGGGACCGACCATCGTCGTGGTCGGCGTGGTCGGCTCTGTTGTCGTGGTCGGCTCTGTTGTCGTGGTCGGCTCTGTTGTCGTCGTAGGCGTCGACGTGGTTATCGGCGGCAGCGTTATCGTCGGAGGAGGAGGAGAAGGAGGAGTTATTTCCGTCGTCGTGTGACGTTTCGTTGTGTGCTTCGTCGTGGTCGTGCTCGTGCTCGTGCTCGTCGAGCCGGTCGATCCCAGATAGCCGTAGCGCCCCTGCGTCCAGTTCGTGAACACCGCCGCGGTCTTCGGCGGCCGGAAGTCGAGCACGCGCACGTTCCAGAGAGCACCTGCCATGAAATCGTGCCAGATCGAAGCCGGCAGGTTACCGCCCGCGATCGCAACCCCGTGTACGTACACCGGCGTCTCGGCGTTCGGGTACCCGATCCAGACTGCGGTCGCCAGCTGGGGCGTGTAGCCGCAGAGCCAACCGTCGTCGTGATTTTCCGTCGTTCCGGTCTTGGCCGCCGCGACGCGGCCGAAATATGCTCTCGTGGCCGTGCCGCCGAGGATGTTCTGCTCGAGGATCTTGGTCACCTCGTAGGCGACCCAGTCCGGAATCACGCGCTGGCGCTTCGGCTTACCCCAATCCGCGCTCTTGTCGACGGTGCCGTCGGGCAGAACGACCTTGGTGATCGCCATCGGATCGGAACGGATGCCTCCGGCCGCGAGCGTCGCGTAGGAGTCGGCCATCTCCAAGGGTGAGACGGCATCGGATCCGAGCGCCATAGCGGGAACGATCTCGTTCTCCGGCAGATGAATGCCACCGAGCTTTGCGGCCATGTCGGCGACGTTCTGGACACCGGTATCCAGTATCAGCTGGGCGTAGACCGTGTTATCGGACTGCAGCGTCGCGGAAGCCACGGAAATGCTGCCGGCGTAGCTGTTGCTGTAGGTGTGCACGTGCCAAGGCAAGCTGCTCGGAGAGGGTTGATAGGTGAACGGCGCCGAGGTGTAGTAAGTGCTGTAGGGGTTCATACCCTGCGCGATCGCAGAGGTCAGAACAAAGACCTTGAAGGTTGAACCAGGCTGGCGCTTGGCTTGTGCCGCGAGGTTGAACTGGTTGTTCGGGCGGCCCGGGATGATGCCCGTCATCGCCCTGATGGCGCCGTTGCGCGGATCGATAGCGATGACCGCGGAGGCCGGGTCGTTGCTGTTGTAGAGCGTGTCTTTGATCGCCTTACGCGCCAGGCGCTGCAGCCTCGGAATGATCGTCGTATAAACCTTCAGGCCGCCGGTGCGTACGGTTTCCGCGCCGTACTGCTTGATGAGCTCGTCCTTGACGTAGCTGAAGAAGTAGGGCTCTTTGATGCTCGTGTACATCTTCCCGGGCTTGAGCCGGATCGGTTGGGCAACCGCCTCGGCGTACTGCGCTCGCGTGATATCCCCGTTGTCGACCATCGCTTTGAGCACCTCGGTGCGGCGGGCGCGGGCGGCGGCCTTGTTGACGAACGGGTCGTAGTCGCTTGGCGCCTGGGGCAGGCCGGCGAGAAGCGCCGCCTCGGGCAGTGTCAGCTTGCGGGCGGACTTCGAGAAATACGTCTGGGCTGCTGCCTCGACGCCGTAAGCGTTGCCGCCGTAGAAGACCTGATTCATATAGGCGGCGAGGATCTTCTCCTTCGACCAGGCGGCGTCGAGCTTGCGCGCGAGGCAGACCTCCTTCAGCTTCCGGTCGATCGTGCGCTCGTGGTTGGAGATGTAGAGGTTGCGCACGAGCTGCTGCGTGATCGTCGACGCGCCCTGAACCGCCTTGTGAGCACGCAGGTCGGCGATCGCTGCGCGGATGATGCCGACGTAGTCGACGCCGCCGTGCTGGTAGAAACGCCTGTCCTCGATCGCGACTACCGCCTTCGGCATCCAGGGCGAGATCTGGCCCATGGTCACGACCTGGCGGTTTTCGGCCGTCTGAATGGAGCCGAGAGACGAGCCGTCAGCCGCGTACACGAAGGAGTTTTGACCGATAGCGACCGGCCTCAGCTTCGAGAGGTCGCAGTTCGTGAACACGATTCCGGCCCCGGTCACGCTGACCACCGCGAGCAAGGCCGCGAAGCCCCCGAGGCCGGTCAGGATCATCTTCTTGGTGCGCCGGCGGCGCTGAACGCGGCTCCGTTGCCTGCGCCGGCGGCGCGTGACATCGGTGTGCTCATCGGCCGCGCGGCGCCGCGTGCTCGCACTGGTCTTCCTCGGCGGAGGGCTCAAGAGAAAATTCCCTGTTCGCGCAAGTGCTCGTGCACGCGTAACCGGAGCGTTCGTTCGGCCTCGCCGGCCGACCTGGCGTCAGGCGCGATCGTCCTCACCTGAAGAGTCGCTCTTTCTGAAAGCTCGCTCACATAAACCTCTAAGCCCGGCTCTCCCGTCAGCATCTCTTTCAGCCCGCTTACGACTCGCTCGAGATCGAGCCCAAGCGGTATCTGCACACTGACCTGCGCAACCGCTTCATCCCTCCGGATCGAGGCGTTCCTTATGGTATCTGAGGCGAGCTTCTCGTTCGGTATCACCAGTCTCGAGCCGTCTTCCAGTTTGACGAAGGTGTAGATCAAGTTGATCTCCTCGACCACACCCTGCTGGCCGCCCGTCTCGATCAGGTCGCCGAGGCGCAGGGGTTGCGTGACCGCGATCATCAGGCCGGCGACCACGTTGGCGAAGGTGCTGCGGGCCGCGAACCCGACGACTATGCCGACAATCGCCGAGGAGGCGAGAATTCCCCCGGCCACCACTCTCACCTGGGGAATCACGAGCAGCGCCGACAGTAGACCGACAAAGACGATTCCCGATCGGACGCTTCTCCTGAGCACGCGATAGCGAGTGATCGCCCCGGGCTCGAGCTTTCGCCGCGCCATCGCCCGATCGACGATCTTCGAGAGTAGTAAAGCGAGCGCCACCACGACGCCGACGACGGCAAGCCGGTGCCAGTCATGCATGCGCTCCTATTCCACGGGCAGGCGCGTCTTCCTCAGCGGCTCCGTAAAGAACGATCGCGGCGAGGGTGATCTACCGCCGCCGATATCATCGGCAGCGACGTGCGCACTCTTCGTGCACCTCGTCGCCGGCCTTCCGGCGCCGGGCGTTTCGCTCGCACCTGGCTCGTCCTGCTCGCGCCGGCGATTTTTTGCGCCCTGATGCTGCTCAGCGCTTGCGGGGAGAAGCGCGAGCCAACCGGCGCGCGAGTGCCGCTCTACCCGGTGTCTGTTCGCGACGCCGGCCAGGACACGGTCACTCTGGCCAAGACGCCCACGCGAATCGGGGTCGCTGGGCAGGCACCCACACGGATCGCGGAAGCGCTTGCGATCACGGTTACGTCGGTCGGCGACAACGCCGGCAATCTCGACCTCGGTCTCATTCGCACGCTCAAGCCCCAACTAATCGTCACCGGCTCCGAGGTCAGCCAGGCGGCGGTCGACCAGGCGCGGGCGCTCAAGATCAGCGTTTATATGACGCCCGACCGCACGCTCGACGGAATCGAGAAGGCCTTGTCCGACGTCAGCCTACTGGCCGGCATACCGATCCGCGGACGGGATGTCCGCAAGCAGCTGGCACGCACGCGAGAGGATGTGAAGGCGGCGATCGCCGGTGCCAAGCCGGTGCGCGTTTTCGTCGATCTGGGCCACTTTGCGACCGTCTCCGACAGCTCCTTCATCGGCAGCATCATCAAGGAGGCGGGCGGGATCGATGTGGCCGGGCCCGATCCTCAAGAAGGCCCGTTCCCGATCGAGCGCCTGCGTCAACTCAAGCCGGAGGTCTGGGTCATCTCCTCCGACTCGCCGGTCACTCTCGCCGACCTGCGCCGCAACCGGAGGATCAAGTGGCTGCCCGCGATCCGCTCGGGTCGCTTCGTCCACGTGAACATGAGCCTGCTCGAGCCGGGGCCCGAGGCCGCGGCGGTGCTGAGCGGTCTCGCGAGAGCGTTTCATCCAGATGCGTTTCGCTGATCTCGACTGCGTCACCGTCGACGCAAACGGAACGCTGATCGGACTCGCCGATTTTCTTCCCGAACTCGAGCGTGGATTGCGAAGGCACGGTGTGGAGCGCTCTCTCGGCGAGATCGAAGCCGCTTCCCGCCAGGAGTTCGCCCACTACCGAAAGCGGGCGCTGGACGGGCGCGACAGCGAGTCGATCGCGCAGATCAGGCGCGAGTGCTGCGGGATCTTTCTCGACGCGCTGGCCACCGAGCTCGACATCGACGGCTTTCTGCCCGACTTCCTCGGCTCGTTTCGATTCGAGCCCGAGCGGGGAGCCGTCGAGGTGCTATCCGATCTGCGGGGGCGAGGCTTGGCGATCGCGGTTGTCTCCAACTGGGACTGCTCGCTCGGCGAGACACTCGAGCACCTCGGTCTGACCGAGCTCACCGATCTCGTCGTCACGTCCGCCGAGGTCGGCGCTACAAAGCCCGATCCTCTCATCTTCCGTTACGCGATCGAGAGACTCGCGGTGACGGCCGAGCGCGCACTCCACGTCGGCGACGAGGAGAGCGATCGCGTCGGCGCGCTGGCGGCAGGGATGCTGTTCGCTGCGGCTCCACTGGCAACCGCGTTCGAGGGTTGGACGTGAACGGCCGCGTGAGCTCGGTCCGGCTGGCGATCTGGATCGCCTTCGGCGCACTGCTCAGCATCCTCAACTTCGCCGCTTACAGCTCGAGCGGCAGCACGAGCTCGACCACGAACGCTCTTTTCCAATGGTCGACCGCGGTCGGTTCGGCCGTCTTCGCCGCTATCTGGGTTGCGATCTCTTTCGCCATCTCCAACGGCAGGCCCGAGCTGCGCGCGCTGCGCCGGTCGCAGATCTCGCTTCCAGCCATGCTCGGACTGGGTCTGCTTGCACTGGTCGCCACGTTCGTTGCGAGCGCGATCGTCTCGGTGTTGGGAGGTAACCCCGCGCGCGAGCAGGGACTCCTGACCGAGCACTGGCAGTCCGGCCACAGCGCGGCGTTCGCCGCCAATGTCGTCGCGCTCGTCGTTCTCGCGCCATTTACAGAGGAGTTGTTCGTTCGCGGCCTCGGCTCCGGACTCTTCCGCCCTCTCGGACGAGGCGTTTCGATAATCATTCCGGCCTTTGCCTGGGCGCTCATGCACGGGATCCCTGCGGGGATCTTTCCTCTTGCGGTCTTCGGGATTGGGCTCGGTTACCTACGCGAGCGCTCGGATAGCGTCGTTCCCGGGATGTTCGTTCACGGACTCTTCAATGGGATAGCACTGGCAATCGCGTACGGCCTCTAAGGGCCGATCGCGGTAGGAATGTGCGACCGGCGTGGTCAAGCCGTGGATGCCAGTAGCCGGGGGCTGTGAAGACGCACTGGGAGTGCGTTGAACAGTTCTCCGGTTGCTGACGCCGCGGATCGGCCGCGTCGGGTGTGAAGGCCTATTGGGATAGGCCCTAAGTCTCGTTGCTCTTCCCCAGAGCCGCCGGCCGGGGTATTCTGCACGGCTATGCGGCTTCCGGTGCTTCTTGCGATCGCTCTCGTTGCTGTACCGCTCGGAGCTGCCACGCCGGCACATGCGTCTATCTGTTCCGCCGGCGCAAGCGTTCTCATCGGGCCCGCGCCGCTGCCCGTGACCTTCACCGCGGCCGGTTGCAGCGGCTCTGCCTATCACTGGGACTTCGGTGACGGCCAGACGGGCGACGGCGCGACGATTGCGCACACATTCACGCCGGGCGCTTTCACGGTCACGTTCAGCGCCGACGGATCGATCGTCACGACCTTCGCGATCGAATCCCTGGCACTTCAGCTGGAGTCGCCGGCGGTAACCCGGTACCGCGAGACCGGCTCGATCGGCGGGCGGCTCTTACCGGCTAAGAACGCCGTGGGCGTCGATCTCCTGCTCGGCGGTAACGTGGTCGCGCAGACTCTGACCGCTGCCGACGGCAGCTTCGTCTTCCACCTCCCCCTCGAGACCCCGGGGCCTTACATCGCTCGTTCCGGTGCGGTCGTGTCCGATCCCACCATCGCTCCGATCCAGCCGCTGCTTAGGACCTCCCTGAGGGGTACGCGGATCGTCGGGCAGTCGCTCTTGCTCTACTCGAGTCTGCGCCCGGCCGCCGCCGGCAAGCTCCGGCTGGTGGCCGTGCGCCGCGGACATCGCGTCATGACTCGAACCTTCAGCGCCGGGAAACCTTTCCGCCTCCCGACCTCTCGAAGCGGGGCCTACACCGCCTGGGTGGCGGTCGCGCCCCGCGACGGCTACCGGTCGGCCGGGGGCAAGTTCCACTTCAAGGTGACGGCGCCCGTACTTAGTCTCGGCTCGCGGGGGCCCAGCGTGCGCCTGCTCGAGCGCGAGCTCATCTCCCATCACTTCGCGCTTCCACGTACCGACTCGATCTTCGGCGCCGACACGCTCGAAGCGGTCTACGCGGTTCAGAAACTTGCCGGTCTCCCGCGCACCGGCACAGTGAGCGCTGCGACGTGGTTAGCGCTCGGCCACGACAAGCCTCCACGGCCACGGCTGCTGGGTAACTACATCGAGGTCGACAAGACCAAGCAGGTTCTTTACGTCGTGCGCAATAGCAAGGTGACGTTGATCGTTCCTGTTTCGACCGGAGCGACGGGGAACACGCCGATCGGGATTTTCCACGTCTACAGCAAAGTTCCGGGCGGGGCGGTCATGTACTACTCGAACTTCTTTACCGGTGCTTTCGCCATTCACGGCTACGTGGTCGTGCCTCCTTACCCGGCCTCCCATGGCTGCGTGCGCGTGCCGATGTGGGTTGCGATCCGTCTCTATGGTCTCATTCCGGCCCACACGCGCGTCCTCATTCACTACTAGTACGAGCTAGATCGGTACGCGCATGGGCTACCATCTCCGACCCATGAGCGACCAAGGCGTAGATCCCGTTCTTCTTTCGCTGCGCGAGGAGATCGCCGCCGCCGACCGGGATCTCGTAGCAGCCTTCGCCCGTCGCCTGCAGGCTGCCGCCAGGATCCGGAGCCACAAGCAGGAACGCGGGTACGCCCTCGTCGATCCAGAGCGCGAGCAGCAGCTGCTCGCAACGTGGCGCGAGGCCAACGACGGGACTGTCTCGGACGAGGCCCTGCTGGAGCTGTACGAGATCGTGCTGACGCTGAGCAAACGCGAGTCCGCTCGCTAGATTCCCGGCGCAGGTCGGTCGCGGCGACCGACCTATCGCTAGCTCTCTTCCTCACCGCCCTGCTCGCCCTCGTCGCCGAGAGCGAATTCCTCCGGCGAGACGGTCTCCAGGAACTGCTTGAACTGGTCAACCATCTCCTCCTCACTTTCCTCGCCTTCGAACTCGACCGCGGATTCCTCCATCACCTCGTCGGAGGCGAAGATGGGGGCATCGACGCGGATGGCGATGGCGATGGCGTCGGAGGGGCGGGAGTCGATCTCTATCTCGGCGCCGTTCTGGCGCACCGTGATGCTGGCGTAGAAGGTGCTGTCGCGCAGCTCGGTCACGGCGATCGAGACCACCTCGCCGCCTAGCTGCTGAACGATGTCGGCGGCAAGGTCGTGCGTCATCGGTCGCGGAACGGGCGCGTCCTGCAGCTTCATCAGAATCGCCGCCGCCTCTGGATGGCCGATCCAGATCGGCAAGAACTTGTTGCCTCCGACCATCTTCAGCAGGACGATCGGCGTCTTGCCGACGAGATCGAAGCTGACTCCGTAGATCTCCATCCTGATCATCGCTCGGCCCTACTTTCGATTGTAGCCTCGGTGTTATCGGAGGAAACCACCAACTCTCCATCGCCTGCCCGCGCCGGACCGACGAGCGAGCTATCATCCGCAGCCGCGCGGGCGATTAGCTCAGTTGGTTAGAGCGCCGCTCTGATAAGGCGGAGGTCGGTGGTTCGAATCCACCATCGCCCACTAACCGCCGAAAGTCCGCCCTCCTTTGGAGGGCATCGCGACTTTCGGCGGTGACGTGAGGCGAGTGGTGCGCGCCTAAGGCGCGCTACTCCACGCAAAATTGGGGACGGCGTTGGGTGAGCCGCGCCCGCCGTGTCGGTCGCGGCGGCCGGACCGGGAGTGACGATTCTCGTTGGCTGGGCTGGCGCTCGATCCTCTACCAGTTCGTATAAACACGCTGCCTTCTCCGAGCCCGCGCCGCCGGCACCGCCCCGAGAGCGCGAGAGGCACCTATTCCGAGTCCACCCAATCCTTGGAACGTGGAAGTCGCCGTACCCGGTCTCGCTACTTGCCCTCGCCAACAAGAGGCTCGTCTTGGCCTCGCGTTTCCGGCAGCGGCCCACGGCTCATGTCAAGCAGCACGAGCGTGTTCCCCCAGGGGTCGGAGACCACCGCGCAGCGGCCAATCTCGATCTCGAAAGGGCCGTTGACGAGAGTTCCTCCGCCTGCGACGAACCGCTCGACGGCGCGCTCGGCGTCATCGACCAGGAGATCCACCTCGATATCGCGCTGCTCGGTCTGCAGAACGAGCTCGGTGCTCGACTCCGGCAGGCGCAAGCCCGCGGCCTCTGGGCGGCGCCAGATCAGGTCGTGACCGAGCCTCTGGTAGAAGGCGATCGCCGCGCCGAGGTCATCGACTGCGAGCCGGATGCAATCGACCTTGCGGAGCAGTGGCGGATTCACGAGCGGGTCGCCCATGAACAAAAGCGGACTAACCGGTAGCCCGCTCGAGCGCCTCGGCCAGCTCGGCCAGCTCGGTCTCATTCTCGAAACGAATCTCGAGCTTGCCTGGGCTGACACGGGCGCTAAAGCCGGTCAGCTGCTCGGCCGCCGTGGCCACGCGAGAGGCGAGGGCCGGATCGAGAGGCTCGGGCCGAGGGCGGCGCTGGCGGGGAGCGCCGGCGTCGCGGGTCGCCTGCTCGACCTGGCGCACGGAGAGGCCGTTCTTGACGGCTCGGCGGGCTAGCGCCTTGCGGGCGTCGTGATCCGGGAGCGCGAGTACGGCGCGGGCGTGGCCCTCGCTCAGCTCGCCGGCGGAGAGCATCTCGAGCACCTCGTCGGGGAGCTCGAGCAGGCGCAGGCGGTTCGAGACCGACGGCTTCGAGCGTCCGACCCTCTCTGCGATCTCGCCCAGCGAGAGTCCGAACTCATCGAGCAGCACGGCGTAGGCACGCGACTCCTCGACGGGCGAGAGTTGCTCGCGGGCGACGTTCTCGACCAGGCCCAGGACGAGGCTTTCGCGGTCGTCCGCCTCCCGCACCACGGCCGGGACCGTGGCGAGCCCGGCCTCGCGGGCCGCGCGCAGGCGGCGCTCACCTGCGATCAGCTCGTAGCCGCCCTCGCTGCGAGCGCGAACGAGCAGCGGCTGTAAAAGGCCCTGCGCCTTGACCGAGGCGGCGAGCCCGGCGGCCGCCTCCAAGCCGAACGACTTGCGCGGTTGGCGCGGGTTGGCGTGGATCATCTCCAGCGGCAGGTGCACGAGATCAGACTCGCCGGCGCCGCCGACCAGCACCTCGAGCCCGCGCCCGAGCCCCCTGCGATTGGTGCGGTCAAGCACGCTCGACAAGCTCCATCGCCACCTTCCAGTAGGCCTCGGCGCCCGAGGAGCGCCGATCGTGGACTATTACGGGAAGCCCGAAGCTGGGCGCCTCGGCCAGCCGCACCGATCTTGGCACCGCGGTCTTGAAGACGAGCTCTCCAAAGTGGCGCTTGACCTCCGCGACGACGTCGGCCGAGAGCCTCGTCCGTCCGTCCACCATGGTCAGCAGTACGCCGCCGATTGCCAGGCGCGGGTTGAGGCGCCGGCGCACTAGCTCGATCGAGCGCATCAGCTGAGAGAGACCCTCGAGCGCGTAGTACTCGGCCTGCACCGGCACGAGCACGCGGTCGGCGGCGGCAAGCGCGTTCACCGTCAGCGGGCCGAGCGAGGGCGGACAGTCGAGAAAAACGAATCGGTAGCGCGCGGTCGCCTCGGAGAGCGCATCGGCCAGGTAGCGATCGCCCCCGGAGCGCTGCGCCAGCTCCACCACGGCGCCGGCCAGATCGGGCTTGGCGGGAATGAGGTCGAGGTTGCTGAAGCGCGTGTGCTTGATCAGTTCGTTGAGCGGAGCGCCGTCGAGCAGGTCGTACGAAGAGGTGCCGTTCGCACGCTCGCCCAGGCCCGAAGTCGCGTTCGCCTGCGGGTCGAGATCGACCACCAAGGCGGGCTCGCCGGCCTCGGCCAGGCAAGCGGCAAGGTTGATCGCGGTCGTCGTTTTTCCGACCCCGCCCTTCTGGTTTGCGAGCGCGTAAATGTGGCCTGCCATGCCGCCCCACTCTACCCACTAGCACGGACAGGCCCCGGGGCTCAGAGCCGCTTCCGTCAGGGGTGTACAGACCTACCGGAATAGGCTCTTAGGCAAGCGGGCGTTTGCGTGCGATTCCGGGCCGCCGCGGGAAGCCCGGAGGCGTCGGCGAGAGCTTGGGGACCACCAGCAGCAGTCGCTCGCGCGATCCCCCGACCGGGTGCAGTTCGGGCTCGCCGCCACCGAGCAATCGCGCCACCGAGGCGAGATCACAGTCGAGTGGGCCGCTGAAGAGGATCGCCGCCCCACCCGGACTCACGAGCGGGAGGCACCACTCGAGCGCGACCGGCGGCGGAGCGAGAGCCTTCGCCGTCACCACGCCGAAGGAGTCGGTCGCCTGTTCCTCCGCCCGACCGCAGATCACACGTAGATTCGGGAACTCTCTACAGAAACGCTCGAGAAAGCGGCACTTGCGCTCGTTCGACTCGATCAGCGTCACTTCGCGCTCGGGGAAGGCGACTGCGAGCGGAATACCCGGTGCGCCTCCGCCCGCGCCCACATCGGCGATCGGACCGGCGAAGCGGGCGGCGAGGGGAACCGCTTCCAGGCTGTCTAGGACGTGCTCTCGCCGGGCCGACTCACGATCGCGTATCGAGGTGAGCCCGGGTGTCTCGAGCAAAGCGTCGAGCCAGTGCTCGAGTCGCGGGTCGTGCTCAGACTTCATCCGCGGGTAGAACGACGACGTAGCGTTTCGGATCCGCCCCTTCGCTCGTCGTGGTCACCCCGGCGTATCCCTTCAAGCGCTCGTGTACGAGCCGGCGCTCGAACGGGCTCATTGGCTCGAGGGCCTGCCGCTCGCCGCTCGAGATCGCACGCTTGGCCGCCTGCAAGGCCGCGTAGCTGAGGGCGACCTTCTGGCGCTCGCGGTAGCCGCCGGCGTCGACTGTGATCCGCTTGGCTTCGGGCCCGAGCTGGTGATAGACGACCGCATTTGCGAGCTGCTCGATCGCTTCGATCGTCTGGCCGCGCCGACCGATGAGAACGCCGAGATCGCCTCCGGCGAAGAGGACGGTGATCCCTTCCGCGTCCTCGCTCAACTCGACGTGCGACTCCGCCCCGATCGCTCGAACGACCCGCTCTGCGTAGTCGCGAACCGACACCGCGAGCTCGCTCTCGTCCCGTTTCGGAGGCTCGGACACCTGCGCGAACGCGACAACCCGTGCCGGCCGTGCTCCGATGCCGAGCAGGCCTCGCTCTCCCTCCTCGACGACCTGCAACCTGACAGCGTCCTCTTCGACCCAGGGCGCCTGGCGACGGATCTCCTCGATCGCTCGCGCTCGCGCTTCGGCGACGTCGGACCCTTCGACTTCGGCTCGCAGTTCGCCCATCAGCGGCGCTTGCCCTTCTTGCGCTTGACGCGCCGCGGCGGCTGCGGCGGGTGTTTCTCGGCCTGCTGCTGTTTCTCCTCGGCCGACGGCGCCCGCGAGGAGCGCTTCGCCGGGGCTGCGGGCTTGGGGATGAGTGTTCTCGTGATCAAGCCCTGCCCGACCGTCCACAGGTTCGTCGTCGCCCAGTAGAGGACAAGCCCGGTCGGGAACCTCAGGATGAAGGGCAGGATCACGAAGGGCAGGACCATCATCATTATTCGCTGCGACTTCTGCGCCGTGGCCGACATGAAGTAGGTAGATGCGAGCTGACTGCCGACGTAGATAACGAGCAACAGGTAGCCGCTCCAATGCGCCATGATGTTGGCGGCGATGTTGGGGAAGAAGTGGTGGCCGAGCCAGGAGAAGTCGCCGCGCGCAACGCACGCGGCCCCGGCCTTCTCGCCCCTGGGGGTCGGGAGGTTGCAGGGCGGGTGCTTGGCGAAGTGCTTCAGGACGAAGTACAGAGCGATGAAGACCGGGAACTGCGCCAGCATCGGTAGGCAGGAGGCCATCGGGTTGATGTTGTTCTCTTTGTAGAAGCGCATCAGCTCCTGCTGCTGGCGCTGCTTGTCGTGCTTGTAGCGCTTCTGGATCTCCTTCATCTCTGGCGCGTGCGCCTGCAGGCTCTGCATCGAGTGGATCTGCTTGAC
>PMMN01000033.1:0-17891 GCA_003162235.1 Actinomycetota bacterium | reverse complement strand
CCCGCGAGCAGTACGCCCCGGAATAAGCCGTAGCGCTTGAGCACTCCGATCGCGTAACTGGAGCAGGACGGGTAGTACTTGCAGCTCGGCCGCAAGAACAGCCCGAGCGTGTAGCGGTACACGTAGACGAGTGCTATTGCCGGGGACTTCACGGGTTTGCCTTTCCGATCACTTCATCCACTCGCTCGATTAGCCACGAGAAGCCGTGCGACTCCGCCGCCTCGGCGAGCCCGGGGCGCGCCACCAGCACGAAATCTAGGCCACCTGGTCGCTCCTTCGTGCGCCAGACCTCCCGTAGCGTACGCTTGAGACGGTTGCGCTTGACGGCGGTGCCGACACTCTTCGGAATCGCAAGACCCAACCTCACGTCGGCATTCCCCTCGCGCGGGAACACGTAGAGAGTGAAGAAGCGGGTCGATGTCGATCTTCCGTGACGGTAGACCGTGTCGAAATCTCGCGAGCGAGAGAGGCGATACCGGCGCTCCACCTGGGCACGCCCCGTCGGTCAGGCCGATAGCCGCTTGCGGCCGCGTCCTCGGCGGCGCTTCAAGACCGCCCGTCCGGCACGGGTCTTCATCCGCGCGCGAAAGCCGTGCTTGCGCTTGCGACGGCGTACGTTTGGCTGGTAGGTCCGCTTCACGGTGTTTGATAGCTGAGAGAAGATCGGTGTCCGGCGGACAACCGCGGCGCCAGTATAGACGAGCGCCGGTGCTCATAAGTTTTCCACAGTTGTTTCCACTCCCTCGAGAGGCGGCCGCCTCAGGTTCTTTGCCAGTTCGAGAGCCCCGAGCGGCAGTTCTCCACATCTTTGGAAAATCGTGTGGATGTGCCGTAAACCCTGCAAAAGGCATGTATCTATGGATCTCGGCCTGTGGACAACCCCCGTTGTTCGATCGCTAGAGCATTGATATGCTCGCACTTCCGTCGGGGCGGGCGGGGGATCGGTCAGGCGCGTGGAATCATCTATTCGAGACAACGCTGAAAACCTCTGGGGTGCCGTCGCTGAACGACTCCGCGAGTCGCTCAGCGAGGCCACGTTCCAGACCTGGTTCGGCGGGGCCGAGGGGAGCGAGCTCACTGACGATTTCCTCGTCGTCTCCGTTCCGAACGAGTTCACGCGCGAATGGATCGAAGGGCACTTCCTCGACCTCCTGCGCGCCACGGTTCGCGATTTGGCCGGGCGCGAATGCGGCGTGCTCCTGTCGGTGGTCGATCCGCTCGAGGCGCTTGTCTCCGAGCCCTCCACTCCAGAGGTCGAGCGAGCCGAAGGCGAGTGGACGCGGGTTGGAAGCTCGCCCAACGGCGTCAATCCCAAATACACCTTCGACCTCTTCATCATCGGCTCTTCCAACCGTTTCGCGCATGCCGCCGCGCTTGCCGTGGCCGAACGGCCCGCNNCTCTTACACGCGATCGCCCACTACGTCTCCGAGCACTCACGCAACCTGAGCGTTTTTTACGTCACGAGTGAGAACTTCATGAACGACTTCATCGACTCGCTCCGCGACAAGCGCATCGACAGCTTCAAGCAGCGCTACCGCAACTACGACGTGCTGCTCGTCGACGATCTCCAGTTCTTCGAGGGCAAGGAGCGGATCCAGGAGGAGTTCTTCCACACCTTCAACGCCCTTTTCGAGGCGGGTAGCCAGGTCGTGCTCAGCTCCGACCGGCCGCCACGTGAGCTCGCGACGCTCGAGCCACGCTTGCGCTCGCGCTTCGAGTGGGGTCTGATCACCGACATCCAGCCGCCCGATCTCGAGACGAGGATCGCAATCCTGCGCAAGAAGGTTCACACCGAGGGCATCCACGTCCCCGATCCACAGGTCCTAACCTTCATCGCCAGTCTGATCTCCTCGAACATCCGCGAGCTTGAGGGTGCGCTTACGCGTGTCGTCGCGTTCTCGTCACTCACAGGAAGACTAATGACCGTCGAGCTCGCGCAAGACGTTCTTCGCGACGTGTTCCCACCAGAGGCGGCCGAGGTCAATATTCATCGAATCCAAGAGGAGGTCGCTGACCGTTTCGGTCTCTCGCTTATCGAGCTCTGCAGCGACAGGCGCTCTCAGAACATTGTTTATCCACGTCAGGTAGCGATGTATCTCTCTCGAGAGCTGACAGATTCATCGCTGCCGAAGATTGGCAAGGAATTTGGCGGTCGTGATCACACAACCGTCATTCACGCCACGTCGAAGATCGCTCGTCTCATCCGCGAAGATCGCTCTGTTTACAACCTCGTACAGGAACTTACTGCGCGTATTAAGCAGGTGCACTGATTTGTGGAGGGCCCATGGGAGAGTGTGATCATATTGAGAGAAGTGGGGCGCTCAGGCTTCTGTCCTCCCCATGTGCTTCTCTTCTCCCCAGGCGCACTCCTCAGCCAAAAGTTACTCCACGAGCGGCAAAGGCGGCATTTCCCCCACCTTTAACAGGCCCTACTATGACTACGAGGTTTTAAATCTCATGATTGAAACAGATAGGGGCCTTCGCTCCGGGATAAAGATCACCTGTTCGCGAGAGCACCTCGCCGAGACAGTTGCGATGGTGTCGCGTGCTGTCTCTTCTCGTACCTCAGTACAGGTGCTGGCTGGAATTCTTATTACGGCGGAAAACAACCAGCTACGCCTCGCCGCAACGGATATGGAGCTCTCGATCGTGTCAGCGCTAGAGGCGGAGGTCGAGAGCGACGGTGCGAGCGTAGTGCCCGGGAGAGTGTTCGTAGACGCTTGCCGCTCACTCCCAAGCGGTGAGGAGAAGGTTGTTCTCGAGCACACCGCAGGAGCGCGGATGATCGAGCTCAGGTGTGGGAGTGCGTCCTATCGGCTGAATGTGTCGGCCCCTGATGATTTTCCACGCCTACCTGAGATAAAGGACGAGACCACTTTCAAAGTTGATCGCGAAGCTTTCCTCGACACCGCAGCGAGAGTGTCGCGGGCCGCTTCGAGGGATGAGTCCCGGCCGGTGCTGACGGGGATCTTGGTGCAGTTCGAGAAAGGTGAGAACGACACCAGTAGAAAGCTGACCATGGCTGCGACAGACTCCTACCGGCTGGCGGTTAGAGAGACGACGCTCACTGGAGAAACACCCGAGCTCGAGGCCATTGTGCCGGCGCGGGCGATTGCGGAGATCGCGCGAATCCCTTCGGCTGGCGACGAGCTCGAGCTGGCGATCCACGAGAACCACACGATCTTCCTGGCTGGGAAGACGACGCTCACTACGAGGCGTATCGACGGCCAGTTCCCGAACCATCGCCAGCTTCACCCGGAGACCTTCGCCCACACGGTGAAACTGCCACGAGTCGAGTTCCTGGATGTTGTCCGTCGCGCCGCCGTGATGGCGCAACGAACCAGCCCCATCCGGCTGCGCTTTGAGGATGGGTCGCTAACCGTCTCGGCCCAGACGCAGGACGTCGGCGAGGTGCATGAAACCCTCCCGGTGGCTTTCAGCAGCGAGCCGTTCGAGATCGGCTTCAACGCGGAATTCCTGCGCGAAGGGATCGAATCGGTGATCGGCGACGAGGTCGAGCTCAACCTGAACGGCCCACTGAATCCTGGGCTTTTGCGAGCGGAGGGCGACACCTTCTGGTACCTGATCATGCCGATTCGCCTCGCGGGCTGAGCGTCCGCCGCCTCGAGCTGCGCAACTTCCGTTCCTACGAGCGCCTTGAGCTCGAACTGGCGGGCGGCCTCGTGTTGGTCGTCGGCGCGAATGGATCAGGCAAGACAAACCTGCTCGAATCGGTACACGTGGGCACGCAGGGTTTCTCACCCCGAACACGTGCCGATGCCCAGCTGATTCGCTTCGGCGCCGACTCGGCAAGAGTCGCCGTGGTGGTTCAGCGACAGCGCAGTAACGCCGAGGTCGAGGTTGCGATCGTGCGCGGCGAAGGCAAGCGCGCGCGGATGAACGGAGCCGCGCTACAAGCGACCGAGCAGCTTCGCAGCGAGCTTCCAACCCTCGTGTTCACTCCTGACCGCCTCGTGGTAGTGAAGGGCGGCCCGGCCGTGCGCCGGGCATACCTCGACCGAACGCTCTCACGGCTCTTGCCGGCGCGAGCGAACCTCCCGATTGCCTACGGCGAGGCGCTCGGGCAGAGAAACGCGTGTCTACGCAAGATCGGGCTCAGGCTGAGCACGAACGAAGCACTTTCCCCCTGGGACGAGCAGGTCGCCACCCTCGGGGCTTCGCTTCAGCTCGTCCGTCGGCANNCTGATCTGTGCGGAATCGCGCGAGCTTCGCTCCTTTGGATCCCAGGGCGAGCAGAGAGCGGCGGTACTCGCGCTGCTGATCGCCGAGGCGGAGCTCCTAATGGAGCAGACCGGCGGCCCGCCGATCCTGCTTCTCGACGACGTCCTCTCGGAGCTCGACGGCGCCCGCAGACAGGCTCTCGTCGAGCGCCTCGCCGTTCTGGGGCAGACGATCGTAACGGCGACGAGCGAGAGTACGCTGCCGGTAAAGGCGGACCAGGTCGTCCGCGTGAGCGAAGGACGCGCGGAGGCCGCCTGATGGACCGTCTCGAGGGAGCGATCAGAAAGGAAGCGAAACGGATCGGCTTGCCGGCTTCGAGTCCGCTCGTGAGCCTGTGGCCCGAGACGGTGGGGGAGACGATCGCGGCGAATGCCTGGCCGGCGCGGCTAACGCGCAAGGGCGTCCTTCACGTCAACACCAGCTCGTCGACGTGGGCTTTCGAGCTCAAGCATCTGGAGCCGAAGATCCTCTCGCGCTTGCGCGAGTCGCTCGTGGAGGAGTGNNATTCGGAGGAACGCCTCGCGGTACCTGAGGCCGGTCCCGGCGAGCTCGCGCGGGCGCAACAGCTCGCCGCGCCGATCGAAGACGCGGAACTTCGCGCTCTGGTCGCCCGCGCGGCGGCCGCGAGTCTTGCTCGCCGAGCCGCGAAGTAGCTGTTTGTACACAGCCTCCAGCCGCTCGTTCTGATACAATCTGTCAAGCCCGCAAGTCTGCTATTTGCAGGGCTTTTTTCATGACTGAGACGTCATACACAGCAAAGGACATCACCGTCCTCGAGGGCCTCGAACCGGTTCGCCTTCGCCCGGGCATGTATATCGGCTCGACCGGCGCCCGCGGCCTGCACCATCTGGTCTACGAGGTCGTCGATAACTCGGTCGACGAGGCGCTGGCGGGGAGGAACAGCCTGATCGAGGTGACTCTTCATCCCGACCACTCGGTGACCGTCAAAGACTTCGGCTCGGGGATCCCGGTCGGCCTCATGCCCGAGCAGGGAATGTCGGCCTTGACGGTGGTGCTGACCAAGCTGCACGCGGGCGGTAAGTTCGGCGGCGCCGGCTACAAGGTTTCCGGCGGCTTGCACGGAGTCGGCGTCTCGGTCGTGAACGCGCTCTCGGAGTGGCTGATCGCCGAGGTGCGGCGCGACGGCAAGGTTCACCGCCAGGAGTTCGCCCGCGGCGTCCCGACGACCGATGTGGAGATCGTCGGTAAGGCCTCGGACACCGGCACCACCGTCACCTTCCTCCCAGACGCCGAGGTTTTCGAAGAGCTCGAGTACTCCGCGCAGGCGCTGGTGCAGCGACTCCGCGAGACGGCCTTCCTAACCCGCGACCTGAAGATCGTCCTGATCGACGAGCGCGAGGGAGAGGCGCGCTACGAGTTCCACTACAAGGGCGGCATCAAGGATTTCGTCAACTTCATCAACGAGGCGAAGGAGCCTGTCCACAAGCACATCGTCTACTACGAGGGCGGCGACGAGCGGGGCACCGTCGAGGTGGCGATGCAGTGGAACAACTCCTACGTCGAGTCGGTGTTCTCGTTTGCGAACAACATCAACACACACGAGGGCGGCGCGCACCTGACCGGCTTCAAGAGCGCGCTGACCGCGACCCTGAACAAGTACGCGCGCGAGAAGGGCCTGCTCAAGGAGAAGGAGAGCAACCTCGAAGGTGAGGATATGCGCGAGGGACTGGCCGCAGTCATCTCGGTCAAGCTGCGCGATCCGCAGTTCGAGGGGCAGACGAAGACCAAGCTCGGCAACCCCTGGGTGGAGGGCATGGTCAAGCAGACCGTCAACCAGAAACTGGCCGAGTTCCTTGAAGAGAACCCGACCGACGCGCGCCAGATCGTTCAGAAGACGATCTCGGCCTCACGCGCACGCCAGGCTGCCCGCAAGGCGCGTGAGCTGACGCGGCGCAAGAGCGCGCTCGAGGGCTCGTCGCTGCCGGGCAAGCTCGCCGATTGCACGATTCGCGACCCGGAGACGGCCGAGCTCTTCATCGTCGAGGGCGACTCCGCCGGTGGCTCGGCCAAGGCCGGCCGCGACCGCGCCTATCAGGCGATCCTGCCGCTGCGCGGGAAGATCATCAACTCCGAGAAGAACCGCATCAACAAGGTTCTCTCCAACAACGAGATCCAGGCGATGATCACCGCGATCGGTACGAGCATCGGCGACGAGTTCGACATCGCGAAGCTCCGCTACCACCGCGTGATCGTGATGACCGATGCCGACGTCGACGGCTCGCACATTCGCACCCTCATCCTCACCTTCCTCTACCGGCACATGCCGGAGCTTTTCGACCGCGGCCACGTCTACATCGCTATTCCGCCGCTGTACCGGGTCAAGCTCGATAGCCGCGAGTTCTACTTTGAGAAGGACGCCCAGCTCGAGGAGCTGCTCGTACGCGAGCGCATCGGTGATCTGGAGATCCGAGGGCGAGAGGGCGAGGAGCTGAAGCTGAGCGAGGCTCGCTGGAAGAAACTCGCAGGCGGCCTACGTTCGCTCGAAGGTCTGGTCCAACGCCTGCGGGCGGACTTCGGAACGCCGGCGGCAGATTTCGTCGTCGCGCACCGTCTGATCGAGGTACCGGACGAGGCGGCGCAGGACATGGCTCGCGCACTCGAGGCAGTGGGCGAGAACGGCTACGAGATAAAGATCGAGTCTTCCGGCGCGGACGGGTTCGGGATCAAGGTGACAGAGAAGGAAACCGGAGCGGCCCAGCGTCTGACCGTGCCGCAGCAGCTGCTCTACTCGCAGACCTACCGCGACGCCCGCCGCGCCTACGCGAAACTCGCGGGTCTTGGCCTACCACCGTTCAAGCTTGCGCAGGGTCGCAAAACGCGCACCGCGGAGACCTTCCACGCACTGCGAAGCGAGGCTCTCGAGCTGGCCAAGGAGGGTGTGCAGCTCTCCCGCTTCAAGGGTCTCGGCGAGATGAACCCGGAGCAGCTCTGGGAGACGACGATGGATCCCGAGCGGCGCCTACTCGTGCGGGTGGACGTAGATGACGCCTCCGCCGCCGATCGCGTGTTCTCGATGTTGATGGGCGACCAGGTCGAGCCGAGGCGCGAGTTCATCGAGCAGAACGCGAAGGACGTCAGGTTCCTGGACGTATGAGCGCTTCGCGGAGAGAGGGGTAGGGGTGTCCGAAGTAGACACCGGTGCTCTCGGCCCCGGCCGGATCGAGCCGCGCGAGCTCGAAGAAGAGATGCGCTCGAGCTTCCTCGATTACGCCATGAGCGTGATCGTGAGCCGCGCGCTCCCCGACGTGCGCGACGGGCTCAAGCCGGTGCACAGGCGCGTGCTTTTCGGAATGCACGAGTCCGGCATGCAGCCGAACCGGCCGTACAAGAAGTCCGCCCGCGTCGTCGGCGAAGTGATGGGCTCTTTCCACCCCCACGGCGACTCCGCCATCTACGACACGCTCGTTCGCATGGCGCAGCCGTTCTCGCTGCGCTATCCGCTCGTGGACGGGCAGGGGAACTTCGGCTCGATCGACGACGACCCGGCGGCGGCTATGCGGTATACGGAGTGCCGGCTGGCCAAGATCGCCACCGAGATGCTCAGGGAGATCGAGTCCGACACGGTCGACTTCGTTCCCAACTACGACGAGTCTCGACGCGAACCGGTCGTACTTCCGAGCCGCTTCCCCAACCTGCTCGTGAACGGCTCTTCGGGGATCGCCGTGGGTATGGCGACGAACATGCCGCCGCACCGGCTCTCGGAGGTCGTCGACGCCGTGCTGGCGATGATCGACGACCCGGACATCTCCGTCGATCAGCTTGCGCAGCACGTGAAGGGGCCCGACTTTCCGACCGGGGGCATCATCGTCGGGCGCCAGGGAATCAGGGAGGCCTATCGCTCGGGGCGCGGCCGCATCGTGATGCGGGCGCGGGCTCACATCGAGGAGCTGCGCGGCGGCAAGACGGCGATCGTCGTGACGGAGCTTCCCTATGGCGTCAAGAAGGGCGGCGACGGCGGTGTGATCAAGAAGATCGCCGATCTCGTACACGAGAAGGTGCTGACGGAGATCGCCGATCTCCAGGATCACTCCGACCGGACGGGAATGCGAATCCAGATCGACCTAAAGCGCGACGCCGTGCCTCAGGTGGCGCTGAACAAGCTCTTCAAGCACACGTCGCTGCAGACGACCTTCGGCTACAACGGGGTCGCGCTGGTGCGCGGCGTTCCGCGCACGCTCTCTCTGCTCGAGCTGGTCCGCGAGTACCTCGACTTCCAGCGCGAGGTGATAGTCAGACGCTCGAAGTACGAGCTACGCCAGGCCGAGCGCCGGGCACACGTACTTGCCGGTTACCTGATTGCGCTCGACAACCTGGACGCCGTGATCGCGCTGATCCGTTCCTCGAGCGACGCCGAGCAGGCGCGCACGGGGCTGATGAAGAAGTTCAAGCTCTCCGAGATCCAGGCTCAGGCGATCC
Organism: Actinomycetota bacterium; assembly: GCA_003162235.1. Taxonomy (GTDB): domain Bacteria; phylum Actinomycetota; class Thermoleophilia; order Gaiellales; family Gaiellaceae; genus Fen-549. Next base: position 9,211 of record PMMN01000033.1, on the reverse strand, counting down.
TCGACCTTCGGCTCGCACGGCTGACTCAGCTGGAGCGCCAGAAGATCGACGCGGAATACGCCGAGCTCCAGGAGCTGATCGCGGGCCTGCGCGCGATCCTCGGCGACCAGGCCCGCGTCGACGGGCTCATCCGCGACGAGCTGCTCGAGCTCAGGTCGGTCTACGGCAAGCGTGACGAACGGCGCACCGAGATCGTTGCCGGCGAGACCGATCTCGAGCTGGAGGACCTGATCGCGGAAGAAGACATGGTGATCGCGATCACTCGCTCGGGCTACATCAAGCGCCTGCCCGTTACCGCCTACCGTGAGCAGCGGCGCGGCGGCGTCGGAGTGATGGGGATGGAGCTGAAGGAGGACGACTATATCGAGCACCTGTTCGTCGCCTCGACGCACGACTACATCCTTTTCTTCACCAACGTCGGCAAGGTCTACCGGCTGAAGGTGCACGAGCTTCCGCTCGGCTCGCGCCAATCGAAGGGGCGCGCGATCGTCAACCTGCTGCCTTTCCGCCAGGACGAGAAGGTACGCGCGGTGATCCAGACGCGCGAGTTCAAGGAGGCCGAGTACTTAGTCTTCGCCACGCGCAACGGTCTCGTCAAGAAGACGCGCTTCATCGATTACAACACGCCCCTCAAGGCCGACGGGATCATCGCCATCAACCTGCGTGAGAACGACGAGCTGGTCGGAGTCCGCCACTCAACCGGCAGCGACGACATTCTGCTCGTCTCGCGCAAGGGGCAGGGAATCCGCTTCCACGAGACCAACGCTCGCCCGATGGGGCGGCCCACCTCGGGCGTGCAGGGCATGCGCCTGCGTGCGGGGGACGAAGTGATCGCGATCGAGATCGCCCGCGACGATATGGAACTGCTCGTGGTCACCGAGAACGGCTACGGCAAGCGCACGCGGATCGCCGACTACCCGGTGAAGGGACGTGGCGGCCTCGGCGTCAAGACGATCCGGCTGGTCGAGGCGCGCGGCCGGCTGGTCGGCGCTCGAGCTGTCCGCGACGGCTACCAAGTGATGCTGATCTCCACCACCGGCACGATGATCAAGATCCCGGTCGAAGACGTACGGCGCATGGGCCGGTCGACGCAGGGAGTGATCGTAATGAGACTCCGCGGCGAGGAGGAGCGGGTCTCCGGTCTCGCGCCCGTGGTCGAGCCGGAGGAGGACGCCGAAGACGAGTTACTGGGTGCCGGCACGGAGCCCACTGGTGAAGAGCCTGTAGGCGAAGAGCTCACCGACGAGGAGCCTNNCGGCTCGAGCGTGTTGACGTAGATACCGGCGCCGAGCTCGATCCCGGCGAACACGCTCAGCCGCGGCACCAGCTCGAGGTGCCAGTGGCCGTCACCCTGGAAGTTGTGCAGCCAGAGATTGAAGGGAATCGGCCCCTCGACGGCGTTCAGGCGTCTGATTCCGTCGGCCGCGAGTGCGAGTGCGGCCGCGAGCTGTTCGGTCTTACCGAAGGCGTCCGCGAGGTGCTCGCTCGGAGCGATCAACAGCTCGTAAGGCGCCCGCCCGGCAGGGGAGACGGCGAGTAACACCGCGCTCGTCTCGAGCTCGCGCTCGGCGAGGCGGAAAGCGGGCGGAAGATCGGCGATCAGGGCGCAGAGCGCGCAGCCGTCGCGGTGTAGTCGCGGCGCTTCGGCGACGACCTGCGGCGGTTCTCGGTCGAGCCAGACCGTCTGGGAGTGAGAGTGAGGAAGGCTTGCGCCGGCGGCCTCGCCCTCGTTCACGAACACGAGCAGGTGGTCGAAGCCTTCGCTCCAGGCGTCCTCGGCGATCCTCGCCCAGGCCTCGACGATCAGCGCGAGCTGGCTGTCGGTGAGATCGCCGAGCGAGCGCGCGTGTTCGGGGGAATGGATCACGACCTGCTGGCGCTCGAAGGCGGGGTAGAGATTGGGCACGACCCGCACGTCCCAGCCGGGGCTGTCGGGCGCGCGTTCGAGGCTACCGCCGAGCGCAAAGAGCTCCGGAGGTGTCTCGCCCTCGTGCCCCTCGCAGAACGGGCATGCTTCCGCTTCGCCATCCGCCGCCGAAGGGATCAGGGCGCTCGAGCTTCCGGGACGCTTCGCTCGCCCGGGCGCGGAGATAACTTCCCGGCCCGAGAGCGGATCGACGGCCACTCGCGAGGCCGGCCGGGCGCCCTCTACGCTCTCTTCGCCGGAGCTACTTGGAGCCACCGTTTGGACCGAGCAGCGGCTTGAGTAGATCGATCGGCGCCGGGAAGACGATCGTCGTCGCCTGGTTGTTGCTGATCTCGAGCAGTGTCTGGAGGTAGCGCAGCTGAAGCGCGATCGGCGTGGCTTCCATCACGAGCGCGGCGTCACGCAGGCGCTCGGAAGCCTGGTACTCGCCTTCGGCGTTGATGACTTTTGCCCGCCGTTCTCGCTCGGCTTCGGCCTGGCGGGCCATCGCCCGTTGCATCCCCGAAGGGATCTCCACGTCCTTGACTTCGACGATCGAGACTTTGATGCCCCAGGGCTGGGTCTGTTCGTCGATGATCCCCTGCAGAATCAGGTTGATCTTCTCTCGCTCGGACAGGAGCTCGTCGAGGACGTGCTGGCCGAGAACCGAGCGCAGCGTCGTCTGCGCGATCTGAGAAGTGGCCATGAGGAAGTTCTCCACCTGCACGATCGCCGCCGAGGGGTCGAGGATGCGGAAATAGGCGACCGCGTTCACGCGGGCCGGGACGTTGTCCTTCGTGATCACTTCTTGCGGCGGGATGTTGAGGGTGATCGTGCGCAAGTCGACCCTGACCATCCGGTCGATGATCGGAATGAGAAGAAAGAGACCCGGGCCCTTCGGTTGCGGAAGCAAGCGCCCGAGGCGGAAAACCACTCCGCGCTCGTACTCACGCGCCACTCTGATCGCGGCCGCGATGAGAAGCAGGGCGAGGATGCCGACGGCGATCAAGAACACAAACAGCGGCTGCATTTAGAGCTCCTTTCGGGAATCGTTCGCGTTGATCCTATGTCGAAACGCGGTCGTCCAGGGGTTGGACGATCAGCCTCATCTCCTCGGCGGCTTCGATGTTCACGTGGTCGCCCGGTACCAGCTCGGCGCCGTCCAAACCCTCGGCGCGCCACAGCTCGCCCTTGACGAACACCATCCCGCTTGCGCGTACGACGCCCGTCTGGCCAACGAGCGCGACGACTCCCGTGGTGGCCGGGCGCCTTCTCACTTGGACGACCTTGGCGAAGGCGAAGCCGAGGGTCAACGCCAGGACGCCCGAGACACCAATCAGAACCGGTAGCGAGACCTTGTAGGTCGGCCCGGCAGGACTGAAAAGGAGCAATCCGCCGAGAACCAGGCAGACCGCGCCCGCGAGCGTCAGGGCCCCGTGAGAGGGCACGAGCAGATCGGCGCCGAAAAGGCCGAAGGCGACGAGCATAAGCGCCAGTCCAGCCCAGCTGATCGGAAGCACCGAGAGACCGAACAGCGCGAGGACGAGAGAGATCACACCGACCGTGCCGGGGAGGACGTGGCCTGGCACGAACAGCTCGATCGTGATCCCGAGCATCCCAAGCGAAAACAGGATGGTGATCAGAGTCGGGTCGATGAGGGTATTGAGAAAGCTCTGCCAGGCCGACATGTGCACGCTCTCGATCTCGGCGCCGGCAGTGTGGAGAACGAAATGCCGAGGCTTCGTCTGCACGCCGTCGATCTTTGCGAGCAGCGCGGGCAGCGAGGGCGCGATGGCATCGATCACGTTCTGTCTCAGCGCCTCTCCAGCGGCTAGGTTGGAGGCCTTGCGCACGGCCGCATCGGCCCAGGCGACGTTACGCCCGTGAGTGCGTGCGAGCGCTCGGAGCGAGGCCGCGGCGTCGTTCACGACCTTGCGTCGTAAGTCAGACGAGATGTTTCCGCCGCTGATGTCGATCGGGGTCGAGGAGCCGATGTTCGAGGCCGGCGCCATCGCCAAGAGATCGGCTGCCTGCGCGATCCAGACACCGGCCGATGCGGCTCTCGCCCCGGTCGGAACGTAAACGATCACGGGAATCCTCGTGTCGAGTTCGGCCTTGACGATGTCGTGCATCGAGCTGGAGAGACCGCCGGGCGTATCGAGAACGATCACGGCCGCGGCGGCTCCGTCGCGCTCGGCGTTCTTCAGCGCGCCTTTCACGTAGTCGGTCGAGACGGGGTTGACGTCGGTGGAGAAATCGATGGCGCGCACGAACGGTCGCGCGCCGAGCGCCGGCGCTGTACCGATCGCGAAGATCCCGGTAGCAACCGCGAGTAGACGCAAGAGACGCCCGGTCACGTCTTGAAATCTACCGCTCTTCTGTCTCGCCGCGGTGACGTCGGAAAATCGCATTCGCCAGTTAGAGCGCGCTCGTCAGGTAGCGACGTCGACCAGCCAGCGCCCGTAGTGACTCTCGAGGCAGCGAAGGATCTGAACGAGCAATTCGACCCGGTCGGGCGCGGCTCCGAGCTCCAGCGCGAGAGAGGTCGCCGGGAAGACAGGGCGCTCGGGCAACTCGCCGGCTCCCTGCCCGACGTTGACGCCGATCCCGAGGGCGACGCGGCCGAGGCTTGCCTCGGCGATGGCGCCGGCCACCTTCTTTCCCGCCAGCAGCACGTCGTTCGGATCCTTGACAGTCGCTTTCGCGCCGGTGACGGTCGTGATCGCGGCGGCGACCGCCTCCGCCGCCGCCGGCGTCAGCGAGGAGAGCCGGGCCGTCTCGACCTGTGGCCGCAAGCAGAGCGAGAAAAGTAGGCTCGTACCGCTCGAGGCCTGCCAGGTGCGCCCGCGGCGGCCGCGGCCGAGCCGTTGTTCTTCGGCGATCGCAATCGCACCTTCGGGGGCGTCGGGCGGAAGCAAGTCCTGGGTCGAGGAACAGCGCACCGCGTAGAGGTAGAGCGGGGTGCCGAACCGACCTTTCAGGCGCGGTCTAACCTGTTTAGGCGCTAGTGAGATCGCCATCATCTCTACACTAGTCCGGCCGTGAAACCCAGGTCAGCCGATCGCCGTCGAATCATTAGTCCGCTTAGAACGGACCCTGCTCTTCGATACGAAAGGCTCAGCGACCCGATCTTGATTAAGCGGGCAAAAGACGGCGATACCAGGGCGCTCGAGACGATCTGCGTGCGCTATGCCCCGCGCGTCGAAAGGATCGCGCGGCGCGAGCTGAGCGACTCCCGCGACGCTCAGGACGCGGCGCAGGAGGCGCTGATCAAGCTCTGCCAGCGGATCGGCCAGTTCCGAGGCGACGCGCAGTTCGCCACCTGGCTCCATCGTCTCGTCGTCAACACGTGCTACGACACGGCTGCGCGTGAGCGCATCCGCCGCGCGGAAACGCTTCCCGACGAGCTACAGCTAGAGCATTCGCTCGAAAACGACCCCGTTCGCGAGCTGCTCGGCGCCGAGTTGCGCGAAGAACTGTCCCGCTACCTGAGCGATCTCTCCACCGAGCAGGCGCAAGTGGTCGTGCTCAAGGACGCGCTCGGGTTTTCTTTCGAACAGGTCGCCGAGGCGATTCGCATTCCCGTAGGAACGGCCAAGTGCTACGCACATCGTGCTCGCAAGCGTCTTCGCGAACGCATCGCCAAGGAGGTTGCCGCATGAAGTTCACGCTCCCGCTCGGTAAAGAGGAGTTGGAAGCGATCCTTCCGCACCGCGATCCCTTCCTGATGATCGACGAAGTTATCGATTTGGAGCCCGGCAAGCGCGCCGTTGCCCGGAAGACAGTGCGCGCGGACGAGTGGTTCCTCGCCGGGCACTTCCCGGGGCGGCCGATCATGCCCGGCGTCCTCATGGTCGAGGGCCTCGCCCAGACGGGCGCCGTCATAGTGCTCACGCTGGAGGAGAACCGGGGCAAGATGGTCCTTTTCGGCGGTATCGACGATGTCCGCTTCAAGCGAGTTGTCGAGCCGGGCGACACGCTCGAGTACGCCTGCGAGCTCGAGGCTATGCGTGGTCCGATTGGGAGGGGCAAGATCAAGGCCACGGTCGACGGGAAGCTCGCGGTACGCGGCACATTGATATTTGCGGTGGAGCAGTGATAGGCGCCTGCGCGGGAAGACCCGTCTCGATCACCGGGCTAGGTTGCTATTCGCCCGAGCGCGTGCTCTCCAACGAAGATCTCGGCCGGATGGTCGACACGAGCGACGAGTGGATCCAGACGCGCACGGGGATCAGAGAGCGCCGGATTGCCGCGCCCGAAGAAGCGACCTCAGATCTTTGCCTGCCGGCGGCCAGGGCGGCTCTTGTCGACGCGGGCATTCAGGCCTCGGACATCGATCTCGTGATCGTGGCCACGATCACGGCGGACATGCTCTTCCCTTCGACGGCTGCTCTGGTTGCCGATCGCCTCGGTGCCCGCAGTGCTGCAGCCTACGACCTTTCGGCGGGTTGTACGGGCTTCGTCTACGGACTAGTACAGGGCTACTCTGCGATCGCCGCCGGGCTTGCGAAACGAGTACTCGTGATCGGCGCCGACACGCTCTCGCGGATCGTGGACTGGAGCGATCGGGCCACCTGCGTTCTCTTTGGCGACGGCGCGGGAGCGGTCGTGCTGGAGGCGGTCGAGGCGGGCGGCTTTCACGCTTTCGAGCTAGGCGCGGACGGCGCCGGTGGGATGGAGCTCTACATGCCGGCGGGCGGCTCGCGCCGACCTGCGAGCGCCGAGACGGTCGCGGCGGGCGAGCATTTCGTACGGATGAACGGCCGCGAGGTGTACAAATTCGCGACCAGAGTGCTACTGAGCTCGGCTCGGGCAGCGCTCGATATCTCGGGGAAAAGCGTCGGAGAGATCGACCTCTACGTCCCGCACCAGGCAAACCTTCGTATCATCGAGCACGCCGCCAAGAAACTGGAAATCGAAGAGGAGCGCGTTTTCGTCAACGTCGATCGCTACGGCAACACCTCGTCGGCCTCGATCCCTCTTGCACTTGGGGATGCACGAGCAGAAGGACGTCTGAAAGACGGAACGCTCGTGCTCATGACCGGGATGGGCTCGGGGCTGACCTGGGGGTCGAGCGTGATTACGTGGACGGAAGGGAGAGAAGATGAACGCTGACGGTGTAGAAGGTCGAACGAGAGGGAAGGTCGCCTTCTGCTTCCCTGGCCAAGGAGCGCTCGAGGCCGGGATGGGTCGAGAGGTCGCCGAGGCGATTCCCGAAGCGATGGCAGTCTACGAGCGTGGGAGCGAGGCCTGCGGCCTCGACCTACGCGCGCTCTGTTTCTCAAGCCCGGTCGAGGACATGGTCGACACGTCGATCCAGCAGCCGGCCCTGATCGCAACCAGCCTGGCGATCTTGGCTGCGATCGAGGCGCTCGGATTCAGGCCCGACTACGTCGTCGGGCACTCCGTCGGTGAGTTTGCGGCTCTTTCGGCCGGAAAGGCGATCTCGGCCGAGGATGCGATCGCGCTGGTGCGCGAGCGCGGGCTGGCGATGGCCGAGGTTGCGAAAGAGAACCCAGGCGCGATGGCCGCGATCCTCGGGCTCGACGACGAGGTCGTCGAGAAGCTCTGCCGGGAGATCCACTGCGTCTGGCCGGCGAACTACAACTGCCCCGGCCAGGTCGTCATCTCCGGCCAGACCGACGCGGTCGAGGAGTGCTGCGAGGAGGCCGAGCGTGAAGGTGCGCGGCGGACGGTGAAGCTGCCGATCTCGGGAGCCTTCCACAGCCCGCTTGTGGCTCGAGCGGCCGAGCGTTTCCGCCCAGCGATCGCGAAAGTACGTTTCGGAGAGCTCCAGATCCCGTTCATGTCCACCGTCACCGCCTGCCTCGAGAGCCGCCAGAAGCTCTCCTCGCTACTCGTCGACCAGCTCACGGCACCGGTGCGCTTCACCCAGGCGACGAGAGGGCTGATTGCAGACGGTGTGCGCACCTTCGTCGAGATCGGTCCCGGTAACGTCCTCTCGGGATTGGTCAAGCGGATCGACCGCAGCGTCGAGACGATCTCGGTCAACAACCTGGCTTCGCTCAAGAAGGCAGAGGAGGTGCTGACGGTTGTCTGACGGCTTCGGTTCTCTGGAGGGAAAGCGCGCCCTCGTTACCGGCGCTGCTCGTGGCATCGGTCGCGCGATCGCGGGCGAGCTGGCTTCGGCCGGTGCCGAGGTTCTCTGCTGCGACCTGCCCGGTACGGGCGAGACCGAAGACGTCGCGCGTGAGGTCGGTGGGCGAGCTCTATTTGCCGACGTCACGAAGGCGGGCGACGTAGAGAAGCTGATCGCCGACGCCGGCGAGATCGATTTCCTGATCAACAACGCGGGCATCACTCGCGACGGGCTGCTGGCTCGGATGTCGGAGGAAGACTGGCGGGCAGTGATCGACATCAACCTCACGAGCGTGTTCCTGATGTGCCACGCGGCGATTCGGGGCATGATGAAGCGCCGGTCCGGCTCGATCGTCAATCTCTCGAGCGTCGTCGGCCTGCACGGCAATTTCGGTCAGACCAACTACTCAGCTTCGAAGGCGGGCATCGTCGGCTTCACCAAGTCGCTGGCGCGTGAGGCCGGCGCCCGGGGCGTGCGGGTCAACGCGATAGCGCCCGGATACATCGAGACTCGCTTAACCGACGTCCTGCCCGACGAGGTCAAGCAGGCGATGCTCAAGGCCACTTCGCTCGGCCGCTTCGGCAAGCCCGAAGACGTGGCACGAGCGGTGCGCTTCCTCTGCTCGGACGCGGCGGCGTTCATCACGGGAGAAGTGCTCGTGGTCGACGGTGGGATGGCGATGTAGAGATGCAGAACGGACGCAAGAGAGTCGTGATCACAGGGCTCGGTCTGGTCAACTCGCTTGGGAACGATCTCGAGACGGCCTGGAGCAACCTGCTCGCGGGTGAATCCGGGGCCGGCCCGATCACGATTTTCGACGCCAGCGGCTACGCGGTCGACTTCGCCTGTGAGCTGAAGGATTTCGATCCCACCCTGTGGATCGACCGCAAGCAGGTCCGGCGCATGGACCGCTTTGCGCTGATGGTTCTGGCGGCGGCACGGCAGGCCGAGGCCGACAGCGGTCTCGATATCGCCAAGGAGCGTGACCGCATCGGTGCGGCTATCGCGACCGGCGTCGGTGGGCTCCAATCGTTCCAGGACTGCACGCTGACGCTCTTCAACCGCGGCGCCGACCGGATCAGCCCATTCTCGATCCCTTCGATCATCCCGAACATGGGCGCGGCCTGGGTCTCGATGGAGCTGGGCACGCGCGGACCGCTGCTGGCGGAGTGCTCCGCCTGCGCCGCCTCGAACATGGCGATCGG
>PMMN01000006.1:836-2831 GCA_003162235.1 Actinomycetota bacterium | reverse complement strand
CCGCCGGGCCGAGAGAGCGCAAATAGGCCGCCGCCTGCTCAAACTGCTGTCTCCGGCCACGGTTCACCAGATCGCCACCGACGACGATCAGCTCCGGGCCCGCCCGCTCGATCAGCTCCATCAGGCCCGGGCCGCCGATCTGGCCGCCTCGCGAGCCGAGATGAAGGTCGGACAGGTGTAAAACTCGTACAGCCACCTCCGCGGCACCCTATACACTCCAGCCCATGGCCGACGAGTCAGCGGAAGTCTTCGACGATCTCTACCTCGGTCTCCGGGCCGGTGGCGCTGCGCGCAAGAAGCGCCGTGGTGAAGAACTGACCCCGGAAGAGGAAGAGGATCTGGGACGCTGGCAGCGGCTCTCCGGCACGCGCAAGGCGATCGCCATCGGCTCCTTCTCGATCGGCACCTTCGGGCTCGGCTTTGCGGCCGGCGGCGTGCTCTTCGGCCGGCGCAAGAAGAAGTAGCGCCGCGCCTTAGCGTTTCTCGCAGAGAAGCGTAGATCCGAGCTGTGGGCCGAGAAGAGAAGGGCCGCGCTCCGAGATGATCGCGACTCGATGCCCGTCTTTGCTCGCGATGGCGAGAGTGTTGAAGTCGAGAATCAGGCCCTGGTGTCCCCAGCCTGTCCCACAGTCGAGCGGGAAGGAGAAGATGCCCAGGCCGTCCCGAGTACCGAACCCCATAGAGGAGCTGGTATCGATCGTCTCTCGCATCTCCGCGAGCGCGGAAGGAGGTAACAATCGTCCGCCGAGCAACGCCGAGTAGAAGCGGGCGAGATCCTCGGCGTTCGAAACGATTCCGCCATCCGCCCAGGCGGCGGTACGGGGATTTGCGACCATGCCGGTCAGATCCACAATCTGCTCTTTAGTCGGGAGTCCGGTTTGGCGGAGCGCCAACGGCTCGAGGATTCGCTGCCGAAGCTCGTGCTCGTAGGAATGACCGGACACGCGCTCGATGATCAGACCGAGCGCGATGTAGTTCGTATTTGAGTACGCCCAGGCCGTTCCGGGCTTGAAGGCGCGCGGCTTTTTCGCCGCGAATCGGAGGACGTCGAGCGGACCAAGATTCGGCGATAGCGCCGCCTTGAGCGTCCAGTCGGCGTAGTCGGTGTAGTTGGCCAGGCCGGACTGGTGCCGTAGCAGCTCGCGGATCGTGATCTTCTCTCCTCCCTTGACGACGCCGGGCAGATAGCGCTCGAGCGAGTCGTCCAGGCGCAGCTTCTCTTCGCTGGCTAGCTCGAGCACGATCGCGGCTGTGAAGGTCTTCGTCACGCTGCCGACCGCGAAAAGCTGGTCGGGCTTCGGCGGCTTTGCTCCGTACGCCGCCGCCGTCGCCTCGTAGCGTCTGTTTCCGTCGGCCACGTAGACGATCGCGCTGGTTGCGTCGGCATCCGCCAGCTGCCGGGCGATCCGAGCGGTCAGAGGACTGGAGCGAAGCTGCTCGGAGCCGCCGCGTACGATCACCACGCCGGCGGCGAGCGCGGTAATGAGCGCCACGCCCGCTAACGTCACGGCGATCCTCAGTCTCATCGGGCGCGAAGGTAATCAAATCCGCGGATAGAACGCAGGATCATGCGTCGTCGCGAAAACGAACAGGTGCTCTATGAGACGCGCAGGCACGGCATCGTGCTTGCCGGCAGCCTCTCGAAGGCACTCGTTCTCGCCGCCGCCGGCATGGCACTGGTTGCGATCGGCTGGCCTTACTCGGCGGGCGGCGTCATCACCATGGCGCTGGCCGCGCTGATTGCGCTGCGCGCCGTCTGGCGCTGGGATCGAACCAAGCTCGTGCTCACGAGCGATCAGCTCTATGTCATCTCCGGCGTGCTCCGGCGCTGCTCCGCGACCGTGAGCCTGTCGTCGTTCGGCGCCGTCGAGCTGGAGCAGACGCTGCCGGGGCGCCTGTTCGGCTACGGAACGCTGACCGTGGGCGAGCTCGAGGTCGACTTCGTGCCGGAGCCCGCCGAGCTGCACGAGCTCGTTGCCGGTTTGACCGGGTCGC
>PMMN01000006.1:0-722 GCA_003162235.1 Actinomycetota bacterium | reverse complement strand
TTCGACACGATCTACGCCGAGGGTCAGCGGCGCTACGTCGAGTCGCTCTCGGCCTACGCGCGCCAGTTCCTGCAGATGATGGAGAAGCCCGACGTGGAGTCGATCGAGGGGCTCTCGCCGGCGATTTCGATCGATCAGAGGACGACCTCGCGCAACCCGCGCTCGACGGTCGGCACGGTGACCGAGATTTACGACTACCTGCGCCTTTTCTACGCGCGCGTCGGCCGGCCTCACTGCCCGGTTTGCGGCCGTCCGATCGCCGGCCAGTCGATCGACACGATCGTCGACCAGGTGCTGCGCCTGCCCGAGGAGACACGCTTCACCGTCAACGCGCCTGTGGCGCGAGATCGCAAGGGCGAGTTCAAGGACGTGCTCGAGCATCTGCGCGCCGAAGGCTTCACCCGCGTGAAGGTCGACGGCGAGCAGCGCCTGCTCGAAGAGACGATCGAGCTGGACAAGAAGTTCAAGCACACGATCGAGGTCGTGGTCGACCGCCTCGTGATGAAGCCCGAGCTGCGAACGCGTCTGACCCAGTCGATCGAGACGGCGGCCCAGCTGGCGGAGGGGCTGGTCACGATCGACGTCCAAGATGGCGAGCCGATGACGTTTTCCGAGAACCTGCTCTGCCCGGAGCACGGGATCGGGCTGCCCGAGCTGGAGCCGCGCGTCTTCTCGTTCAACTCGCCACACGGCGCCTGTCCGCGCTGCACCGGGCTCGGCTC
>PMMN01000004.1 GCA_003162235.1 Actinomycetota bacterium | reverse complement strand
TGTACGGCGGGATGTTCATGGAGAGGGGCACGGCCGAGCACATCTTCAAGCGGCCGCGACATCCGTACACGCTCGGTCTGCTCGAAAGCGTGCCGCGGCTCGATTACACGCGCCGCGTGGCGCTACGGCCGATCAAGGGCGCTCCACGCGACATGCTGAGCTTCCCGACCGGATGCCCGTTCCAGCCGCGCTGCCGCTACCGAATCGAGCGCTGCGGTCTCGAAGTTCCCCAGCTCGCCGAGATCGAGCCCGGCCACTTCATCGCCTGCTTCAACCCGGTTCCGGCCGACGAGTGGCAGAAGAGCCGCAAGGAGGCGGCGGGTTGAGCGGCGAGAACAACCTGGTCGAGGTCGAGCAGCTCAAGGTCTACTTCCCGATCAGGAGCGGGATCGTGCTCGATCGCCACGTGGGCGACATCAAGGCCGTCGACGACGTCTCGTTCGAGATCCGCCACGGCGAGACGCTGGGGCTGGTGGGCGAGTCGGGCTGCGGCAAGTCGACGGTGGGACGGGCGCTACTGCGGCTGTACGAGCCGACCGCCGGCAGGATCCTGTTCGACGGCGAGGACATCAGCGAGCTTGGCGCCGAAGGGATGCGTGCGCTTCGTCGCCGGATGCAGATCGTCTTTCAGGACCCGTTCGCGTCGCTGAACCCGCGCCACAGCATCTCCCGGATCATCGGCGAGCCGCTGCGGGCACACGGACTGGCCGGTCGCCGCGGGGCGGCACGCCGAGCCTCAGAGCTGCTCGAGATCGTCGGCCTTCCTCGAGATGCGGCCAGCCGCTACCCACACGAGTTCTCGGGCGGGCAGCGNNGTCTCGATCCAGGCGCAGATCATCAACCTGCTCGAGGAGCTGCAGAAGGAGTTCTCGCTGACGTATCTGTTCATCGCGCACGACCTGGCGGTCGTCCGGCACATCTCCGATCGCATCGCCGTGATGTACCTCGGCACGATCGTCGAGATCTCGCCGGCCGCCGAGCTGTATGCGAACCCTCTGCATCCCTACACGATCTCGCTGCTCTCGGCGGTGCCGATCCCCGACCCCGAGGTCGAGCGGGCGCGCAGGCCCCTGCTTCTCGCCGGCGACCTTCCGAGCCCCGCGAATCCGCCGGCGGCCTGCCGCTTCCACACCCGCTGCCCGTTCGTGCAGCCGACACTCTGCCGGGACGAGGTGCCGCCCCTTCGCGAGCTCGAGCCCGGGCACCTGGTGACCTGCCACTGGGCCGAGCAGATCAAGGCCGGAGAGATCCAGCCCAAAGAGATCGAGGCTGTGTTCGTGGAGGCCGATGGCGGGGCTCGCGCGTGGGAGCCGCCGCCGGTCTAGAGCCTCGGCCGAGGGGCAAGCCGCCTCGCGGGCCGAGATCGGGCGAGCCGGCGGCCTATGATCTGACCGATCGAGACGGGGATCGGGACGTGCGCCGCACGGACGAGGAACCGCCGGAGGATGTAGATGGCTAAAACGCTGCCAGTGAAGTTCCAGGCGATGCGCTGCCGGGCCTGCCGGCGGCTGATCAAGCCGAACAAGGCGCTCGCCGCGAGCCTCGGTAAGCGATTGTCCGTCGCCTCGCGCGACGACTGCATCTACCGCTGCGAATGTGGCGTGGCGTACTCGAATGCGATCAACGAGCGCGACCGCGTGCTGATAGTGGCGAGCCCCGAGCTGAACGTGCCCAAATCGGTGCGCGCCGGGCTCGTCGAGACGCTCGGTCAGGCCGTCAATCGCGGGAACCGGACCAAGAAGCTGCTCGAGTTCTGCTTCGAGAACTCGGAGGACGCCGTCACCTGGACGGTCTTCCGCGGCCTCCAGCAGCGGGGGCGCCTCGAAGCGCTCGTCGCGCCGGAGCGCCCGCAGGGCGAGCCGGCGCTGCTGCTCTGGGGCGTTCCGGTCGGCGGCGCTCGCGGCCCCGAGGTCGCCTCCGCGCTCGCCGAGGTCTGCCGCTCGCTCGGCGAGACTGCCAACGCGCTCAGCGAGCCGGATGTGATCGTCGTCTGGCCCGACCTNNCGCCCCGATCTCTACGCGGTCTCGCCCGAGCAGGTCGCGGCCGCCGGCTACTACGAGCTGACCCGGAACTGGCGGATCGGAACGGCGCTCGCGGAGAGCCTGCAGACACCCGGCTTCCTGCTCATCAACCTCGGCCCGCCCGAGAAGATCGAGGTGGACGCCGATATCTTCATGACGCTGCTTGCCCGCTCGCCGCTACGGGAGTTCGCGTCCTGCAGCTGGAGCGACATCCTCGAGGCCGCGAAGCCGCTGGAGGCGTGGCTCGATCGCTATGCCTCGGAGCGGCATCGGTTGTTGTACTGGCGGTGAGGTCGTGTCGCTTCAGCGGTGGAGATGCGCTGCGCAGCCTCGGTCGCACATTCCTACCGGGATAGACGCTTATTAGAGGTTCGGCCTCTCGCTCGCTCGCAGAGGTAAAAGCACGTATTTGTACTACACTTACGGTATGCGAGCCGGCGATCTCATCTATCTGGCGCGAGCGCGATCGGGCATGACGCAGGCGGAGCTAGGTGAACGGTCCGGCGTGGCTCAGAACGCGGTATCGCGTATCGAGCGGGGTCAGATTGATCCCGGGTTTGCCACTGTCGTCGCGCTCGTACGGGCGTGTGGTTTCGAGCTGCAGACGTCCTTCGCCACTCACGATTCGTCGTACGCTCGAGACGTTCGTCGTCGGCTCGCTCTCAGCCCGCGCGAGCGCCTCGATGTCGCGGTTGATCTCGCCCAGGCGACGCAGCGTGCCGCACTCGCCGGCGCCGGCGCCTCACGCTCGAGCGAGAGGACAGCCTGATGGTCGCCCCGGCGCACTTCAACCCCGAGGAAATTCTCGCCACACTGATTCGTCACGGTGTCAAGTTCGTCGTGATCGGTGCCTACGCGGCTGTGACGCAGGGCTGGCCGGAGTTGACGACGGATATCGACATTACGCCGAGCCGCGACGTTCGTAATCTGCAGCGTCTCGCAGAGGCGTTGCTCGAGATGGACGCGAAAGCTCTCACTTCGGAAGGTGAGATCGACGAGTCATGGCCCATCGACGACCAGCACTTGCGGCTACAGGAGACGACGTTTCTGACGACACGCTTCGGCGACGTCGACATCGTCATCAATCCCGCCGCCGCCGAGGGCTACCCCGATCTCGTGCGGGCGAGTGAGTCGTTTCTTCTCAGCGTTGGCGGCGCCAGGGTGCGGGTCGCGAAGCTCGAACGAGTCATTGCCTCGAAACGCATAAGCGATCGGCCGAAAGACCGCGACGCCCTGCCAAGGCTCGAGGCGCTGTTGCGGCACATTCGAAAGAGTCAGAAATGAGGGCACGAAGCCGCTGGTACGAGTGGCCGTTCGAGCCCTTGCCGGTGTTACGCGCTCTCAACCAGTACGGTGTGGAGTATGTCCTGATCGGGGGCCTTGCCGCCGTCTTGCAGGGCTCACCTCTTCCGACCTACGACATCGACATCGCGCTTTCAGCAAGCGGGGGCAATCTCAACCGTATTCAGGCGGCGCTCGACCATCTCGCCGCGGTGGTTCTCGGCGACGTTCGGGACCTTGGGCGGGCGCTCGCCGACGGGAGGATAGTTAGCTTCTCTACACGTTTTGGCTACATCGACGTGATCTCCAAGCCCGCCGGCTTCGAAAGCTATACATCTCTCCGTAGGGGCGCCCGCCGCCTTGCGCTCGAGCCAGGTCTAGACGTTCTTTGCTCGCCGATTCGCGACATTCTCCGCTCGCGCATCGCGGCAGGCGACCTACGACAGTTGCCTGCGCTCGAAGCAGCGCTCGAGCTCACCGGGGCACTTTAGGCTGAGAGCCTATTCCAGTAGACCTGCATGCCCGACGCCCTCGAATCGAGCAGGGCAGAACTTGAGGTGCCAGATTGGCACCTCAAATCGCCTACGCGAAGCAGCGGAGCGATGCGGCGAAGGAAGACCTGGAGCCGACCGCGTGATCTGGCGCTGAATCGGCACAATCCCGCGTCGGGCCCTCGGGTAGGTTCGCCAAAATGAGCCTCGACCCCAGCTCCGGAGAAATTGGCGCTGAGGCGTCCCCTCGCGAGGCGATCGAGCGGCGGATCTTCGTCGTTCGCGGACTTCGGGTCATGCTCGATCACGATCTGGCCGACCTGTACGGAATCGAGACCAAGGCGCTGGTGCGAGCGATGACGCGGAACCGGGAGCGCTTCCCTGAAGACTTCTCCTTTCGGCTCGCGCCCGAGGAGTGGGAGACTTTGAGGTGCCAAAGTGGTACCTCAAACGAGGGCCGCGGAGGCCGGCAGTATGCGCCCTGCGTCTTCGAAGAGCTTTCGGCTCTACCTGTGAGCGCGCCTCGCAGGACGGCTCGCAACTGTGTCGAAACCCACGTTGTTAGTAAAGGATAAGCGCTAAGCTTTACTAAGAATCGGAGCGAAGGAAAGGTTAGCGAGATGCGCGGGCGGCTGATACGAAAGATCTGGGAGGCCGATCCGGCGCTCTATGCGCCTTCCCGCCAGCGGCGTCCATGCTCTTACGACGCCTTCTTGCCGGATCCGCTCGCGTCGTACTCGCCGCAGATCGGCGCGCCCACTCTGGGCGTGGTCTCGGATGCCGAGGCAAGGATTGCCGAGTTGAACGCCGTCGCCACGCCGGCGCTCGCTCCGCTCGCGCGATTGCTCTTGCGAACCGAGTCGATCGCATCCTCGAAGGTGGAAGGAATGCAGGTCGACGCGCACACACTCGCTCGTGCCGAAGCCCGACTGGATACCGGTGGGCGGGCGGGGCCCGAAGCGCTGGAGGTACTCGCGAACATCGACGCGATGCAGCTCGCGATCGAGGAAGCCTCGGCGGAGACGGTGTTCGGCGTGGAGCACATTCTCGCCATCCATCGCGTGCTGCTCGCACGGGCCCCGAACGCCTCCATGGCCGGCGAGTTGCGCGTCGACCAGAACTGGATCGGCGGCAACGACTACAACCCGTGCGGAGCCGACTTCGTGCCGCCTCCGCCCGAGAACGTCGCCGCGCTCCTCGACGACCTCGTCGCCTTCTGTGCGGATGAGACGCTGCCTCCGATTGTGCAGGCGGCTGCCGCTCACGCCCAGTTCGAGACGATTCATCCGTTCACGGACGGAAACGGCCGCACCGGCCGGGCGCTCGTCCAGGTGATCCTACGCAGACGTGGCCTCGCTCCGGCCTACGTACCGCCGATCAGCGTCGTTCTCGCCGCCGAGCGCGACCGCTACATCCGGGACCTTCACGCCTTCCGCGACGAGCGAGACGACGAGTGGCTGACACTCTTCGCCACCGCCGCCGCTCGCGCCGCCGACCTCGCGACTCGCTACTCGAGAGAAGTCGCTCTCCTCCAGGAGCACTGGCGCGAGCAGCTCCGGGCGGCCGGCTCGCCAAGGGCCGATGCGGCTGCNNGCCACGGGCCGCACCAAGCCGGCGCTTACCAAGGCGATCGAGCAGCTTGCCGAAGCAGGCGTGCTCGCGCCACTCTCGGAGAAGAGGCGAAACCGGTCATGGGAGGCCGCGGGACTGCTCGATCTGCTGGCCGGTCTCGAGAGCGGCCGCCTCGACTAAGGGCCTATTTCGCTGGGCTTGTACATCTCTCCCGGAACAGCCTCGAAGCCCTTGCTAATCGAGCCTGCCGCGGGCGGCCGTCACGCCGCCGACGTCTCCACCCGGTCCACGCAGGATCCAGGCGAAGCCGACCGCGATCACGGCGCCCGCGAGCGGCCCGATGAGGTAGACCCAGTAGTGGCTG
Source organism: Actinomycetota bacterium (assembly GCA_003162235.1). Classification (GTDB taxonomy): domain Bacteria; phylum Actinomycetota; class Thermoleophilia; order Gaiellales; family Gaiellaceae; genus Fen-549. The sequence goes on along the minus strand of PMMN01000004.1, from coordinate 2,586 downwards.
AAGTTGGCGAGCGCGAGGTCGGGCCCGAAGGAGCGTGCCGGGTTCATCGAGGCGCCCGAGATCGGGCTCGACCAGAGCCCGGCCAGGATGATGTAACCGCCGACGGCGAGCGCCGAGAGCGGGCCGACGTTCTGCGCGCGCGAGGCGGAGCACTGGCTCGGTCATCATTCGGTTGCCTTCACGATGGACACCGATGCAACCTTCTTCGATGACGACCTGCCGAGTGCCAAGGGCTTCGATGACGTGACGGCGCGGATGAAGAAAGCGGCGGCGCCGGAGCCGCACATCGTCGAGCCCGACTAGACAGGGCAGGCGCACAAACGCATTTCAAAGTGGCCCTCTAGCTCGCGCAGACGAGTTTAGCCCTATATTTAGTTTATGAAAGTAGGCAAAACACTGACACGTATCCTCTCGTCGCGTAAGAAAAAGAGGTGCCCCGATTGCGGGGCCAAGCTTAGAAAAACGGGGAGTCGCTGGGTGTGCGACAAGTGTGGCTGGAGCAGCACGATGGGCTAAGTATTTTGCCTATCGAAGCCTACTCGAAGATTTAATAGGGCCGAGGAAACTCGGCCCTTGGTGTTTAGGGTCGTTTACCTAGATGACGCACGCACTAGAAAATGTGGCGATTTTTGGCAACACAAGCTCCCGAATGCCCGCGAAAACGCGTGATCGGGAAAACAGGCGTTTCGCGCGATTTAGTGCCATTTCCAGGCAAAAGTCGTAAGAGCCCGAACTAGCCCGAAGTATCCTTCCTCGGCCTGGTCGTTTTCCTAAACCGCGTGCGCAGGTCCGATTCCTGCCGGGGGCACTATCAGTGATAGAGCCGAAACTGCCGTTAATTCCCGCAAAACGGCTATTTCCGTTACCTAACCGTGTTGCCCCGTTAGGAACCGCTCCGAACCGTTCTCGACCCCACTGGCGGGGTCGCGGGGTCGTAGTGGGGTCGCAAAACCAACTGTGGTCGCTCCAATTTGGCGAGTTCCGACGGGGAGAACACTCGCCCAGCCGACGGCGAGGGATGAATCACTGGCGATCCGAGGAGCATTACGGCGCGAGGCGTCACCGGCTTGGTGCTGGAGGCACGATTGCGACCCCATTCCTCGAACTACGGATTCGGGGCCGATAGGCTTTCCGTGTGACAAGACCACCGCTGGACCCGGCGCGAGGTGCGGAAGCGGCCAGGAAACTCAAGTCCTTGGGCGTCAAGGGCATCCTCATCAAAGCTGCAGAGCTTGGTTACATCACGCAGGTGACGTGCAGGATGCCCGAGTGCTTCTGTCCCGAAGAGCTGGGCGGTGCTCGTTACTTCGAACCGGTCACTGACGAACTCAGCGATTGGATGCCGACCCACGAGCATTTTCCTCGCTCAAAGCGAGACGGGGGCCAAAGAAGTGTCGACAACGCGGTCCTTGCCCACCGCCTCTGCAACAGGATCGACTATTCGATAACCGTTGGGCGGTCATACGCGAAAGATCTCGAGAGAGTCAGAAAAGCTCGCGAGGCGGCCGCCGGGAGCTAATGCGTCGAGCAGCACCATCTCAACGCCGCCAACCTTGCGCCCTCGCCAGCGCATGCTCATGTGACATTCCCGAACACTGGCACACTCAGGCTTCTGGGTCTTGGAATCGGAGCGATGTGCTGGAGGCCGCGCAGCCGATCGAGCCCCGGCTCGATCGGTATGCCTCGGATCGGCAGCGGTTGTTGTACTGGCGCTGAATCGGCACACTTCCCCGCTTCGGTCGCCAGTAGGTTCATCAAGATGAGCACCGAGCCCAGCTCCGGAGAAGTTGCCGCCGTGGCGTCCCCTCGCGAGGCGATCGAGCGCCGGATCTTCGTCGTTCGCGGGCTCCGCGTCATGCTCGATCACGATCTGGCCGACCTATACGGAGTCGAGACGAGAACGCTCGTTCAGGCGGTCAAGAGGAACGCTGCGCGCTTCCCGGATGATTTCGCCTTCCGGCTTACGGAAGAAGAGAGTCGGATTTTGAGATCACAGATTGTGATCTCAAGTGAAGGGTGGGGCGGTCGTCGCTACTCGCCGTACGTCTTCACCGAGCAAGGCGTGGCGATGCTTTCCAGCATCCTTCGAAGTGAGCGCGCAGTCGCCGTGAACATAGAGATCATGCGCACCTTCGTTGCACTGCGGCGGGTTGGTGAAGTACGGGACGCGTTGCGAGGCAAACTCGACGAGTTGGAGAATCATTTCAAGAGCCGCCTGGCCGAGCACGACGCCCAGCTTGCTCAGGTCTTCACCGTGCTACGAGAGTTGGTAGCGCCGCCGCCCCTTCCGAAGAAGCGCGCGATCGGATTCACGCCGCCGGAAGGCGAGTAGTCCTTCCGGGCCTAATCGAGCCTGCCGCGGGCGGCCGTCACGCCGCCGACGTCTCCGCCCGGTCCACGCAGGATCCAGGCGAAGCCGACCGCGATCACGGCGCCCGCGAGCGGCCCGATGAGGTAGACCCAGTAGTGGCTGAAGTTGGCGAGCGCGAGGTCGGGCCCGAAGGAGCGTGCCGGGTTCATCGAGGCGCCCGAGATCGGGCTCGACCAGAGCCCGGCCAGGATGATGTAACCGCCGACGGCGAGCGC
>PMMN01000059.1 GCA_003162235.1 Actinomycetota bacterium | reverse complement strand
ACAAGCTCAACCCCGACACGACGGTTTGAACGTGCTCCGCTGAGTTCCTCCTAATGAACGGCGCCCCTATACTGGCCGCGTGCCCGAACCGATCCGGATAGTGATCGCCAAACCCGGCCTGGACGGCCACGATCGTGGCGCCAAGGTGGTCGCGCGCGCGCTGCGCGATGCCGGCATGGAGGTCATCTACACGGGCCTGCACCAGACGCCCGAGCAGATTGTCGAGACGGCGATCCAGGAGGACGCCGACGCGGTCGGGCTTTCGATCCTCTCCGGCGCCCATATGACGCTTGTGCCGCGCGTGCTCGACGGGCTGCGCGATCAGGGAGCGGACGACGTGCTCGTACTGGTCGGCGGCACCATCCCCGACGACGAGGCGAAAGTCCTACGCGAGCACGGAGTGGCCGAGGTCTTCACGCCCGGCGCCCCGACGGGGACGATCATCGAGTTTCTCCGGACTCGCCTCAACTGAGATCTGCCGGGGCGCCGTGTCGGGGCGTAAGAGCACGGGCGGAGGCGGGCAGCGCCGCGACTCGTGAGGTGCGCGGATTAGCTCGGGATCGTGACGGAGAACGTCGTCAGCGCGAGCGAGGAGCCAAGCTCGGAAGTCAGCGTGGTCGGAACGCTCGTGGTCTCGATCTGTACCGGCTCTCCGCCGCTGAGCTCGTTGAGATTCTCGAACGGAACGTTGTTACCGAACTCGTCGAGCACCAGCGTGTCGGGCGAGAGCGCGAGCGTGATCGTACGGGAGAGCTTCTCGAGATGTAGATCCGTCGAGGCGACGAGGTCGGTCAGGCGCATGCTCAGTGTCCCGGCGCCGGTGTCGGCAGCAATCACCGTCCCCTTCAGCGTCAGCGAGACTCGGTCACCCGGGTTGGCCGCGAAGAGGAGGACGCGGGCGCGCTTCAGATAGGGATACGGGCTGACGGCGCTTCCGCCGCGCGGGTGAACCTCGAAGTGGAGGTGGGACGCAATTCCGTTCGCGTCGCCGGAGTCGCCCAGGTAGCCGACCGGCTGCCCAGCTTCGACACGAGCCCCGTCCTTGAGCCCCTTGGCGTAGGCTGTGCCCGCAACGCACCGACCCCGGTTGTCGTTCTTCATCGTGCGGTCGTTGTTCAGGTGGATGTACTCGTACATCGTCCCGCTGCGGCCGTGTAGATAGAGCATGCAACCGGCGCTGGCGGAGTGCGTCCAGAACGTGACCGTGCCGGCTTCGACCGCCACGACGGTCGACTTCTTGGTGCCCATGAGGTCGTTCCCCTGGTGGGGAAGCCGGCCACGCGGAGCACCGAAGTCATCGATATAGCTGACGGGCCCGACTACGGGGAAGACCAGCCTGGGAACCGCTCGCGTTGCCCCGTCGGAAGAGAGAGGGGCTGCAAGGGACAGAGCGGCCAGCGCCGCCGCCAGGGCTGTCTTTAACAACTTTCGTTTCATCTCGTTCGCGTCTTCTGACCGGTGGCGCGGAACCCTATCACCGTGGCGGGCGGCGATTGGTAAACGAGTAAGCGCCGGCACTATCTAGGCGACGACCGCGCTTTCGCTCCACAACCGCGGCTAGTGTGTCGGTCGATGAAGCTGCCGCTGATCCGCACCCACGCCGGAGAGGGATACGACGAGGAGTTCATGCAGGCGATGGCTTCGGCCTACGCCGAGGAGACGCGCTGGACGAAGATGCGACTCCGGAACGTGCTCGAGCTGGTCGATCCCCACCCCGGCGAGCGCGTGCTCGATCTCGGTTGCGCGGCGGGCTCGATGACCGACTTTCTAGCCAGGTCGGGCTGCGAGGCAGTCGGCGTCGACGCCTCCGAACTGGGCGTCTCCGAGGCTCGCCGGCTGCATCCGACGCTCCGTTTCGAGGTGGGGGACGTCTCACGGCTCCCGTTCGAGGATTGCTGCTTCGACAAGGCGCTGGCCGCCGATCTGACCGAGCATCTGGAGCTCGAGACGCTGCGGGGCATGTTCCGCGAGTGCCGGCGCGTGCTCGTGCCGGGCGGGACGCTCTCGATCCACACTCCCAACCCCAAGCACCTGATCGAACGGATGAAGAGCCGGAACTTCCTGGTCGGCACCAACGAGACCCACATCGGGTTGCTGTCGAGCCGGACGCTCGCCGACGAGCTACGAGCAGCGGGGTTTGCGGTCGAGCTCGAGCTGGCGCGACGCAGCTTCATCCCCGTCTTCCGCACCGTCGAGCTGATCGGAGCCCCCTTCAGCGAGCTCTTCCGCTACCGGATCTGCATCCGGGCACGGAAACCGACGAATTAGCGCTGCGGTCGTCCCAGTAGGGGTGGAGCACGAGAAGAGACGGTGCTTTCGTCATTGAGGATTCGCCGCCGACTACCTTCGAACCTTGCCGCTAGCTAGGATCAGCGCATGAAGACCGGCTTGAGAATGATCGGGCTTGACGACGTGCTCGCCGCGCGCGAGGCGATCGGCAACCGCCTGCACCACACACCGACCTTCAGCTCCGCTCAACTAAGCGAGCTCACCGGCGCCAACGTGCTGCTCAAAGCCGAGCTTTTCCAGCGCACCGGAGCCTTCAAGGCTCGCGGCGTGCTCTCCAAGCTGGCCACGCTCACCGACGAGGAGAAAGCGCGCGGTGTGATCGGCGTCTCGGCCGGGAACCACGCCCAGGCGATCGCCTACGGCGCCTCGTTGGAAGGGATCACGAGCAGGGTCGTGATGTGGCAGGGCGCCAGCCCACAGAAGATCGCCGCCACGCGCGCCTACGGCGCCGAGGTCGACCTGGAAGCCCATGACGCGAACGAGGCCTTCGACCGCGCCGACGAATTGATGGAGGAGACGGGGATGGTCATGGTGCATCCGTTCGACGATCCCTTCATCATCGCCGGCCAGGGAACGCTCGGTCTGGAGATGCTCGAGGACACACCCGAAGTCAGCGCCATTCTGGTGCCGGTCGGAGGCGGCGGCCTCGTCGCCGGTATCGCCACTGCGGTCAAGGCGCTGCGTCCGGACGTAAAGGTGATCGGCGTCGAGCCCGAGCAGTCGGCCGCGCTCTACGCGGGGCTGGCGGGCGGACAATGGGTCAGGGTCAAGCCCGATTCGATCGCTGATGGACTTTCGGCGCCCTTTGCCGGACACCANNTACCAGCGCGCGAAGCTGGCCTGCGAGGCTGCCGGCGCCGTCTCGACCGCCGCGCTTCTCGCCGGAGTCTTCAAACCGGAGCCGGGCTCTACGGTGCTGGCCGTTGTCTCCGGTGGCAACGTGGCGCCCCGTACCGCCTCTGGTATCCTCGATCCAGATGAAGGCTGATATCCATCCCGACTACGTCCGGACGATCGTTCGCTGTTCCTGCGGCAACGAGTTCGAGACCCGCTCCGTGAAGCCCGAGCTACACGTCGAGGTCTGCTCGGCCTGCCACCCCTTCTACACCGGCAAGCAGAAGCTCGTCGACACCGGTGGCCGGGTGGAGCGCTTCCAGCGCCGGCTCGAGAAGGCCGAGAAGGCAGCTCGCGCCAAGAAGGCGTGAGCGTCTCCGTAGCAACCGTAAAGGCTCAGAGGAAGCGCCGGCTGCGCTTCTCTTTCTTACCTCTGCGCGCGCAAGGTACGCCGATGTACGGCGGCCAGGCTGTCATGGAAGGCGTGATGATGCGCAGCCCCTCCTTCTGGGCGGTGGCCGTGCGNNTCTTCCGGCTGCCCGTGATCAGGGGCGTGATGGCGCTGGGTGAGTCGCTCGGGATCGGCTTCCGCGCGCTCGCCATCTCGACCAGGTTCGCGACCGAAGGTGAGGACGGCGAGGAGGGCTTCGAGCTCGGCGGTTGGGCAATCGCCGCGATGTTCATCTTTGCGATTGTTTTCGCGGTCGGGCTTTTCAAGGTCAGCCCCGCCGTTATTACGCGCTTGCTCTCGGTGAGCGGCGTGTGGTTCGTACTGGTCGAGGGAGCTATCCGAGTCAGCATTCTCGTGCTCTACATGCTGGTCGTCTCGCTGCTTCCCGATCTGCGCCGCGTCTTCGCTTACCACGGCGCCGAGCACAAGACGATCAACGCTTTCGAGGCCGAGGAGGAGCTGACGCCCGAGAAGGTCATGCCCTACAGCGTCATCCATCCACGTTGCGGTACTGCCTTCCTACTCTGGGTCATGGTGCTCGCGATCTTCGTCTACGCCTTCATCTATTACCTCTTCGGAGGCCTGGACTGGTACTGGCTGATCGCCACTCGAATCCTCATGTTGCTGCCGATCGCGGGACTCGCCTACGAGCTGATCCGCTTCGCGGGCAAGCACCGGCGCAGCCGCGTGCTGGCGGCCCTGCTTGCGCCCGGGCTCTGGCTGCAGCGGCTGACGACGCGCGAGCCCTCGCTCGACCAGGTCGAGGTGGCGATCGCCGCCTTCAAGCGCGTCTACGAGCTCGAGACCGAGCACGTCGCGGAGCGCGAGGCAAGCACAGCCGCGCGCCCGATCGATGTCATGGCGTAAGAGCCTATTCCGCTAGGCCTGCACGCCCGAAGCGGCCGCCCCGCGGCGCCAGTGCCCGCTCAGACCGCTCGTCGCACTGCCGGTGCGCCTTCCCAGCCCGTCCGGCCCCTGACATCCACGGCTCAACCCCTTCGCTAGGCGGGGGGCGGCGGAACGTGGTGTCGCGAGAAAAGTCCACGGGTTGAGACTAGCCACCGGTTACCAGCGCTCTTTCGAGTCCTGGCCTCGCATTCGCCGGTCACACCCAGTCGGCGAGTCTGCTTTCCGTACCAAGCTCCGAACAACACGCACGGTTGAGACTTCCTCCGACGGGAACACCTAGAAGTGGCGCGGGAGTTGTTTTCGCGCTGTCGGAGAGGGAGGGCGTATTGGCCAGGAGAGTCGCAGCCGTAAGTTGGAGAGGCGGGCTGTTCGACGGCAGTGGGCTGATCGAATCGAGTGGAAGCGGGGCGCTCGGCACGCTACCGATCAGCTGGTCCGCGCGAGCCGAGTCCTCAGATGGAAAGACGAGCCCGGAGGAGTTGATCGCCGCCGCGCACGCGTCTTGCTACGCGATGGCGTTTTCCCTGCTTTTGGCCGAGGGCGGAACGCCGCCCGAGCAACTCGACATTAGGGCGACCGTCACCTTCGTACCCGGCACCGGGATCACGAGCTCGCAGCTGGAAGTGAGCGGGCGCGTTCCCGGACTGCGCGAACAGGCCTTCCTGGCGAAGGCCGAGCAGGCAAAGACGAACTGCCCGGTTTCCCAGGCGCTGAAGGGTCTCGAAATTTCGCTGTCGGCGAATCTGGTCGGCGCCCAGCCGGAGGTGGCCGCCTGAGCTCGTCTCGGAATGGCGAAGTGCTTCGTTTTGAGACGAGTTCCTAGCTCTTTCCCTTCGCCGGCACGAACTGCTCGACCAGGCTGGTCATCTCGAGCGGGAAGAAGAATTTCGAGCCCGGGCTCTCGGCCAGCTTCTTGATCGCGTCGAGGTACTGCAGGCCCATGGTGTTCGGGTCCACCTTCTTGGCTTCAGCGGAGATCGTCGTAAGCGCCTTGGCCAGACCCTCGGCCTGCAAGATCGCCGACTGGCGCCCGCCCTCGGCGCGCAGGATGGCCGCCTGCTTCTCGCCCTCGGCGACCGTGATGTTCGACTGGCGCGTGCCCTCGGCCTCGGTCACGACGGCGCGGCGCACGCGCTCGGCCGACATCTGGCGGTTCATCGCCTGCTCGATCTCCGGTGGCACGGTCAGCTCGCGGATCTCGACGTTGGTGACCTTGACGCCCCAGCGCTCGGTTTCGTGGTCGAGTCGGGTGCGGATCAGCTCGTTGATCCTGTCGCGCTGGGAAAGGACATCGTCGAGGATGATGTCGCCGACCACGGCGCGAAGCGTTGTCGTCGCCAAGCCGACCACGGCCAGGTGGTAGTCCTCGACTTCGAGCACCGATTTCTCGGCCTGGTTGATGTCGATCCGCAAGTAGACGAGGAAGTCGATGTCGATCGCGACGTTGTCCTTGGTGATGTTTGTCTGCTTGGGGATGTCGAGCACTTCGGTGCGCGTGTCGACCTTGCTGATTTGGTGCAGGATCGGGATCTTGAAAACGACGCCCGGCCCCTTCATTCCTTCGAAACGGCCCAAGCGGAAGCGCGCTACGCGCTCGTAGTCGCGGACGAAGTTGATGATCGGCATCTTTTCCTCCTAGCTCTCGAGTTTCTTGGCTTCTTCTTTGCTAAGCGGCCGCACGGTCAGGTGGAACCCCTTGACCGCGACCACCTTCAAATGCTCTCCCGGCTCGGCCGTACCGCCTCGCTCCAGCTCGGCCTGCCAGGCTTCGCTGTTGACCCAGACCTCGCCCGCGGGCGCCAGGCGCGTGTTCACCTCGGCGATCGTGCCCACCAGCGCTTTGCTTTCGATCGGGCTGACGTAGCGCTTGCCGTGACGTGAGAGGCGAACCTCGCGCGCCATCAGGAGTACGAGCGCCCCGACGACCACGCTGATCGAAATGAGCAGCCAGCGGCTGACGGTCGGGTTGTACCCGGGCAGGCCCGGTCCACCGAAGTAACCGAGCAGGAAGATGCCGCCGAGAACTATCGAAACCGTCCCGGAGATACCGAAGACGAGGTGTCCCGGAGCGTGCAGCTCGAAGCCCAGCAGGACGATGCCAAGCAGGATCAGCGCCAGGCCGGCCCAGGAGAACGGCATCACGCTCAGTCCGGCGAAGGCGGCGAGCAGGCAGATGACGCCCAGCGCCCCCGGGACCCACGACCGCCCGACCATCCAGAGCTCGATGAGCAGTCCCAGACCGCCGAGGTTGAGCAGTATGTAGACGAGGTTGGCGTCGCTGAGGAAGCCGAGCAGGCGTTGCCAGACGCTCATGTTGACGGTCTCGATCCGGGCGCCGGCGGTGTGCACGGTCTTGGGCCCGGCGCCGGTGACGAGAGTCTGTCCGTCGAGCTTCGTCAGCAGAGCACTAAGCGACGAAACCTCGAGGTTGGCGATGCCGAGCCGCACGGCCTCCTCGGCCGAATAGGCCTTGGCCTGGAGAATGGTCGCCTGCAGCGCCCCAACGGGGCGGTGGCGGCGGGCCGCGATCGAGCGCATCAGTGCGGCCACGAACTGGGTCGCCTTCTTGGCCTCGGTCGAGCCCAGGTTCTGCCCCTGTGATCCGACCACGGCCGCGGCGCCGATGTTGGTAGCGGGCGCCATGGCCAGATACGAAGCCGCGGCGGCGATGAACGTCCCGGCCGAGGCCGCGCCGGCGCCCGCCGGGCCAACCCAGACGACCACCGGCACCGGCGACGCGAAGATATCGCCGACCATCGACTGCATCGAGGTGATCGCGCCGCCCAGGGTGTTGAACTGGATCACCACGACCTCGGCGTTCTCGTTCGCGGCATGGTGCAGAGCGCCGCTCAGGTAGCGGCTGCCGAGCTCGTCAATGTTCGCGTTGAAGTGGACGACGACCACCGGCCCGGTCGCCGCGGTCTTGGTCGCCGCCCCGGAAGAGCCGGAGGCCAGACCGGCCAGCACCACGACCAAACAAAGGGCGGTCAGCAGGCGGCGGATTGTCATGAGGCGATCCTACTGCCTGGGCTTTGGACCGGCGAATGCCGCGTCATTTACAGCGCTCGGCGGATCAAGGGAAGGAATCGCCTCCGACCCGTCCTCCGTGCGACACCTTGCTCGCATCGAGAGCGACAGCGGTAGCGCACGGCTGAAACTGGGACAAGCGAACGACTACGTCGGCATAACGGTTGCTGAACACGAGGTCGATGCACCCGACAACTCTCCCATCGTCTCGGCCGACTTGTCAGCTCGTTTCCACTCCGCAATCCGAGATCATGTCGCTCCCCCTCTTACCTTTGGCGATCTTCCAAGTCTCCAGGAATTGATGGCAGTGGAGGTCCCCGCAGGTCTTGATCACCACGGAGTACCCGAGGTCGTTTTGGAATCCGATCGGGAAGAACTGAGCGGTCGGATCGACCGAGTCGCAGGCGGTCACGGATATCGTGATTGCGAGAACCGACAAACCGGCGGTCGCCAAGCGGCGCATTGTCACGAGGCGATCTAGAGCAAACGCCGTCGCGCCCGCTAGCATCGTTCCCATGGCCGGCATCGAGCATCTCGTGGAGGAACTCGAGCGCTCCTACCTGGAAGCCCAAGAGCGCATGTCCGATCCTGCCGTTTACAACGATCACCGCGAAGCGGCCAAGTCCGGCCGGCGCCTGAAGGAGCTGGAAGGCCCCTACAAGCTGGCGCAGAAATGGCGCGAGGCGCAGGCCGACCTCGACGACGCGCGCAGCGATTCCGAGCTGGCGTCGATGGCCGCCGAGTCCGAAGAGGCGCTGGAGCGGCTCGAACAGGAGCTTCGGCTGGCGCTGATCGAGCGCGACCCGGCCGACTCCAGGGATGTGATCATCGAGATTCGCCAGGGAGTCGGCGGTGACGAGGCCGCTCTCTGGGCCGGCGACATCCTGCGCATGCTCACGCACTACGCCGAGCGTCGTGGCTATAAATGGGAAGAGCTCTCGGCCAGTCTCAACGAGGCGGGCGGCGTCAAAGAGGTGCGCTTCGCGATCAAGGGCGACGGCGCCTACTCGGTCTTCAAATGGGAGGGCGGAACTCACCGCGTGCAGCGCGTGCCGGCGACCGAGTCGCAGGGACGGATCCACACCTCGACGGCGACCGTGGCGGTGATGCCCGAGGCCGACGAGGTCGAGGTCGAACTGGACGAGCAAGAGCTCAAGGTCGACGTCTTCCGCTCGAGCGGGCCGGGTGGCCAGTCGGTGAACACGACCGACTCCGCCGTTCGCATCACTCACCTGCCGACCGGGCTCACCGTCTCGATGCAGGACGAACGCTCGCAGCTCCAGAACAAGGCCCGGGCGATGCGGGTGCTGCGCGCCCTTCTCTACGACCACGAGCGCGAGCGACAGCAGGCCGAGCAGGCGGCGGACAGGCGATCGCAGATCGGCTCCGGCGAGCGGGCGGAGAAGATCCGCACTTACAACTTTTCCGAGAGCAGGGTCACCGACCATCGCATCAAGCTGACGCTCTACCGGCTCGACCAGATCCTCGACGGCGATCTAGGGGAGATCACCGACGCTCTCTCGGCCGAGGAGCGCCGTCGAGCGCTCGAGGCCGCGACGGCGTGAGCCCGTCTGCGGGCGCCGTCACCCTGCGCGAGGCGCTTGCCGGCTCGACCGATTACCTCGCCCGGCGTGGAATCGAGCGCGCGCGCTTCGAGTCCGAGTTGATCCTGGCCCACACGCTTGAGTTGAGCCGCGTTCAGATCTACATGGATCTCGACCGCCCGCTCAGTCTCGAGGAGCGCGAGCGCTCGCGGGCGCTGGTCGAGCGCCGGGGCAGGCGCGAGCCGCTCGCTTACGTGCTCGGCCGGTGGGGCTTCCGGCGCCTGACGTTGAAGACAGATGCGCGTGCGCTCGTGCCCCGGCCCGAGACGGAAATCCTGGTCGAGCGCGCACTTGCGTTGATCGAAGGGCTGGAGGCGCCGCGCATCCTCGACGCCGGCACGGGCTCGGGAGCGATCGCGCTGGCGCTTGCCGACGAGCACCCGGGCGCGCGCGTCGTGGCGTTCGACACCTCGTCGGATGCGCTCGCGCTGGCGCGCGAGAATGCGCAAGCCTGCGGGCTCGAGATCGAGCTTCGCCACGGCGACATCCGCGACTCGATCGAGGGCGAGTTCGACCTGGTCGTCTCCAATCCGCCCTACGTCCTACCGGAAGAGATCGAGGCGCTTGAGCCGGAGGTGCGCGACTGGGAGCCGAGGGAGGCGCTGGTCGGGGTAGGGGTGCCCGAGGCGCTGGCCGAGCGCGCGAGCGGGCTGCTCGTCCCGGGCGGCTGGCTTGCGGTCGAGCTGGGGGAAGGGCAGCAGAGCACTTATGCGGCTCTTCTCGGCGACCTCGGCTTCGAGGCGGTTACGATCACACCCGACCTGCCCGGACGAGAGAGAGTGGTGGAGGCGAGATGGCCGTAGAAGGATTTCCTACCGATCGATACTCGGGACGCGGCTTGATCGCCGGTCGTTCCGCGGACGGAGAGAGCTGGCTGCAGCTCTACTGGCTGAGCGGCCGCAGCGAGAACTCGCGCAACCGCGTGCTGATCGAGGAGGAGGGCCAGATCCGCACCGCCAGCGCCGATCCGTCCAAGCAGGTGGACGGCACCTTCACGCTCTACACGGCGCTCTGCTCGGTCGGCCNNCGGAAGCGCTCGGTCGAGGAGGATCCGCCGATCTGGACGCCGCGCATCACCGCGCTCGTGTCCGGGAAGAAGCTCCTGCTCTCGAAGATCGGAAAGAGCGGGCACGCCTTTTTCGAGGCGGCGCCGCTCGAACCGGGCCAAGGACTCTGCCTGCACACCTACCGTGGCGACGGCGACCCGATCTTGCCCTTCGCCGAGGATCCCTATCCGGTGCGCCTGGAAGGAGATGTCGACGGGCTTTTGCTGTCGAGCTGGGAGAGGCTCGACCCGGAGCTTCGAGTCGCGCTCGTGATCAAGGAGATACGCGCCGACGGCTCCTTCCGTCACGCGATCGTCAACCGGCTACCGGTTCTCAACGGCTAGCCCGTAAGTGCGATGAGCGCCGTCGAGGATGCGGTCGCAGCACTTCGCACGGGGCTCCCGGTCGTTCTCCCCACCGACACCGTCTACGGCCTCTGCGCATCGCCTCACGAGCCGGCGGCGGCGAAGCGCATCAACGAGCTGAAGGGGCGATCGGATCACCCGATTGCGCTCCTGGC
>PMMN01000092.1 GCA_003162235.1 Actinomycetota bacterium | reverse complement strand
CCGCACGACATCGTCCAGCTGCGGCGTCGAGACCTCGAACACTGTGGTGTCCTCGATCGCGCGCAGGCGGTGAACGGTCCCCGGCTTCAGGTGGAAGGCGATCCCGGGCCCGACGACTTCGCGGTTCGTCACTGCGTCGCCGGCCAGGGCCAGCTCGACCTCGGCCCGTCCGGACTGGAAGTACCAGGTCTCGTCTTTCTGGTTGTGGAACTGGAGACTGAGCGCACTGCCGGCGCGGACGAAGAGGATCTTGCCCACGTACTGGTCGGTCTTGGCCCAGATCTGCTCCCAGCCCCACGGCTTGTCGATGCGCTCCTGCGGAAACGCGAAAGCGTCCAGGCCTTCGAAATTGGGTGAGGAGAGATTCTTCATGTCAGCGGTTATCTCCGAGCTCGGGAAACTCCAGGCGGCTCATTTTAAAGACTCGAAGGAGCGGNNTTGGGCGTGTTGACCGTCAGCCAGGTGCCCTCGTGACGGAAGGAGTAGAGACGTCCTTCGCGAGCCAGCTCGGGGAAGGTCGTGCTCTCATGATCGCCACGCTCGGGAAAAAGCGCCAGCGCCTCGGGCTCGAGCACGTAGAGGCCGATGTTGACCCAGTGCGGGAGCCGAGGCGACTCCTCGCTGAAACCGGACACGAACCCGTCCTCGCGCAACTCGACCAGACCGAAGGGCGAGACGAGCGGCGAAACGGCCACGGTCGCGGCTGCACCGGAGGCGCTGTGAGCGCGGTAGAGCTCGTTCAGGTCGACATCCAGGAGCTCGTCACCGTTCATGGCAAAAATCGCTCCCGCACCGCTCAGCTTGCCGGCACTGAAGCGGATGCCTCCGCCGCGCCCGAGTGGCTCCGGCTCCTCGACCGGGACTACCTCCATGCCAAGGCTACCGAGCTCGCGGAGGAACTCCTCTCCCTTCCCGGCGGAGCAGCTCAGGAGCACGCGCTCGACGCCGGCCTTGCGTAGGCGGGCGATCTGGTAGGCGACCAGCGGGCGCCCGGCGATCTGTACGAGCGACTTCGGTTTTCCCTTCGCGGCTTCGCCGAGACGCTCGGCCTTGCCACCCGCGAGGATGATCGCCTCGCGCGGTTTCACTCCGGAGTGGATTCGAGATCTAGGTCGGCGGTCGCGGCCGGCATCGGCGCGCAGCTTCCCGGCCGACCAACGCACTCGTAGGCAAAGCCGGCCGCCCCGACCTGGGCCGGGTCGAGCATGTTGCGACCGTCGACGATGAGGGGGTTGCGCATCGCCAGGCGCACCTCGTCGGATGCGAGCTCCCGCAGCTGCTTCCACTCGGTGACGATGACCGCGGCATCGGCGCCGGTGACCGCCTCGAGGATGCTGTCGCAGATGCGAGCGCCGCGCAGATAGCTGTCGCGCTCGGCCATCGGATCCCAGGCACGCACCTCGGCGCCCTCGGCCAGCAGCCGGGAGCCGAGCACGATCGAGGCCGCCTCGCGCATGTCGTTGGTCTCGGGCTTGAAGGTGAGACCGAGGATCGCAATCACCTTGCCGGCGAGAGGTCCGAGATGCTTCTCGAGCTTGCCGACCACGCGGCGCTTCTGTAGCTCGTTGACCTCGATCACGCTCGAGAGCAACTGGAAGTGGTAGCCGGAGTTGCCGGCGAGTTGCTTGAGCGCCGTCACGTCCTTGGGGAAGCAGCTGCCGCCGTAGCCGATGCCCGCGTGCAGGAAGTGCGGGCCGATGCGGCGATCGAGGCCCATCCCTTCGGCGACCTGCTCGACGTCGGCGCCGGTCAGCTCGCAGACGTTGGCGATCTCGTTGATGAAGCTGATACGCGTCGCAAGAAAGGCGTTCGAGGCCAGCTTGATCATCTCGGCCGAGGCCACGTCGCTGTAGACGATCGGAGCCTCGATGCCGTCATAGAGAGTCCCGACCCGCTTGCCGTCGGAGGGCTCGAAGGAGCCGATGACGATCCGGTCGGGATGGACGAAGTCCTCGACCGCGCGGCCCTCGGCCAGGAACTCCGGGTTGGAGGCATAGCCGACGTGACCGAGTCCCCGCGCTTCGAGCGCCGCTCGCACCTTCTCGCCGGTCCCGGCCGGAACGGTGCTCTTCATGATCATGATCGCCTCTTGCCCCAGCTCGGGCAGCTCCTCGACCACCGCCCATACGGCCGAGAGATCGGCGTCGCCGGCGTAGGTGGGCGGTGTGCCGACACAGACGAAGAGGAGGTCGGCCTCGCTGGTCACGTCCGAGACCTCCAGCGTGTAGCTCATCCGCTCGCGGTTGCGCTCGAGCAGCTCGGACAAGCCGGGCTCGTAGATCGGAACCTCGCCGGCCCGCAGACGCTCGATGCGCTCGGGCACGATGTCGCGCACGATCACGCGGTGGCCGAGATCGGCAAAGCAGGCTGCGGTAACCAGGCCCACCCAGCCCGCGCCGAAAATCCCGATCGTTTCGCCTCCCGAGCTCATGCGTCCGGAAGCTTACTCATCCGCGAGAGGGAATCGCTGCCTTAAATCTGCTCAGAGCCTCTTCCGGTAGGGATGTGCGCCCGGCTACTTGTGCAGGTGACCCGAGACGGGACGCAGTCCCTTGGCGATCGCGATCATCGTCTCGTTCGAGAGCGAGTCGTCGATTGAGTTGACGACCCAGTAGCTGGCTTTGCCCGCGAACAGCACGACCATCTGCAGGTGCACGCCTTGGTAGTAGAAACCATAGGTGCGGCCGTTGATCCGCTTCGTGTCGTGGGCGCTGGCCAGCACCGGAGCGTCGGCCCAGCTCGTCTCCTGAATACCCCAGTAGCCCGACGCGAGGCTGGAGATCTTGAAAATCAAGCGCAGCGTGCGCTCCTTCGGAGTCATCCAGTAGACGCGCGGCGAGTCGCTGGTCATATAGGACGAGCTCTCGACCCGTGACGGCGCCTGAAGGCGGAAGGGGAACTTGCGCTGAAGTGCGCGCAGCTGCGGGACGGTGATCCCCGGGTCGACCTTCACCTTGGGCGCCTCGACCGCCGGCACTTCGACCTTGGGGACGATCGGCGGCAGCGTGCCGTCGAACGACTGCCCGAGAGCTACGACCACCATGGCGCCGTTCGCAAGCGGAGCGATCTTGGGGCCGATCTGGTGCACGTTGGTGACGTCGAAGAAGTTCGCCATCTCCGTGGCGGCGGCTTTCGCGCCGGGCTGGGCCGGGTCGTAGTAGACGATCGAGTCCCAGAGATTGGCGCCCGGGTAGTTGCCCTTCGCTCCGCCCGCCGGCTGGACGACGTTGTAGCGGCGCTGCGTCAGGCCGATTCCGGTGTCGCGTGCGAGACCTCCGGTGTTGCTCGCGTTCAAGACGAGCACCGTGGTCTTCTCGGGCGCCGGAGCCGCTGCCGCCGGCGTTTTCGCGCGGGCGACGTGGTTCTGGCTGGCGGCCCGCGTGGCCGCGGTCAGATCGGGATTGGAGAACTGGTCGATCGCGTTCTGAAGATCGGCCGCGGGTACTTGCGTGTCGGAGGTGCCGTCGTTGATGTTCCCGACGTTGTTGAGCTTGACCTGGATCAGGTTGCCGCTCGGAAGGCTCTGGGCCAGACGGGCGTAGCCGAGCAGGGTCTTGAGGGGGATCGATCCTCCCGCCCTGTTCCCGACCTCGACGTTCTTGGCGATCGTGTTGATGATGTTGACGTAGCCGAAGTACGACATCTTCGCGAGCTGCTGGCGGAAAGCGCGCATGAACGCCTGCTGGCGCATGATCCGGTGATAGTCGTCGTCGAAGTGCCGGAAGCGCACATAGTCGAGCGCCGGCGCCCCTCGTAAACGCTGGTAGCCGGGCTCGAGGTTGATGGTCGCGGTGCCGGTATTCGGAGGAATGTAGTAGCGCCGGTCGATGTCCAGCCAGACACCGCCGACGTGACTGACGATCTGTGTGAAGCCACGGAAGTCGAGTTGGACGACATAGTTGATCGGGAGCCCGGTCAACGCCTTCACGGTCAGCAGGGAGCCCTCGGCGCCGCAGGCGTCGAAAGCAGAGTTGATCTTCGCATCGGCGTAGGACACATTCGGGTTGTAGCCTGATCCACCGCAGTACAGAGGCACGCGCAGGTCGCGCGGGAAAGAAAGCAGCGTGATGCTCTGCGACCCCTTGCGCGGATCGGCGCGCACTAGCATGAGCGTGTCCGAGCGCCCCCTGTCGGCGCCCATACCGACACGGTGGTCAGCGCCCACCAGAAGCGCTATCACCGGCTCGTTCGGGAGAGGCGTTTTCAGGAACGGCCTCGCGGCCTTTACATATTTCGAATGGGCAGCCGTCTGAGCGACATCATGATGAACCCAAAGGTAGAGACCTCCGGCGGCGCCACCGGCGACGATGGCCAGAAAGAGCAACGTGTTCAGCAGAAAGCGCCCGACACCGCGCAGGACGCGCCCGCTCGCAACCGGCTGCTCGTAGTGGCTGATCCTGCGGCGAGGGGGCGGCGGAGCCGAGCGTCCGTTACCCGCGGCCTGCTCCCAGCGTCCGATCCGTCTTTTCAGCGTCGTCCGCATACGAAAAAAGAAGGCACGCCTGTGCGCGCTCCTGGTCTTCAGCATAGCGGCCTCACCCGACCCGACCCCCACACAAGCGGCCGTCACGCCGGCCGCTTGCCGGTCGCGCCTCGGGCCGATCCCGCTAGGCCCTTAGTGACCCGCGACGGCTAGCTGATACTCGGCGTGCTTGATCTTCTGCTCGATGCGCCAGCGGTCGCCCTCGATCTCGCCGCTTTCGAGGCGCCCGAGCTCGGCCCTGGCCTCCTCGAGCTGTGCGATCGCGCGGCCGGCGTCGATCTCGCGCAAGTCAACCGCGTCGTCGACGAGAACGAGCGCCCGGCTCGAATGCACCTCGAAGAAGCCCGATCCGGTAGCCAGTTCGATCACTTCTCCGCCGGAGAGGTGAATGCGGGTCGAGCCCGCCTTCAGCAGCGCCTCGAGAGCAACGTGGCGCGCAAGCACGCCGATCTCGCCGCCCTCGCCCGGGACGACGATCATCTCCACATCGCCGTCGAAGACCGATCTCTCGGGAGTCACGACCGAGACGCTGAAGAGGCTTCGTTCCGCCATGACGGATTCTCCCTAGACCGAAGCGGCGGCGGGCGCGCTCTTTCGCTCGACCTCCGCCTTGGCGAACGCCTGGTCGATCGTGCCGACCAGCATGAAGGCCTGCTCGGGCAACTCGTCGCACTCGCCGTCGATGATGGCGCGGAAACCGGCGATCGTGTCCTCGACCTTGACGTACTCGCCCGGAATGCCGGTGAAGACCTCGGCGACGAAGTTGGGCTGCGAGAGGAAGCGCTCGATCCGGCGGGCGCGCTGGACGATCAGACGATCCTCGTCCGAGAGCTCGTCGATGCCAAGGATGGCGATGATGTCCTGTAGATCCTTGTAGCGCTGGAGGATCCGCTGCACCTCGGCGGCCGTGCGGTAGTGCTCGGCCGAGACGATGCCCGGCTGGAGCGCGCGCGAGGTCGAGTCGAGCGGATCGACCGCCGGGTAGATGCCCTTCTCGGAAATCGCGCGAGAGAGCACGGTGGTGGCGTCGAGGTGAGCGAAGGTGTTCGCGGGCGCCGGGTCGGTGAGATCGTCGGCGGGGACATAGATCGCCTGCACCGAGGTTATCGAGCCAGTGCGGGTCGAGGTGATGCGCTCCTGCAGTTGGCCCATCTCAGTGGCCAACGTCGGCTGGTAGCCGACGGCGCTCGGCATGCGACCGAGCAGCGCAGAGACCTCGGAGCCGGCTTGGACGAAGCGGAAGATGTTGTCGATNNACGTCCTGACCGTTCTCGCGGAAATACTCGGAGACCGTCAGGGCGGAAAGGGCGACCCGAAGCCGTGCTCCCGGCGGCTCGTTCATCTGTCCGTAGACGAGCGCGACCTTGTCGATCACGCCCGACTCGTTCATCTCGAGCCAGAGATCGTTGCCCTCGCGCGTGCGCTCGCCCACGCCCGCGAAGACCGAGACGCCGCCGTGCTGCTTGGCGATGTTGTGGATCAGCTCCTCGATCAATACGGTCTTGCCGACGCCGGCGCCGCCGAAAAAGCCGATCTTGCCACCCTTGATGTAGGGCGTCAGCAGATCGATGACCTTGATCCCGGTCTCGAAGATTTCCAGCTTCGGCGAGAGATCGCGGAAGGAGGGCGGATCGCGGTGGATCGGCCAGCGCTCCATGTCTGCGGGCGGCTCGCCACGCTCGTCGATCGCCTGCCCTAGCACGTTCCAGAGCCGTCCCAGTGTCGCCTGGCCAACGGGAACCGTGATCGAGCTCTCGGTGTCGAGCACGTCCACGCCTCGGGCGAGCCCGTCGGTGGAGTCCATGGCGACGGCTCGCACGCGATCGTCACCGAGATGTTGCTGGACTTCGGCGACGAGCTTGCGCGGCTTCTCACCTTCGCCTGCTTCGATCTCGATCTCGAGAGCGTTGTAGATCCCCGGCAGGCGGCCTTCGAAGGCCACGTCGATGACAACGCCCTTCACCTCGATGACCTTCCCGACGTTGGGCGCGCTCTTCTCTGACTCGGGCATCTCTCTCCTGCAGCAGACGGGTTAGCTCATAGAAACCGGCGTAGCCGGCGCCACGTGGGCACCTGCGCGCCAGTCTATCCAAGACACTTGGCCGCCGAGTCGGGTCTCATGGAGTCCGACTTCGGCAGTAACGAGGGTGACTCGGGAAGCCCCGAAACGCCCGTCAGGGCGTCTGGGCGACGTCGGCGTAAGAAGGCGGCTGCGGCTGCGGCTGCACCGCGTAGTAGATACGCGCCTGGTGAGGAACGCCGGACACGGTCGTGACCGGCGTCGTCGCACCGCCGCTCCCGCCGGTCGATCCCTGCAGAAAGCCCAGTCCGAGCGTAACGGCAGCGAGCGCCGCCACCGGAATCCCCGTGCGCAGTAGCCGCCGCCGTCAGGGAAAACGCGGCAGGATGAGGATCGAGGGCCGTTCGAGCGGAGCGGATCGCAGCGCGTGCGTGATCGCTTCGACCCAGGCGCCGTGGAGCCGGCAGGGCGCACAGTCGCTCAGGTGACGGTCGAGCTTGAGGCGCGCGAGCGCGTCCAGCTCGCCGTCGAGCGAAAGCGACAGCAGCTCCCGCGCGTTTCTGCAGTCGCGGCTGAGGGTCTGACTATTCACGTGGAGATAGGACGGTCGATGAGACCAATTGTTAGAAAAGGGTAAGAAACCGTTCCGGCGCGCATGCGGGGAGCGGNNAGGAGGACGCGACGCAATCGCGGCTCCTCCCCTTTTCGCCGGAGTAAGTCGCAATGCGAGCGAAGCGAGCGGACTTGCTCCGGTTCTAGAGGGCATCCGCGCCCGCCACGACTTCGAGGATCTCCCGCGTGATATCCGCCTGGCGCGCTCGGTTCATGACCAGCGTCAGGTGATCGATCAGCTCCTCGGCGTTCTTGCTGGCGTTGCGCATCGCGCTCATGCGAGCGCCGTGCTCGGAGGCGGCCGACTCGAGCAGGGCGCGGAAGATCTCGGTCTCGAGATAGGCCGGGATCAGGCGAGCGAGGATGGCCTCAGAATCTGGCTCGTAGAGCACCTCGCCGCGCACGGGCGGCGGCGCATCTCTCTCGTCGAAGCCCTCGAGCACCTGCCTCGGGAGCGGCAGGATCTCCTGCTCGACGACGGTCTGGGTGATCGGGGTGACGAAGCGGTTGTAGACGAGCAGCACCGTGTCGACCTGGGCGCTTGCGTAGAGCTCGCTCAGGCCATGCGCAACCGCCTGCGCGTCGCCGAATTCCGGCCGGTCGCTGAAGCCGGTCCAGGATTTAGCGAGCTCGCGATGGCGGAATCTGAGCGAGGAGCGCCCGCGCTTGCCGCCGACCAGCCACCTGACCTCGATTCCCTGAGCCTGGAGATCGCGCTCGAGCGCGAACGAGCGGCGCAGGACTTGGGCGTTGAAGGCGCCGGCCAGCCCGCGGTCGCCCGTGAGCGGCACGAGCGCCACTGTGCGCGTCTCGCGGCTCTCGAGCAGCGGCAGCCCGTGTACGTTCCCGACCGCCCGCGAGGTCGAGGTGATCAGCTCGAGCATACGGTCGGCGTAGGGGCGCATCGCCACGATCCGCTGCTGTGCCCGTCTGAGCTTGGCGGCCGAGACCAGCTCCATCGCCTTGGTGATCTTGTGCGTGGAGCGGATCGAGCGAATCCGTCGCTTGATGTCTTGCTGGGATGCCATGACGTCGTTGGCCTAGAAAACCAGGCCGAACTCCTCTTCGACGTTGAATCCGTTCTCGAACTTCTGCAGCTCCGCCTCGAGCCGGGCGGCCAGCTCGTCGGAGAGATCCTTCGTCTCGCGGATCTCCTTCAGGATCGTCCCTTCGCTGCGCAGTTGCTCGCGTAGCTCCTCCTGGAAGCGCGGCACCTGACTGGGCGGAACGCTGTCGAGGAAGCCATGAATCCCGGCGAAGATTGCCACGACCTGCTCCTCCATCGGCCAGGGCTGGTACTGGGGTTGGTTGAGGGTCGCCACCATCCGCTCGCCGCGGGCCAGCGTTTGTAGCGTCGCCGGGTCGAGCTCCGAGCCGAACTGTGCGAAGGCCTCGAGCTCGCGGAAGGAGGCGAGGTCGAGGCGCAGGCGGCCGGCCACCTTCTTCATCGCCTTGGTCTGCGCATTCGAGCCGACACGCGAGACCGAGATGCCGACGTTGATAGCCGGGCGGATGCCCGAGTAGAAGAGGTCGGACTCGAGGAACATCTGCCCGTCGGTGATCGAGAT
>PMMN01000050.1 GCA_003162235.1 Actinomycetota bacterium | reverse complement strand
TCCAGCGCTTCGTGCAGTTCTTCCCGGCTTTCCCCGCGCCTGCTGCTCTGCTGTGCCAGTACCGGTAGGCAACCCTGTAGAGGTTGTTGCCTCTCGGGTAATAGTGATCTACGGGATCCCCCGAGCGCACCAAGCAACCGTTCCCCAATTTATGGGGCGTCATGCTTCGCTCTTCGAATCCCTTCGGAATCGCGATCCAACGATAGAGGCGGCTGTTGCCCGCTCGCCAGAGGCCAACCGGCGACGAAGTGCCCGTGACCACTTTGACGATCATGGCCTCGACGACATCGATCAGTTTGTCGCCGCCGTTCTTCGCCGCGCCTCCGCTGAAACCCGCTGCCGCGAGCGACTGGTAGCACTGGAGAGTCGCCGAGGCGGTTGCCGCCTGCCGGACCATGAGGAGGGTGACACCGGCCGCCTTCAGATTTGCCAGCACGGTGCTCGTGCTGAGGCCGTGCGGATCAGTCGAGGTGTCGGTGCAGCCCGCGAAACCGGCCGTACCGGCGCCGTGCGGCTCGGCGTCGCTGATGACGACGAGGACCCGCCGAGAACCCGTTCTCCAGCCGATCGGATTGGCGGGATCCAGCGCGTTTTGAAAGACGAGGTTGAGCGCCTCTGGATAGTCGCCACCGCCACCAGCCGAGAGCCCGTCGATGGAAGTGTCGACGGCCGTGGCGTCGCCGCTCATCGCCTTCATGATCTGGTACTCGGGTGTGTCGGAGGAGTCCCTGAACTGAACGGTCGCGAACTCCGCACTCGCGTAACGAGCGCGGATGTCCGACACCAGGCCCTTTGCGTCTGCCTGAGCCTGTGCGATTGACGACGCCATGCTTCCGGTGGTATCGATGGCGAGCTCGACGTCAAGTGTCACTGCCTTGCTTGCGGCGTTTGGCGAGCCCGTGCTCGCCGCGCCTGCCAGCACGGTCGCTACGAAAAGAGAAAAGAGCAACAACCCGCTCTTGGCTCTCCGTTTACCGATCATTGCCGCGCCTCCTGGGTGTGTTAGGGGCCCGTCCCCTGCTTGAGCGTCCGAGGAAATCTCGCGCCGGCGCTCGCGCTGGTGTCTGCGTTATCCGTCTGAGATCCGCAGGACCGGGTCGGGGTGGGGAGCTTACTTTCTACCAACGTGTGGAGCTAATCCTATTCGAACCCAGCTTCGTTTGGAATGCCTTTTTTAGAGCAGGCGAGATCACGAAATCGGGTGGCCTGGACCTCGTCGCGTTCGACACTCTAGGCCGCTGTTTTTGTTAGTTGCTGTTCATCCTCCCCGGGACTTCGCGACCTCTGCCGGGGTCTGGTAGTTGAGCCTGCTGCGAGTAGTTCGTGCGCCGTTTCGGCGAGGATCTCGACCAGAACCTGCGACCGCCGTGGCAGTGGCGCTCATCAAGACTTTGGGGGCAACATTCGGGCAACCGGCTCCACCGAGATCGGCCGAGATCGAGCGACCTGAATGCGCTCGAGAGCGCTCGTTTTCCAGCTAGACCGAGATCGCCGGAGTCTCCTCTTAATCCCAGGATCGAAAGTTCGAACGCACCTCGCTTGCGATGACCCAAAGCGCGACGTACGAACCCTGACTGCCGAAAGCACAAGCCAGCTCGGGACGCGCGGCCCTTCTACTGCCAAGCCTGGTGCCCGCTGCGGTTGAGCTCGGCCCAGACAGCGGGAAACGCTGCGCGCGCCGCTCGACGGCGGGCGTGTTGCAGCTCGATCAGCCGGCCCGCAGCGAAACCGGTGCGCGTACCGCCCACTTTGGTGAGGAGAACTCGTATCTTCTCCTCCGCGACAACAGCGTCTTGGTGGTCACCCACAACGTCCTGGAACGCCTTTGCCTTTCGCACGAAGTTCGTGGCGCGTTTTCCGACCGCCAGCTCGGCCAGCTCGGCGGCATAGCGGGCGCGCTTGCCTCGGATCCGCGTAGCGTGGAGCGCGGCATCGGTCGGTTGTTCCCCGAGTGCGCGCACGGTCTTCCGAAGCTTGCGAAACTCGCCGCCGGCGACCTCGCGCAGCGAGATGAAAGAGGTGGGCAACGGCGTCGCGCTGAGCTTGTCCTCGATCGCGTTGAGAAGATGTGAGTAGCGCTCGCTCCGCAGCGCAAACAGCAGCGCCTCTTGGGCCACGGCTCGCTCGGTGCGCAGCAGGCCGATGAGCCTCCCTACACTGCGCCGATCGGCCGACTCGAACTCGCTCGCCTGCTGCTCGAACTGATCGATCAGCACGTCGAGGTCGCGCACCCGACCGAGCACGTCTCCGAGCCAGGAGAGCTCGGCTCGCACCTCCTCCCACGGGCCGAGATCGGCAAGCGGTCGGCCCGCCCGCAGCAGCGCCCGCATGCGTCGGGTCGCTACGCGCATCTGATGTAGCTCCTCCGGATTGCGCCCCAGCCGCGTGCCTGGGTCGTGCACCAGGACCGCCCGGTACTGCCACTCGAGCATGAAACGCAGGTGCTCGGTCGGTGGCGCGTCTGGATCCGGCACTGCAGGTGCGACGGGCACGGAGAGGTCGAGCGCCTGGAAAACCTTCGGCCGCTCTTCGCCGTCGCTTGCGCCTGCGCTTCGCAGCGCCTGTTCGAGGCGATGGAGGTCTCGGCGATCGCCGTCGATCAGCTCGATCTCCAGCTCTGTGAAACGGCGCAGCGTACGCCGGCCGTCGAGGACGTTGACCGTGTCGTGCACGACCTCCGCGACCTCGCGCGAGAGATCGTGGACGCGCATGCCGATTCGCCGTGTTCGAAGCCTGGCGATCGGGAGCAGCTCGTCGCCCCGGACGTACGCCTGCACGAGATCGCGGATCTCGACCGGTATTTCGTCCGCGCGACCGGGAAGCTCGAGTTCGAGCCGGTCGCCTTCCTGGGGAAGCTTCAGTTGCCAGAGCCCGCGCCTCTTCTGGACGCGATGCCGGAGCGTCACATGCGCGGCCGCGAGCCGGTACCCAGGAGTGTCGTAGTAGGTGGAAACGAAGAGACGCGGCTCGATCGGCTGTCCGGGTAAAAACGGGAGCTTGAAGTGCGGCCCGGCGCCGAGCTTGAGCTCGCGTTCCAGCGTCTCGGTGAGGGCACGGGCCATAGCTGTCGGCGGCGCTGTGGAGTGCGACGTCCTTCGGAAGAGAATAGTCCGAAACAACACCCTTCCAACAAGCGGAACGACCCTTCCGGGCTCGACTGGACTGTCTACGGTCCCGGGTTTCCAGGTTGTCACCGATCATTCACCGCAACGCAACCAAAGCCGGCGCTGTGCCTGTGGCCTCGCGGTTCACATCAGACAGCCAGGAGAAAGCCGAGGCAGTAACTTCCAAGCGTTGCCTCGGTTACGAGATCGGCTGAGCCAAGCATGCCAACTCTTGAAACTCGCGCACATTCGCTCCTGTTCATCCGTCACGCCAAGGCGGGAGATCGCTCGCGTTGGCAGGGGACGGACGACCTCAGGCCGCTGGATCACGCCGGTCGTCGCCAGGCAAATGGTCTTGTCACGCAGCTCGCCGAGTTCCCGGTCGACCGGCTTGTGACAAGCCCATCCCTACGCTGCGTTCAAACTCTGGTACCGCTCGCCGCCGCACGCCGAATCGCGATCGAGCCGGTCGATGCTCTTCTCGAGGGAGTCGCCGCCGAGTTCGCGCTTGCTCTGATCGATCGGCTCGCGCTCGCTGGTGGCGCCGCACTCTGCACGCACGGGGATGTGATCGAGGCCGTGCTGGCCGAGTTGCGAACGCGACACATTCCCCTCGACGGCCCGTCGGCGGCGAAGAAGGGGTCTACCTGGATCTTGGAGCTGGACCGGGGAGAGATCGCGGGCGGTCAGTACATGGCGCCGCCCGAGGATTGACCGACCGCAGGCGTCTTCACCAGGCCGGTGCCCGCCCGCAACCCGATTGACACCCAATCCCTGAGATTCTCCTATTACGCTGCTCGAGCAAGGGGTATCGGGAAGGGCTCCCATCCGCTACTCCGAGTAGCCATCTCAAGGAAACGCCGCAGGACCGAGTGCGGGAGGCAGCCGGCGCACGAGACAGGCAAGCCTCGCCGCGCCGCCTCGGGTCCGGCGGCGTTTCTCTATAGACTGCGCGCTCCTGTGAGGAACCCTGACGGTCGAATCCGAGGAGCCGGCGGCGTTCTCTGGCGAACTGGCGAACGGGAGCCGGAAGTCGCTCTCATCCATCGCCCGCGTTACGACGACTGGACGTTCCCGAAAGGAAAAACCTTGCTTGGTGAGTCCGACACCGCTTGCGCTTTGCGTGAGGTGCATGAGGAAACTGGCCTACGCTGCGAGCTATCCGTCGAACTCCCCTCCTCGGAGTATGTCGATCGCAAGGGCAGGGCAAAGGTCGTCCGCTATTGGATCATGAGACCACTATCCGGGCAGTTCCAGCCCAATAAAGAAGTGGACGAGCTCCGCTGGCGACCACTGGTCGAGGCCAAACGATTGTTGAGCTACGAGCGCGACCGAGAGCTGCTTGCGGCCGCCGCCGAGGTTCTCATCCCGCCCGACGCGAGTCCGCGCTAGGCGGCAGCAAGGCGGTCGAGCATTGTTAGCGCCGCACCCTCTCGTATGCCACCGCCCGCCACTCTGAGCGGGACTCCCGCACGCCTCTGCAACTCGGACAGGATGAGCGCACCGGCGAGCAATCGCTCCGCTCGCCAGTACCCGACCGGGTAGAGGTTGCTCAGCTTGGTCGGTGAAAGCGCTGAGATGCGAGTGATCGCCTGCTCGAGCGCCGCGCCCGTCATCTCACGATCGCAGATCCGACCCAGGGCTTTCGCCGTACCCCCGGTTGCGTACGCCTGTGCCACGGCGGGGATACGTGTCGTCCCGAGCAGGCGCTGTACTTCGGAGCGCGCCGCGACGACCTTCGAGCTCGTCGCTGCACGCGCGAATCCGAAGCGGCGGGTCAGCCGAAGCGAGCCGATATCGACTGAGAGCTGCCAGAGGACAGCGTCGCTCTCACCGACGATCAGCTGTGTCGAGCCTCCGCCCACGTCGCAGACGAGCGTCCTGCCGGCGAGCGGCCCAACTGCGGAGATCGCCCCGTAGTAGGCGAGTTGACCCTCCATCTCGCTCGAGAGAATCCGGGTGTCGGTGCGACTGGCCCGGCTGAGCTCTCGGGTGAGCTCGTGCCCGTTCCGGGCCTGTCGCCCGGGAGAGGTGACGAGGACGTCGAGGCTACTCACGCCGAGGTTGCGCGCGAGCCGCGCGTAGGCGCGGACATACTCGGCCGTCTGTTTGATGCGATCGCTCGAGAGCGAACCGGTTGCCTCCACATCAGCGCCGAGCGACAGGCGGGCCTTCTGCTCCTTGACAATTCGAGGCCCCTGCGTCGTCTGCTCCACAACGAGCACGCGCACCGTGTTGGCTCCGACATCAATGACACCCACTCGCATTGAGCCCGAGTCTAGCGAGGTGTTCGGCCTGCGAACCGCCCCGCTGGCGACCATTTGGTAACGGCGCTGTTACGAAGTAGATCCGCGCCTTCCGCGGGCGCGGGCGCGNNAGGTCGAGAACGGCGCGCAGCTCGTCTGCAGCGCGAGTGTTCTCGATCGGCACGACAACCTCGACACGGTTGTCGAGGTTGCGCGGCATCAGGTCGGCGCTGCCTATGAAAACGCGGCTCTTGCCGGCCGCCTCGAAGATGAAGACGCGGCTGTGCTCGAGGAAGCGGCCGAGTACGGACACAACCCGGATCGACTCACTCACTCCAGCCACTTCCGGGACGAGCGAGCAGATACCGCGGCAGATGATCTCGATAGGTACGCCGGCTTGCGAGGCACGGTATAGAGCCTCGATGATCGCGGGATCAGTGATTGCATTGACCTTGATGCGAATCCTGGTCACGCGCCCCCGCTCAGCGGCAGTTACCACCCGCTGGATCTCCTCGAGCAACCGGGTCCGCAACGCGAAGGGAGCGACCACGATCTTGCGAAACTTTCTCGGGGCTCCCGCTCCCAGGCCCGTGAGGTAGTTGAAGAGGTCGGCGACGTCGGCGGTGATCTCCTCGTCGTCCGTGAACAAACCGAAGTCCTCGTACGTGCGCGCCGTCACCGAATGGTAATTACCGGTACCGATGTGCGCGTAGCGGCGCAGCAATCCGCCTTCGCGCCTGACGACGAGCGTCGTCTTGGCGTGGATCTTGAGGTTCGGAAGGCCGTGCACGACGTGGACGCCGGCTTTCTCGAGGCGACGCGACCACTCGATGTTGTGCCGCTCTTCGAAACGCGCCTTGAGCTCGACGAGACAGACCGTCTGCTTGCCTTCGTCCGCAGCCTCGTTCAAAGCCGGCACGAGCGGCGACTCGTCGTTTGTCCGGTAAACGGTCGTTTTGACCGCGATTACGTTTGGCTCTGCCGCAGCGTCCTGGACGAACCTCTCGACGCTGGTCGAGAAGGAGTCGTAGGGGTGCTGGACGAGGATGTCGCCCCGGCGGATCTCGGCGAAGAAATCGCGGCCGGAATCGCGTCGCAGGCGGCCTCGCGTCACGGGCGCCCAAGGCTCGAACTTGTGCTCAGGTCGTGGCAGATTGGCGATCTCGAAAGCGTCGGCCAGATCGAGCAGGCCGTGAATCGGATAGACCTGATGTGGGCTGACTCCGAGCCCTTCAATGAGACGCGTGCGCAAACGCTCCGAAGCGCCGTCCGATATCTCGAGCCGCACGACGTCGCCGAACCGGCGCCGGCGCAGCTCGGCGCGAACGGCTTCGAGCAGGTCGTCCGCCTCATCCGAGACCTCGAAGTCGGCGTCACGCGTGACCCGGAAGACCGCGTGCTCGATGATCTCGATCCCTGGAAAGAGCCGATCGAGGAATTGGCCNNAGGAAGCCGAGCGAGAGCGAGAGCCCGGAGATGTAGGGGAACGGCCTACCGGCGCTAACGCCCAGCGGCGTCAGAATCGGATAGATGTCGCGCTCGAAGCGCTGCTCGAGCTGGGCCAGCTCAGCCTCGTTACACGCCTCGGTTCCGCCGATCGGTATGCCGATCTCCGCCAGCTCCGGTTCGATCTCGTTGTGCCAGAGGAGCGA
The DNA here is from genome assembly GCA_003162235.1 of Actinomycetota bacterium. Lineage (GTDB taxonomy): Bacteria > Actinomycetota > Thermoleophilia > Gaiellales > Gaiellaceae > Fen-549. Next base: position 282 of record PMMN01000050.1, on the reverse strand, counting down.
CTGCGCCGCCGTGAGCTCGAGCACGCGCTCGTGGATCGCGGTGAGTGTTTCGGCGGGAGTCATGCCGTCGGGCGAAGCCGTCATGACGTCTGCAGACACCTGATCGAGGAGACCGGCGACTCGAACCATGAAGAACTCATCGAGGTTGGATGAAAAGATCGCGCAGAAGAAAGCCCGCTCCAGAAGTGGCTGCTTGTGGTCGGCGGCGAGTTCGAGCACGCGGGCGTTGAAATCGAGCCAGGAGAGCTCGCGATTGAGAAACGGCCGTGAAGAGCCCTCCCA
>PMMN01000018.1 GCA_003162235.1 Actinomycetota bacterium | reverse complement strand
TCGAAGACCGTCTCCATCCCGATCACAGATGCCCACGTGGTCGGAGGCAGCAAGACCGCCTCACTCGCTCTTTCCAGTCCCTCCTCGGGGACAATCCTGGGAAGCCCGAGCACGGCTACGCTCACGATCGTCGACAACGACAAGCCCGGCAAGATCACCTTGGCCAAGCTCTCGAAAACGCGCTTTGCGCGCTCCCAGGCCGCCAAGGTCAAGCTCACCTGTATCTTCTCGCCCAAGAGCAAGCTCTTCGCCTACGTGCTCAGCATCAAGAAGGGCAAGAAGTGGACGGTCGTGAAGCGCGCCAAGAAGACGGGCTTCTTCAGCGAGTACACGCTGACCGCCAAGCAGATCTTCGCCGGTAAATCGATCAAAACCGGTCAGTACCGATTGAAGCTTTCCGCCGCCGCGAACGGCAAGCTGCTCGCGTTCAGGGTCACCTGACCGGGCTCGCCCGGCTCAGGGGGAGGCACGGCTTTAGAATCGCAGAGTGATCGATCGTGCGATCACCAATCTGAGCCCCCGCCCACAGCGCCTGTTCCTGCGCCGGCTGACTCGGCGCCTGATCGGCGGCGAGACGCTCGAGAGCGTTTGCGCTCTCACGGCCAGGCTGAACGGCGATGGCAAGCGTGTGATGCTCGGACTGCTCGGCGAGGATGTAGAGACGGAGAGCGCGGCGCGAGCAATTGCGGCCAAAGAGCGAAGGGCGCTGGAGGAGATCGAAGCGCGCGGGCTCGACGCGACGCTGAGCGTGAAGCTGTCGGCGCTAGGGCTCGCGGTGGACGAGGAGCTCTGCTTCGAGCTTCTGCTGGCGCTCGTCGCCGCAGCGTTCGAGAAGAGAAGCGCAGTTCTGATCGACATGGAGCACTCCGAAGCGACCGAGGCAACGCTCCGCCTCTACCGGCGCCTGCGCGAACTGGGCTACGAGAGCGTCGGTCTCGCCCTGCAGGCGCGCCTGCGAAGAACGCTCGNNGGTGCGGGAGCGATTCCTGCGCGCGATCTCGCGGCTGGCGGACTCGGCCTCGATGATCGGCATCTCCACGCACGACCGCGATCTGATCCGGGAGAGCCGGCGGTTGCTCTCGACGGCCGGTCTCGCGCGCGACCGATACGAGATCCAGACGCTCTTCGGTGTGGCGCCACGGCTGGAGGACGAGCTCGTCTCCGCCGGCGAGCCGGTGCGCGTCTACGTGCCTTACGGCGAGGACTGGTACCCGTACGTTCTGCGCAGGCTGCGACGATGATCTGGGCGAACGCAGAGGGCTGCCGCGTCACCGACACGGAGGGCCGGGAGTACATCGATCTCTCGGCCGGCTTCGGTGTCGCCGCGCTCGGTCACCGCAATCCGCGCGTGATGCAGGCGATCGCCGAGCAGAAGGTCGTGCACGCGCTTGGCGACCTGGCCGAGGCCGAGGCGACCGTTCGCCTTCGCCGCGCCCTTCCCCGGCCGGCCAGATTCGGGCTGAGNNGCCTGGCTGCCCGGGCCGGTCTACCGCTTTCCCTACGGCGAGGATCCCGGGCCGCTTCCCGAGGATGCAGGCTGCGTGATCGTCGAGCCGGTTCAGGGCCGGGCGGGCGCGCGCGTGCCTCCGGCCGGATTTCTGGAAACCTTGCGCGGGCGCTGCGACGACGCGGGAGCACTCCTCGTAGCCGACGAGATCTACTGCGGGCTGGGGCGCGCCGGTGAGATGCTCGTCTCGGGCGAGCTGGCCGACGTCGTCTGTCTGGGCAAGGCGCTCGGCGGCGGTCTGCCGCTGTCGGCGGCGCTGATGCGGCCGGGGCTCGAGGGCGTCTGGGAGCTAGGGCCGGAGGACGTCTACACCCATACGCACTCGGGCACGCCGCTCGCCTGCGCGGCGGCGCTGGTGGTGCTCGAGGATGTCCCGAAGCTCCTCCCCGAGGTCAAGCGCAAAGGGGAGATCTTCGCCCGCCACGGCTGGCACGGGGCCGGCCTGATGCGCGCCCGCCCCGGCGACGCTGCCAAGGCGCTCGCAAACGGCGTCATTGTCGTCCCGGCCGGGCTCGAAAACGAGCTGATCTCGGCCACGCCGCCGCTCGTGATCTCCGACGAGGAGATCGAGGAGGCTCTGGCCCGGCTGGAGGGCTGCTAGGGCACTTCTTTACTCCGCCCACCACCGAGCCACCCGCCCGCGGGGTCGTTGAAAAGTACCGTCCCGATATCCCGAGAAGCGCACGAGTCAGCGCCGGAGTCGTGTCGATTTGGCACGCTCTCTCGCCCGCCACCAAGATTGAACAGGCGACTCGAGTCCCTGGGGAAATGACTGACGGCGCGGCGACTGCTCCGCGATTCTGTCGCGCTATCCGGAGCCGACTCGCTCCAGAAAGGCGAGGAAGCCGTCCAAGTAGTTGCTCAGGTTCTGGCGCGTCGTCTCGTCCGTGAGCCGCCCTTGCTCGTCGAAGAGCTTGGCCGCGCCCGAGACGTGCAAGCCGGACGGGTAACCGAGCCCCTGCACGAAGAGCAGGATCTGGCGTAGCGCGAGCTGGGCGCGCACCGTTCCGAAGCCGCCGGTGCTGGCGCCGACCAGGCCGAAGGGCTTGCCCTGCAGGGGCGGATCGGGCGGGCGCGAGGCCCAGTCGATCGCGTTCTTGAGCACGCCCGAGGGCCCGAAGTTGTACTCGGTTGCGCCGATCAGGAGGGCGTCGGCGCGGGCGATGGCATCTCGAAGCAAGATGACCGGCTCCGGGTAGCCGGCCAGGCGCACGTCGTCGTTGTAGAGAGGGATATCGTCCAGAGAGAAGATCTCCACCGCCGCTCGTCCGCTCAGGATCTCCTGCGCCGCGAGCAGCAGGCCGCGGTTGAAGGAGGCGCGCCTAAGGCTTCCTGGTAGAGCCAGGATTCGCAGTTCGCTCAACGGATTCTCCTTTCGGCGAGTACGAGAAGCTCGGCGGGCACGCGCTGCTCGAAGCGGGTAAAGGCGCGCTCGCCGGGGAATTCCTCGAAGGCGCGCAGGCGCAGATCGGCCGAGCTGATCGCCATTACGATCTCCCCGGTTCGCCACAGCCGCAGTCCTTCGGAGGACTCGGGCGCGAAGTAGTCCTCGCGCCAGTGCAGGATCGCGTCCAGGCAGCGTCTGGAGGGATGCACGTCGAAGAGGATGAGACCACCACCGGGCCTGAGCGCGCCGGCGATGCCGTGCATCAGCTCGGTCAGATCGAAGACGCGGGCGAGCGTGCCTGCGCCGGCATAGACGAGATCAAAGCGACCACGTTTGAGCTCGAGCGGCAGCTCGTCGAGCGAGGCGTGCACCCAGGCGATCGCCGGTCCGCGTGTCCGCGCCTGCCTGAGGGCGCCCGCGGAGGTGTCGACACCGGTCACGAGCGCGCCCATCTCCTCCAGCTGCAGCGTCTGTCCGCCGGTTCCGCAGCCCAGGTGAAGGACGTAGCGCCCGCCCACCTGGGGCAGGCGCTCGATCACCCGTGCGGGCAGGCCTTCGTACTCGCTCTCGCGCCGGCGGTGGATCTCGTCCCAGACCCTGATGTTCTCCTGGGTTGGCTCCAAGGGATGCCTCCTAGGCCGGAAGCGAGAAGCCGCCGTCCACGATGATCGTCTGTCCTCGAATCATCTCCGCTGCGGGCGAAAGAAGGAAGGCCACCACCCCGGCGATGTCCTCGCTCGTGACCATNNCGGCGCCAGCTCGACGGCGAGATAGCGGACGAGCGCCTCGAGCGCGGCCTTGGAGGTGCCGACGAGCGCGTAATTCTTTAGCACGCGCGTAGAACCGAGGCTGGAGATGGCGATGATCGAGGAGCCGGGCACCATCCCGGGCGCCACCGCCGATGCGAGCTGGAGCAGGGCGCGGGCGTTGGCGTTGAGCGTCCAGTCCCAGTGACGCGTGTCGGTCTCGAGCGCGGGCCGCGCGACACCGGTGGCCGCGCTGTGGACGAGCGCCGCAAGCGGCCCAAGTTCGGCGACCTGCTCGAGCACGCGCTCGGAGCTGACGTTGCCGCGCACGAGCACCGGCTCGGCGCCGAGCGAGCGCAGCTCCGCAGCCGTCTCCTCGGCTGCCCGGTCGCTGCGCAGGTAGCCGATAGCGACGCGGGCGGCGCCCTCGCGTGCCAGTCTCAGCGCGATCGTCTTGCCGATCCCGCGCGAGCCGCCGGTGACGAGGACCGTTCCGCCGCGTAGGGGGGAGGATTCGCCCCCGCCGGATCGCCCGCTCATCGGTTCCCTGGCAGCGGGCTGTCGGCCGGTGCCGAGCTCGGGATCTCTTCCCATCCGGGGCGGCTGCGGGGGTCACGCGCGGTGTACTCGGCCTTGGAAGAGGCGTATCCCAGGCGATCGAGCAGCTCGATCTGCTCCTCGCCGTAGCGGCGTGTCGCGTGGTCGGGCGGGAGCTCGCCTATGAGCTCACGCAGGCGCGCCGCGAGCTGATAGGCGAAGTGCGGTGTCGCTGGGCCTACGAGCGCATCGATGTCGTCACGGGTCGGCTCACTCATCGAGAAAACCCTATCGCAGCCGGGCTATTGCGTTAACTTACCGTGGTCGAGCGTTCTCAGTGACGACTACTAGAAAGGACAAGAAGAATGGCACGCAAAGTCGGAGGATACGGACTCTCAGGGATTTTCTACATCGTGGCTATCGTCCTTTTCTTGCTCGCAGCTTTCAAGCAAGACTTGGGGCAGACCAGGGTTGAGCTGGCGTGGCTGGGCCTCGCCTTCTTCGCCGCCGGTCACATAGCCTGAGGTCGGCCGGGTAGGCGCCGCCGCCACGGCTCTCTATAATCGCCGCCATCATGATTGTCGTGTACGTCATCGTGGGTGTCGTCGTTCTGCTCGCAGTCTGGGCGGTCCTGATCTTCAACCACCTCGTCCGGCTCGGCAACGAGGCCAAGCGGGGCTGGTCGAACATCGACGTACAGCTCAAGCGCCGCGCCGATCTGATTCCNNGCGACCGCTGCGATCGGGCGTCTGTTCGCGGTCAGCGAGGCCTATCCGCAGCTGCGCGCAAGTGAGAACTTCCAGAAGCTGCAGGACGAGCTGACCGACACCGAGGACAAGGTCGCCGCCGCGAGGCGCTACTACAACCAGACGGTCTATCAGTACAACAGCCGGATACAAAGCTTCCCCGACCTGCTGATCGCTCGGCTCGGCGGCTTCAACGAGCGTGAGTTCTTCGAGCTCGACCAGCCGGCGGATGCCCAGGCCCCGAGCGTCGAGTTCCCCGGCAGCGCCGCCCCGCAATGACACTCGAGGAGCAGATCCGCTCCAACCGAGTCCGCTCGGGGATGCTGGTGCTCTCTTTCGGGCTCGTCTTCGTCGGCATCGGGGCGGCGGTTCAGGCTGTCTACGGCGGCGCCTCGCTGATACTGATCGCCGGGATCGCCTTCGTCTACGCGATCTTCGCGTGGTTCGCGAACGGCAAGATGGTCGCCTCCTGGACGGGTGCCAAGTCGGTGACCAAGGAGCAGTACCCCGAGCTGGTGCGCGCGGTCGAGAACGCCGCGATCGCCGCCGGGCTCGAGCAGCCGCCGCAGGTGCGGGTCGTCGACGATCCCAGCCCGAACGCCTTCGCCGCGGGCGGCTCGCCGAAGAGCTCCTACATCGCCGCGACCACCGGGTTGCTCGGGATGATGGACAAGCGCGAGTTAGAGGCGGTAATCGCCCATGAGACCGGGCACATCCGCAACCGCGACGTGCGCCTGATGAGCCTGGCCGCCGTGCTCGTCGGGGTCGTGGCGCTCGTCTCGGACATCGCTATCCGAATGGCGTTCTTCGGGGGAGGGCGGCGCAGAGGTGGTGGAAATCCGATTCTGATGATCATCGGCATCGTGATGCTGATCCTGGCGCCGATCGCCGCCTTCGGCATTCAGATGTCGCTCTCGCGCCGGCGCGAGTATCTGGCCGACGAGTCCTCGGCCGAGATCACCGGCGACCCGGAGGGCCTGGCGCTCGCGCTCTGGAAGCTGGAGCAGGACACGACCGAGCTCCAGCATGCCAATCGAGCGACCGCCCATCTCTACATCGAGACGCCGCTCAACAACACCAGCGGCGTTCGCGGCGCCCTCAGCGGCATGTTCGACACCCACCCCTCGCTCGACTCGCGGATCGAGTCGCTCGAGAAGATGGGCGGCTTCCAGCTCTCGGCTCTGGTCGGGCAGCAGTAGCTCGGCCACGCGTGCCGGACGCCACGCGCAAGACGCGAGTACTAGCCTTCTCGATATGAACTCGCAGCAGAAAACGGCTCTGACCTCGGTCGGTGCCGCGCTGGGGCTGATCGCGCTCAAAGTGACGACCGGCCTGATCACCGGCAGCCTCGCTTTCCTCTCTGGCGCGCTGGACTCGGGCCTCGATCTGGTCACGGCTCTGATGACGCTCTTCGCGGTCGGTCTCGCCGCTAGGCCGGCCGACGTCGAGCATCCCTGGGGTCACGCCAAGGTCGAGCATTTGGCCGCGCTCGCGGAGTCGTCCCTCCTCTTCCTTGCCAGCATCTGGATCGCCTACACCGCGACGCAGCGACTNNGCCGGCCGGACGATCGTCTCCTACCGGGCCTCAGTCCGGCACCGGAGTGCGGCCCTGCAGTCGAACGCCCTCAACTTCGTCGGCGACTTCCTCGGCTCGGGCGGTGTGCTCGTCGGGCTCGTCGTCGTCCGCGCCGGCTATCCCAAGGCCGATTCGATCGCCGCTCTCTTCATAGCCGCGATCGTTCTCGTCGCGGCGGCGAGGCTCGCCTTCAAGAACGCCGACATNNTACTACGCGGAGGTCGTGATCGGCATCTCGCCCGAAGCCGCCGTTGCCGAGGGGCATGCCGAAGCCGATCAGATCGAGCGGGCGCTGGAAGAGGTTCTGCACGGCGGCGAGGTCGTCGTTCACGTCGAGCCTTACGGCGAGGAGGCGGGGCCGCGGGAGGCGGTGCGTGCGGCGGCGATGAGCGTGCGCGGCGTGCACGAGATCCACAACCTGGTCATTGCCGACCTCAAGGGCCGGCAGGAGGTCTCGCTCCACCTCAAGCTCCCGGGTGAGTTACCGCTGGCGGATGCTCACGAGCTTGCATCGCAGGTAGAGCGCGCGATCATGGCGGCTCGCCCCGAGATCGCCGCTGTGGTGACGCATCTCGAGCCGTTGACCGAGGAGGTGACCGGGAGCGCGCCGGCTCGTCTCGAGATGCGCGATTACGGCGACAAGATCAGGAAGATAGTGCGCAAAGCTACCGGCGCACCGCCGCGCTCACTGCGCTTCATGAGCACCGGTGAGGGCCTGGTCGTTTATCTGACCGTGGCGCTCGATCCCGAGAGCTCGCTTGCAGAGGCTCACAAGCGTGCATCGGAGATCGAGTCGCGCGTTCACCGCAGCTGCCCCGGGATCAAACAGCTGATCGTCCATACCGAGCCGTAGGACGGGGCCGCTCGCGTGGCTTGACGCCGCGGGAGAAAGGTCGAGGCGGCTAGCCTGTGACGATGCGGCTCGTGCTCGACTGGGATGGGACGGTCACCGTCGCCGACTCGATGGACCTGATCGTGCGCGAGTTCGGCGATGCGGATCTCGTCGATCGCTACTCCGACGCTTTCATCGACGACTCGAAGCCTCTTCCGGTGACGCTCCAGCACGTGATCGAGACTGAGCTGGCGACGATCAAGACACCTCTCGACGAGGTCGTTGCCTGGCTGCTAGAAAAAGTCGAGCTGCGACCGGGCTTCCTCGATCTCGTCGAGCGCGAGCGCCCACTTCTTCTCTCTTCGAACCTGCGCCAGCTGATCGAGCCGGTGCTGGCGCACTACGGCGTCGAGNNATCCAGATCGACGGCGAAATCTGCCCGGTCTGCGGTGAGCGTTGCAAGCGTCAGAGGCTCCCGGCCGGGGAGATCACCTATGTCGGCAACGGCTACTCCGATCGCTGCCCCGCCCTCGCCTCCTCCCGCATCTTCGCGCGCTGCGGCTTGGCTCGTTATCTCGACTCTATCGGCGCGCCCTACGAGCCCTTCGGCGACTTCCATCAGATCGCCGCCGCGCTCGGGCGCGACGCCTAGACGCGGCCGGTCGCATCGGCGCTCTCCGCGCTTGCGGCGTCCATTTTTGCTCGTGAAAGTAGGCTTTGGCCTCTCGAGCGAGCCGTAACCGAATCGACCGTGTGGAGGCAATCCGAATGGGTACGACCGTTCTTCTTCTTCACGCTTTCCCCGTAGGGCCCGAGATGTGGGAGCCTCAACTCGACGCTCTCAGCGGCTTTGAAGTGCGCACTCCGCGGCTCGCCGGACGCGGTGAGTCGATCGACGGCTGGGCCGAGCAGCTGCTCGCGGAAACAGAGGGCGACCTGGTCGTCGCCGGCGCTTCGATGGGCGGCTACTGCGCTCTTGCCGTGGCGGGGCGCGCGCCGGAGCGGATTCACGGGCTGGTGCTGGCGGGCTCGAAGGCCTCGGCCGATGCTCCGGAGGCGAAGGAGCGGCGCGAGCAGTCGATCGCGCTCGTGCGCGAGCAAGGTCCGCTCGCCCTCTGGGAGACGATGCGCGGCTACGCGATCGGCGCGAACGCCGATCCGGCGCTCGTCGAGCGGATTGACGAGATCGTCGCGAGCCAGGACGCCGAGAGCGTCGTCCAGCAGCTGCTGGCGATGATTGGCCGCGCAGACACGACCGACGTGGTGCGCTCGCTGGCCTGTCCCTTCCTCGCAGTCGCCGGCGAGCTCGACATCGGCGTTGTCGCGGAATCGAAAGCGCTGGTCGAGCTGGCTGCCGACGGCGAGCTAGTGGTTGTCCCCGGAGCGAGTCACCTGGTCAGCTTCGAGCGACCCGATGTCTTCAATCCGGTATTGCAGCGATTTCTCGAGCGCTGCGGAGCCTAGCCCGTCCGAGGCCGGTATTCCCGCTTCGAGCAGGAGCTGGCGCAGCATAAGCGCGTTCGCCGGGGCCTGGGCGACCGGCCGCTGCATCGGCCCCGGCGGCAAGCTCGAGTTGTTGTTGTTGAAGACCACGTACAGCTGCTGCGCGCGACCTCCGAGCTCGCGTAGCGGCTCGACCCACTCGGCCAGCTCCTCGCGCTCGTAGAGGTAGTCGAAGCGGTCGGCGGCGCTGCCGCCGCGGTGGTGCCAGGTCGCGGCGTTGCGGCCGTGGAAGCGAACGTAGGCGACATCGCTGGTGAGCTCGACGACGGTGGGGATGACCGTAGAACTTTCCAGACGCGGCGCGTCGACGATCACGAGCGACATTTCCTGCCGCCTCAGGAAGGCGAGCGTCTGGGCTCGGTTCTCCGGCTCGAGCCAGCTTTTGTGGCGGAACTCGACNNGTAGGGCGGAAGCTGGAAGAGAATGCCACCCAGCTTGCCGGCGTCCCGGAGCGGCGCGATTCCGGTCAGAAAGCGGTGAAAGACCTCGGCACGAAGCTCTTCGGGCGGGTGCGAGACGCGACCGCGCTCGTCCACCTCGGCGGCGGCGCGGAGGTCTGTCGGCAACTGCTCGATCCGCACCGGGTGGCGGGTCATCAGCGCGAAAGCCTTGATGTGGAAGAGGAAGCCGGGCGGCGTTCGCTCCGCCCAGCCGGCGCTCATGCCGGCGCCGGGGAGCCGGTAGTAGCTGGAGTCGATCTCGACCGTGTCGAAGTGCTCGGCGTAGTAGCGGAGCCTGTCCTTCGGCGCCAGGCCGCGCGGGTACCAGTGCTTGACCAGCGCCTCGTCGGCGAACGAGCAGGTGCCGATGCGAACGGGGTTCACAGGGAACCTTATGCCCCGGCACTCGACGTCCATCTCACTCTCTGAGACAGTGTGGGAGGTTTGGGCGCCACGCAGATGCGGATTCGGCACGAGACCGGCACACTTCGTGCGCACTTCCTCGCTACCGTTTCGCGACCCCGCGGGTGAATGGTTAAAGGCGGGGGCGGAGGAACGTTGTGCCGTTCCCCAGCAACTAGAATCGGGCGCAGTGGACGGGCGGCCGATTGCGATCTTCGACTCGGGCATGGGCGGGCTGACCGTCCTGCACGAGTGCCTGGTGACGATGCCGAACGAGGACTTCGTCTACCTCGGCGACACGGGCCGCTTTCCCTACGGCCCGCGGCCGCTGGACGAGATCCGCGGTTTCGCGCTCGAGATCGGACGTTTTCTCGAGCGCCAGGGNNGTCGGGGTGATCGCGCCCGAGGCCGAGGCGGCCGTTCAGGCGACGCGCAACCGCCGCATCGGCCTGCTCGCCACCGAGGCGACCGTAAACGCGGGTCGCTACGGGACGCTCGTGCAGTCGCTCGACGCGGGCGTTCGTTTCTTCCCGGTCGCCTGCCCGGGGCTGGCGGAGCTGATCGAGAGCGCCGAGCCCTACGGCGCCGGCACCGTCGAGACCGTGCGTGCCCACGCCAAACCGCTCAAGCAAGCGGAAGTCGATACGGTCATCCTTGGCTGCACGCACTACCCCCTGATCCGCCACGTGCTCGAGCGAGCCTTCGGCCGCGCCGTCACCCTCGTCTTCTCGGCCGAGGAGACCGCGCGCAAGGTGGCCGAGACGCTGGCGCGGAAAGGGATNNTGGGAGCCGCCGCGTGACCAGGGCCGACGAACGCCGCTCCGACGCGCTCCGTCCGTTACGGATCGAGTGCGACTTCCTCGAGCAGCCACACGGCTCGGTCCTCTACGGACAGGGGCGCACGCTCGTCCTTTGTACCGCTTCGATCCAGGACGGCGTTCCCCGCTGGCTGAGTGGACGCGGACGCGGCTGGCTGACGGCAGAGTACTCGCTCCTGCCCGCCTCGACGGGCTCGCGCACGGCGCGCGAGGCCAGCGAGGGCAAGCAGAAGGGGCGCACGGTCGAGATCCAGCGCCTGATCGGACGCTCTCTGCGAGCGGTCACCGATCTGAAGGCGCTCGGCGAGCGCACCGTCTGGCTCGACTGCGACGTGCTTCAGGCCGATGGCGGGACTCGCTGCGCTTCGATCTGCGGCGCCTACATCGCCGCCAGCCGTGCGCTCGAGCACTTCGGTCTCAGTCGTGTGCTCACCGATTCGGTCGCGGCCGTCTCGGTCGGGATCGTCGCGGGCGAGAAGCTGCTCGATCTCGACTACGCCGAGGACTCGAGCGCCGAGGTGGACATGAACTACGTCGTGACCGGTGCGGGTCGCCTGATCGAGGTGCAGGCCACCGCCGAGACGGCGCCCTTCAGCCGCGAGGAGCTGGAGGAGCTGCTCGTTCTCGCCACTCGCGGTGTCGAACTGATCGGCGTGGCCCAGGAGGAAGCGTTGGTCGCCGCACGCGCCTGAGAGCACGCCGACCGCGCCTGGCCGACGGGTCTCCGGCGGCGCGATTCTCTTTCGGCACGAAACCGGCGCATCTCCGGCCCATGTCCTAGCTACCTTTTCACGACCTCGCGGGTGAGTGGAACTAGGCGGGGGGCTGCGTACCGTAGTGCCTTTCGAGAAACGCGACGTTCCTGAATCGGCGCANNCGGGTGGCTCGGTGGCGGGTGGCGGAAAGAAGTGCCCCGACCCTCGCATCCGCGGATCTCGCCCAGCCAGCGGGTCTTCATTCCTTCAGGCGGCCGAGCGATCGCATCCGCCCCTTAGGCGAAAATATCGTAGTGCTACCGCACCTCGGAGTGGCCGAGATCCTCGCCCGGCTCGCCCTCGCGGCCGGGCTCGGCGGCGTGATCGGTATCGAGCGCGAGCTACGCGACCGCTATGCGGGTTTGCGCACGCACCTGCTCGTCGCGATCGGGTCGGCCCTGTTTACGCTCGTCTCCGCCTACGCCTGGACAGGCTTCCATTTCGCGGGCGCGATCGGCTACGACCCGACCCGGATCGCCGCTCAGATCGTGACCGGAGTTGGGTTCCTCGGCGCCGGCGCCATCATCCGCCAGGGTGTCACCGTGCACGGCCTGACCACCGCCGCCACGCTCTGGGCGGCGGCGGCGATCGGGATGGCCTCGGCCGCCGGTTTCTACTCTGCCGCCGTTCTGGCGACGGTGGTGACGCTCGTCGTGCTCTGGCCGGTGCGTATCATCGAGCACCGCTACCTCTACCGGATACGGGCGGGAGTTGCCCACGTCGTCGTCGAGCTGCGCCCGGGTATCAGCGTGACTCCCGTTTTGCACTATTTAGCGGGCAAGAAGGTCGCCCTGGCGGGAGTCCAGATCCACGACGACGGTGAACACAGAACGATCGCCGCCGACGTCGAGCTCGAGCGAGACTCGCGGATAGGGGACGTCGTGGACGGCCTGCTCGTGCTCGAGGGAGTGACCGGAGCCCAGTGGGTTCACTAGCCACCGGCGTTCCGACCGCGGTTTTCGCTTCGCGCAATCCAGACAAGGCGCGTGAGCTGGAGGCGCTGATGCCGGGCTGGCGGATAGAGCAGCTGGCGGCCGACATCTTCCCGCCCGAGGTCGGCGACAGCTACTACGAGAACGCCCGCGCCAAGGCGCTCTTCGGGCGATCCGTGGAGAAGCGGCAGCTCTGGGTGCTGGGCGAGGATTCGGGTATCGAGGTGGCCGCGCTCGACTGGGGCCCCGGCGTTTTCTCGGCTCGCTTCGGCGCCGACGACCCGGTCGGCCGCCTGCTTGCCGAGCTCGTCGGTATCGAAAGCGACGGCCGTCGCGCCCGCTACGTCTGCGAGCTGGTCGCCGTCGCGCCCGACGGCCGGGAGCTGCGCGGTACCGGCATCCTCGAAGGCCGGATCGGCCACGAGCCTCGCGGAAGCGAGGGCTTCGGCTACGACCCGATCTTCGTCCCCGAGGGCGAGGCCATCACCGTGGCCGAGCTCGGCAACGCCTGGAAGCGCTCCAACTCGCACCGGGCCAGGGCCGCGCGGGCGCTGCTCGAGGCGCTGGACACCTAAGCCGTTTCGAACCGAGTTCTCAGGCCGTTCTTGCGGCGCCGGTCTTCGTGGCCGGTCCGGAAGTCGGCGCTTCGATCGCCTTCGCCTCCCGGCGTTTCGCCACCCACCAGTTGACCTCGGCGCCGAAGACGATCACGTTCGCCATCAGGTAGAGCCAGAAGAGCAGGATCACCGGCCCTCCGAGCGCGCGCAAGACGACCAGATCGTGCGAGACGAGGCGGAGGTAGAGGGGCAGCACCTGGAAAGTGGCGGCGAGGATCAGCGCCGCGGTGATCGCTCCGGGTAGGACGTCTCGGAATGCGAGCTGAACGTTCGTCAGCACGTAGTAGACGGTGACGAGGAAGAGAAGTAGCCCGGCCAGTTCCACCAGAAAGGTCAGCGGGTAGGCCACGTAGGCGTTACCCAGGAAATGCCCCGTGTAGCGCTGGAGCAGGTAGACGCCGAGCGTACCGGTGACGAGGGAGGCAACGACGGTGACGAGCGAGGCGACGAGGAGGACGAACGCGAGCGCCTTTCCGTGTAGGAAGGATCGATTCGGCCGTCCGTAGACGATGTTGAAGGCCGATTCGAGCACGCTGAAGAGCGAGAGCGAGCTCCAGAGCAGAACGACACCGCCGATGATGCTGAGGGCGGCGGCGTTGTTGCCGATCGAATTGAGCGCCTTGTCGATAGACACCACCGAAGTGCCGGGGAAGATGTGGTTGAGCGAGTGCTCGAGACTCTTCCTCGAGTCGCCGTACCGGGGCGTGACACCGAGCAGGGCGAGCGCGAGGAAGAGCATCGGCACCAGTGAGAGCAGCGCGAAGTAGGCGATCATCGCCGCCAGGTGGGTGCCGCGATCGGCGAAAAACTTCTGGAACAGCTTGCGTTTACGAACACGCATCGATCCTCAGTATCCCTGCTACAGGCCGATTCGTGCACACCGGCCCGCTCTTTGCGTCCTGCTCAACTGCTACCTTCGGCGCTCAGATGGACGCCGGGCAGGCACTAGCCGAGCTGACGGAGATCTCGTCGCAGATCGAGCTCGCGGTCGTCTTCGACTCTCGAGGTGAGCTGATCGGAAGCACGCTCGCCGACAGGGACGTGGCCGAGACGCTCGTTAGCGGTGGCTCCGAGCTCTTCGCAACCGCGAGCAAGGCGGGAGGTGAAGAGCGTGGCGAGCCAACCCAGGTCGAGCTCGCTCTCTCCGAGGCGAGCATCCTGCTCGCCCGCGAGGGCGAGCTGCGCATCCTCGCCGTCACCCAGCCCGATCCGGTCGCCGGGCTGGCTTTCTTCGATCTTGGCATCTGTA
>PMMN01000017.1 GCA_003162235.1 Actinomycetota bacterium | reverse complement strand
GCGACGACACTCTCGGTCAAGAACATCGCCAAGCTGAAGCCTGCGTACAAGGGGAAAGTGCGACCCGGTCAGTCGTATCAGTACCGCGTCACAGTGAAGAACACAGGGCAGTTCACGGCGTACGGAGTTGTGGTGTGCGAGGTCCCGTCACAGCAACTCGCCTATGTGTCCGCGCCGCGGGCGAAGTTCATGCAAGGTCGTGCCTGCTGGACAATCGCGGAACTCGCGAGCGGTAAGTCGCGGACGTTCGTCGTCACGGTTCGCGTGGATAACACGGCGAGACCGGGCGTGATCCGTAGCTCTGCGGTTGCCTCGGCCGTGAACGCGCAGAAGCCAGTACGCTCCGTGGCCAAAGTTCGGGTGAGCGGACGCTCGGTCAAGGTGGGGCGCGCCCAAGGTGTTACCGGTTAGATGATTCCGCGAGCGATCATCCTCCTATCTACGGCGCTGGCGCTGGCGATCCCAGCTCAACTCGGGTTGGCCGCAGGACGTGAAAATGCTGCCGGCTCGATTGCGCCTTCTCGAACGACGGGAGCGACCGTCGCCAAGGTCGTCGTGAATACGGTCGCTCTCGCAGCGCCCGGTGCCGGAAAGATCAAGTGGCGGCTCACGACTGAGACGGAGTGGGGTCATGGCCCGCAGCAGCTGCTCGTGCTCGATCAAGCGACTGACGAGCTCGGACGGCAGTGGTTGAAGGTACGCCTTCCGGTCAGGCCGAATGGGAGCTTCGGATGGATCCGCGCCGACTTCGCTCTCGTGTCGCACACCCCTTACTGGATCGACGTCTCGCTCAATCGAAGGCTCGTCACGGTCTACCGNNCCGACTCCGACTGGTCTGGCCGCGATCTACGACCCGATTTCGCAGCCGAATCCGAACGGGTTCGTGGGGCCGTGGGTGCTTCATCTCACGGCGTTCTCCAACGTCCTGAAGAAGTTCGATGGAGGATTGGGGCGCGTCGGAATCCATGGGCGCAGCGGGGCAAGCCTCAGCGATCCGCTCGGGTCTGCTCGCTCGCATGGGTGTATCCGGATCGACAACGACCAGGTGCGCTGGCTGGCGCGGACAACCCCGCGCGGAACGCCGGTCGACATCGAGGAGTGAAATCGCCGGCTCGCCGGCTTCGCCGATTCCACCCTCAGCGCTCGCCGAGGCCCGCGACGGCATCTAGCTACCCTTGGCCGCATGCCGGTCGTGGTGGCATCTAGTCTGCGCAAGGAGTTCGCCGGGACGCTGCTCTTCGAGGGCGTCTCTTTCTCGCTCGAACGGGGGGAGAGGATGGCGCTGGCGGGGGCGAACGGCGTCGGCAAGACGACGCTTCTGCAAGCGATCGCGGGCAGAACGGAGCTGCAGGCCGGCGAAATTGCGTTGCAGAAGGGGACACGAATAGCGCTGCACGATCAGCGGCCGCCGCTCGAGCGAGGGCTCGACCTGCGCGAGTACATGCTTTCGGCAAGCGGCGATCTACTTGCGGCCGAGAAGGAGTTGGCGGGGCTCGAAGCGGCGATGTCGGCGGGCGAGCACGATCCGGCGACGCTCAGGCGTTACGGCGGGGTGCAAGGAAAGCTCGAACATGCGGGCGGCTATACCTGGCGTACTCGCTATGAGGCAGCCGCGCGCGGACTCGGTTTTTCGGACAGTGATCTGGAGCGGCCGCTGGAGAGCTTCTCCGGCGGCGAGCTGACTAGAGCCTCGCTGGCGCGAGCGCTCGGAGCCGACGCCGATCTCTTGCTACTCGACGAGCCGACCAACCATCTCGACGTCGCCAGCATCGAGTGGCTCGAGAGCGAGCTCTGCCGCCTCGATGCCGCGCTCATCCTGGTCGCGCACGACCGCTGGTTCCTGGAGGCCACGACCAACTGCGTGCTCGAGCTCGAGAATTGCCGGGGCACCTTCTTCTCCGGGCGCTGGCACGCGTGGCGCGAGGAGCGGGCGGTGCGTGAGCAACATGCGGCCAGAGTTGCCGCACGCCAGGCCGAGGACATCGCGCGCCTGGAGCACTTCGTCGCCCGTTTCCGCTACGGCACCAAGCACCGCCAGGCTCAGTCGAAGCTGAAGCAAATCGCGCGAATCGAGGCGGACAGGGTGGAGGCACCTACTCGCGCCCGGCGCTCGCTCGGCTTCGAATTCATCAAGCCGGCGCGCTCGGGTCGGACCGTGCTCGAGACGAAGGGGCTGAGAGTGGATGCCGGCGGCCGCACTCTTCTCGACGGTGTCGAGCTGGTGATCGAGCGGGACGAGCACGTCGCTCTTGTCGGGGCGAACGGCTCGGGCAAGACATCGCTGATCGAGACGGTGATCGGCCGGCGCCGGCCGGCGGCAGGAACGGCTCGCCTCGGCCACGGCGTCGAGCTCGGTTTCTTCTCTCAACACACGCTCGAGTTGGACGAGCGCGGTAGCGTGATCGACTGCGCCCGCTCCGCCACCGGCCTCTCGCGCCAGGACGCACAGAAGCTACTCGGGCGCTTCCTCTTTTCCGGCTACGAGGCGCAAGAGAAGCTAGTGAGGATGCTCTCGGGAGGGGAGAGGCGTCGGCTAGCGCTGGCGCTCCTCGTCGCTTCGGGCGCCAACTTCCTAGTTCTCGACGAGCCCACCAACCATCTAGATCTCGAGAGTCGCGAGGCACTCGAGGCGGCCCTGGAGGCTTTCGAAGGAACGCTACTCCTGGTCTCGCACGATCGCGCACTGCTGGATGCCGTCGCCGAGCGCACGCTCTCGATCGAGGTGGGCGGGCTGCGCTCCTACGACGGACGCTGGGCCGACTTCGTGCGCGCACGCGAGCAAGCGCGCGAGCCGGCTAAGCCGGAAGCCGCGGCGAAGTCATCCAAGCCCCGTTCCGAGCGGCCGAAGAAGTCGCCAGACGCCAAGGAACGTGAGCGGCTCGAGCAGGAAATCGAGCGCCTCGAGAATCAGCTGACGTCGCTGGAGAGGGAACTGGCGGAGGACTGGGCCAACCTAGACAAGTTGAGCGCTTATCGCATCACGCGCGAGCGCGTCGATCGGCTCGTCTCGCTCTGGGAGGAGCTGGTCGAGGAGGAAAACCCCTAGCATCGCCGCTGATGAGCGCGTTAGACTCGATCGAGCCAAAAGCCGGCGGAGGCGTCGTAACCGAGCATCTACCGGTCGGCGAAGTCGAACCTACTCCCGGTGTGACGTGCATCGAATCGAGCGTGCCACGGGAACGAGCCCCACGGTGCTGAGCACGCGTCGGGGCGCGCTGTGTTACCCAGCGAGCTAGACTCGGAGTACCCGCCCAGGAATATGGGAACTGCGGCACCTGGGAGAATGAGATAGCCATGTTTCGGACTGCGCTTGCCGTCTTGACCTCGGCCGTCCTTTTGGCCACGGTTGGCTCTAGCGCGGCGCGAGGCGCCTTTCCGGGGTCGAGCGGACAGATCGCCTTCGTCAACGATCGAAACGGCACGCCTTCGATCTACACGATGGACGCGGACGGGACAAGCCTCAGGCGGCTTGTGCCAAACCAGCCGCAGGGAGCATTTCCCGCCTGGTCTCCAGGAGGTCAAGTCGTGCTCTTCTCGGTGCTCGTCGCGAACCAGCCCGCGCCCCGGTACGAGCTCTGGACGATGGGAGCGAACGGGGGTGCCGTTCATCGGTTCTTGTCCGGACAATCGAGCGAGCCGATCTCCTCCACCTGGTCCCCCGATCGAAAGAAGATCGCCTTCTACCGTGACGGCTACCTCTGGGTCGCCAATGTGAATCGCACCGGCGTTCGCCGGCTTGCGCGTTCGGACTTCAGCGACGGCGCTCCGAGCTGGTCGCACCGCGGGCAGATCGCCTTCGACCATAGCGGGAGTATCTGGGTTGTCGATGCTGGAAGCGGTGCTACACGCCAGCTCGGGTCCGGTAGCGAACCGTCCTGGTCGCCCGACGGACGCAAGCTGGTTTTTGTGACCGCGCCCTCCGATGGAGCGAACAACGACATCTACGTGATGCGAGCAGACGGATCGGGCCGGCACCGGCTCACCGCCACCACGAACGTAAACGAGATCCAGCCCACCTGGTCACCAAACGGGCTCTGGATCGCCTTCAGCGCGAAGAAGGGCGTCTACGCCATGAGAACGAGCGGTAAATCTCCCCAGCTTTTTGTCGGCAAGGGCTGGCAGCCGAGCTGGGGGCCGATATCGAACACGCTCGTTTATTCGCAGCAGACAAGCCGCTGGGATGGACTCGTCTACCGCGTCGATCTCGGCGGTAAGCATAGGAAGCAGCTGCTCCGCCCACGGCTGGACGCAAGTCCGCAGTGGTCGCCCAACGGCACGCAGCTCGCCTTCTCGCGCGACGGCTTTGTCTACGTGGTAAACGCCGACGGTAACGATCTGCACCCGATCGGTCTGAAAGGCTCCGATCCTGCCTGGAACCCGGACGGCAGCCTGATCGTCGTCAGTTCCTGGCCCGATCTGGTTGTCGCCAGCTCGGATGGAAGCGCACGTCAAAGTGTTTCTTCCGGCCTCGATCCCGCGGACTACGAAAGCGTGTCCGATCCCGACTGGTCGCCCGACGGAAACAGGATCGCCTTCGTCGCGACGGAGAGATCAGGCA
This sequence comes from Actinomycetota bacterium, assembly GCA_003162235.1. Classification (GTDB taxonomy): domain Bacteria; phylum Actinomycetota; class Thermoleophilia; order Gaiellales; family Gaiellaceae; genus Fen-549. Next base: position 24,944 of record PMMN01000017.1, on the reverse strand, counting down.
CTCGGGACATCTTTGTTGTGGGCCCGGCGGGGAGGTCCCTCATGCGACTACGGCTGGAATGCGGCTCGAGCGGAGCTTCGTCCCCCACGTGGTCGCCGAGCGGGGAATACCTCGGCTTCGACTGCGACCAGTCGATCGCTGTGGCCGAGGCGGACGGACGTAACCTGGTGCCGATCAGTTCGGGCCTCAATTCCATGCTCGCCTGGTCTCCGGACGGCACCCAGATCGTTTTTTCCGAGCAGGCCGCCGAACAACCAGCGCAGCTCTTCGTCATGAACTCCGACGGTACGGTGCGTAGTCAACTCGACACAGGCCTCGGCGCCAGCGATCAGCCCGATTGGCAGCCGATCCCGATCACCATCCCGTCGAGCAGCTGAGAAGCCAGAGACTCACGGGGCTCGCGTCGCTCGACGTTCCTCGGGTATGGCGGAGCGAGTACCGGGGCCAGGCAGGAAACCAAGGTCAGCACACTAAACCTCGGAGGGGATGTCGGATGCTTTTATGAGACTCACGCTCGGAGTGACGGTCGCCATGGTGGCGATGGTCGTGCTTACCAGCGCGGCTCCGGCCCGCACGCCGATAGCTGCGCAGACGGTCGCGCTGAAAGGCATCAAGCTGGCCGTGGCCAAGGGCAGGATCGATGGGGCCAGCGCTGCCACGTACCGGGCGGCCGTGAATCGCGCCGCGCTCCTGGTCCGCAGCTTGCCGAAGACACGGAGCACGCCCGTTTCGGCCTGTCTCACAGAGGCGGCTGCGATGGCGGGGACGCTGACGGCGCCACGGGCTCGGGCCGTCTTCGGGCAGCTTGCCGTAAACAACTCCTATTTCGCGATTAACGGCCCACCCGCCGGCCGAACGGACATCACCGACGCCGACGGCGTCGTCTACCGGTATTTCTCCGGGCGCGGTTTCCAGTTCCACCCGCTAGCGAACTTCGCGGCTTTGAATGCCCGCGTTTCCTCCGAAGACATCGGAGGTGCAGATCGCCTTGCGCGGGCGTTGATCGCGCGGGGAGTCTCGGAACCGGGCGGCGGCATGGGTTGGGAGTACTACTTCGACTATTCAGGAGGGCGGGCGCCGTGGCTATCGGGTATGGCCCAAGCGGTCGCCGCGCAGGCGCTCTCCCGTTACGGCGCGAGTAGTGATAGCAACGGAGCGAGCGCGATGGTCGCGGCCCGGCGCGCATTTCGCTCGATTCCCGGTCGCCTCGTCCAGACTGTCGGACCGGGCCCTTGGATCAGGCTCTACAGCTTCAATCGCTTAGTGGTTCTCAACGCGCAGCTGCAGTCGATCATCTCGCTCAAGGAATACGTGGAGACAAGCGATGACGCCGACGCGGCCGCGCTCGTTGCCTCGATGGGTAGCTCGGCCGCCGCGAGCCTGAATCGCTTCGATACCGGCTACTGGACCTACTACGCGCTTCCGAGCAAACCTTCGCCGCTCAGCTATCAACGTTATGTCGTGCAGCTGTTGAAGAAGCTTGCCCCCGACGATTCGCGTTTCTCGGCGGCGGCAACCAAGTTCTCGGCCTACGAGAAGCAGCCGCCGGCGTTCGAGCTATCCGACAGCGGCACCGGCGCCGTTCGCTTCTGGCTCTCAAAACCCGCGACCGTAGAGATGCGCTCGGCCGTGGGCGCGACCAAGCGGCTCTCGCTATACGGCGGCTGGTATGCCCTCGGCTGGAAGTTGCCAAAGAGCGCCGGCACCTACTCCGTCTCGGTAAGCGCTAACGACTGGGCCGGAAATCGGGCGTCGTTCACCGCCCTGCCGATCGTGCGTGTAGTCACTCCGCCCTCTTGGGTCGTCGTCGGCTCGGCGGTGAGCCAATCCAAGGCAATTCAGGATGCGGCCGAAACGAGCGCGACCTCGATGGCCACCGCCGTCACGGGCTCTCTTCTGGGTCAGCCGAGTTTCGCGGCGGGAGCCGGGCTCGACAGCGCGTCGCAGGTCTCGCTCGCCGGTAGCGAGGGTCTGAACGCGGTTCGCTTGAGCGTGCCGTGGCCGGCCGGTGCGTCGGTACCCGATCCGGCGTTCGTGACGGCGCTGCAAAGCGTTCCGGCCGGAAAGCGCCTGATCGTTGAGATGGTGGTCAATCCGATGCCCAGTGATGCAACCGGTCGCGCCGCTCTAGCCGCTTATGCCCGCTCGCTCGTTCAGCAGGTCCCCGGCATCCGCGATCTGTTGCTCGGGCCGGCGCCGGTAGTGGCCACTACGCCGAACTATGTCGTCGCACTCGGCTCCATCTACGATGCGGTCAAGCCTGGAGCCCTCGCGCTCACGATCGCGGGAGAACTTGACGGTGCCGCCTCTCCGAAGGCAACGCTTGCCTCGCTCGCCGAGAAATACATCGAGGCCGGGCGCTCGGCGCCGTTGATGGACGAGCTAGCGTTTCTTCCGGCTCCGGTGGTAAAGAGCGGTGCCTGGACGATCGACAGCTACAGCCAACTGGTCGCGGCTCTCGGTGACGCCTTCGACGGTAGCGATCAAGTCGGCTCGACGCTGCCGATCCTCGAGGACGGTATCGCCGCAGCCACGGAGATTCCGGTCGAGAAGGTCGGTCTCTATCCGGCGCCTGGTCCGCTCCCCGGGGTGGCGGAAAGCGCTCAGGCGAGCGCCTACGACCAGGCTCTTCGGAGCGCCGTCTGCATGCCGAACGTCTCGGGAGTCATCTTCCGCCGGCTCGTGGATTACCCGGTTGCGAGCGACCAGTCGGGGCTGTTCTACGCCGACGGCAGCGCCAAGACCAGCGCGGCCAGCGTACGCACGTCGGCTCTCTCGGCCGCGCGCGGCACGCTGCGGGTATGTCCGGGGCTAGGGGCACGCGTGGTCGCCAGCACACTCGCGTATCCGCTTCAGCTGTCTACGAGCTATCCGCCCCAGATAGTTCTCGCTTGCACGCGCGACTGTCTTTATCTGATCACGCTCGAGCGGGTGAGCGATAGCAAGCCCGTGCTCGCACGTCGTGGTTCTCTGTCCGCGAGTACCACGCCGACGATCGTGAAGCTGTCGCAGGGAGCGGTTCTATCGGGCGGCGGCTCGTACCGCCTGCGCGTTCGGCTGGTGGCTCGGATAAACCCCGGACCGATCCAGCAGTACACCAGCCCTCTTCTCACGGCCGGCTAGCGGCTTTTCTCCCGAGCCCTGATATTCGACTCGGGTAGGAGGTTGCGCACCACGTCGAGCTCGCTTGCGCCGGGAATGCGATCGAATCCCGGATAGCCTTCGCCGAGACCGCCTTGGAGAAACCAGTACTCGATCGCCCGCTGGCCCTTCGCGCCGACCAGCAGCAGTCTGAGCGAAAACGATTCTCGGGGAATCTGTTCGGAGGCAATCTCGGCGGCGAAGCGTCCACCGCCCGTGGCAAGTTCCGGCTCGACCGGAAAGAGCAGGCTTTCGGCTTCGAGAGCGAGCCACGCGTGGTACCCGTGGGCGACGGGTGAGAGCTCACCCTCGATCCGAAGCGGGCGCGCAATTCCGCGACCTTTCTCGGGCAGCAGGATCCGCCCGCTGCCATTCCCGTCGCGATCGAGAAGGTGCCTCCAAATCGAGATAGCTAGAAAGAACATGACTACGGCGGCTACGAGTAGAACTGCGACCAGGTCCTCCACCTGACACACCCCCTCTCTGTCCCGATTCCGTCAACAGTGACGTTTTACCCCGAGTAGGAGGATGCGCAACCCTCACCTCGCCGGGCAAATCGAGCAAGGCGGAAACGATTCACGGGTGTCGTTGCGGTTGGCGCCGCGGCGAGGGTGAAGGTGTGTACGCGCCGGGCGACGCCAGCGCAACGGCGTTCGAAAGGGTGAGACGAACCTTCGCTCACCGGGTTATTGACGTACCAGGCTTCGCCGCTTATGAACAAGTTAGGGGGGAGATTCGGATCTCGACGGCGGCGCTTGGCCGAGTCGCTAGAGCACTTCCTCGCGATCGTGGGCACCTGCATCGGCCCATGCAGCGGCGCTATGGAAGATCGCGAGCGAATAAGTCAATAGAAGGTTGGGTACGATTTCCAGCGAAAAAGGCGCGCGGCGGTCGTCGGTCGATCGCGTCACGGAGGTCGTGGGCAACGCCGTCAAGTCGCGCCGTGTTCTTACTACTTTCAGTTTGCTCACCGTCGCCTGTGCGCTGGCCGTGCTGACGACCGGAGCGAGCGCTGCAAGCAAGTGCCGTCCGCTGGCTTCTGCCAACTACACCGACCCGACCGGCGATGGCTCGGGCGCGAACGCCCCGGATATCACCGGAGTAACCGTGACTAGCTACGAGGGTGGAGGCACGACATTCCAGGTCGCGCTCGCGAATCAATCGGAGTTCGGCACCGACATGCTGGCGAGGATCTTCGTCGATTCCGACAAGACCGCCTCGACCGGAAACGACAAGGGCTTCGAGTACATGATCCAGGTGCAAGGGACCAGCTCGGAATCCGGTAGCGGCGGCGACGACCCGGGAGGCGACGGAACCGTCTCGCATTCGTATTCCAGCATCAAATGCGAAGACCGGCCGGTCACGACGCTGTTCAAGTGGAATGGCTCCGGCTGGGCTCCGGCCGACTCGGATTCGAATTCGTGGTTCGGCAACGGTGGCGTGTCGGTGGAGATCAACGCCTCCGATATCGGAGACGCGCTGGTCTTCAACTTCGCGGTCTATGCCGCGTCGAACGTCACTTACGACGAGTCGGGCGCTCCACAGTTGGCGGGCGCTTCCTTTGACTGGGCTCCCGATACCGGTACGTACGGCTATCAGCCGTTCGACTACAGCAGCTACTCGGATCCGACCGGCGACGGTTCCGGTCCGGGCGCTCCTGACATCACGAAGGTGGTCGTCACGAAGTGGAAGGGCGCACAGCTCAAGTTCTGGATCGCCATACCAGGAACGGAAGAGTTCGGCGAGGACATGCTGATGCAGGTGTACCTCGATTCCGACAGCAACGCCGCAACCGGAGACCCGAACGGAAGCGACTACATGATCCAGGCTCAGCGAGCCTCCTACAACGGGGACGACGACAGTCTGACTCCGCTGCTGAGAGCCGTTTCGAGGTTGGCTCGGAGCAAGTGCTACCAGCCCTGGTTGTCCCTGCGCAAGTGGAATGGATCATCCTGGGCTCCCGTGAAGACGGACTGGCTCGACTCCTGGTACAACGGCGGACTCAGGTTCTCGATCGACCCCGCCGATCTCGGCAGCACGACGACGTTCAACTTCTCCGTCTACGCCGCCGCGAAGGTCGCTTTCGACGACATGGGCAGCCCGAGCCTGAAAGACGCTGTTTACGACTCGGCGCCGGACACGGGCTCGTACGGCTTCCCGCTAGTTCCTGAGAACGGTCAGTTCGACGGTGTCTACAAGGTCGCGTACAAGGTGACGCACTCGCACAACTTCGGAAACATGCGGCGAGGCTCACGTCGCGCGCGGACGTGGAAGTTCTTGCGCAGTTGCAAGAACAACCAGTGCGCGACCAAGGTCGTGGCCAGCGGCACGGAGTTCAAGCTCTCCCGAACCGGTAAGTCCTTCAACGCCAAGGCGGGCGGGAAGTTCGACTGCCAGACTGGACGCAGCGCGCGCGGGACGGAGAGTTACCAGCTGAAGGTGCAGAAGGGCCGCTGGATCAAGGGGAGGTGGCGCGTGACCAACTGGGTCGGAACGGTTCGCGTCGTCAGCCCGAACAACGGCGTACCCGAGTGCGGTGGGACAGCCTCCTACACCGCGTCTCTGACGGGAACCCTGAAGTAACTGGGAGAAAGCGCTGCCAACGAGCGGGGCGGCCCAAGCCGCCCCGCTCTCTTTTCACTTCTCTTCGTCTTGACCGGTCGCTTTCGCGGCCGGCCGAAAAAACGAGGTTCGGCTACGCGTCTCAGTTGCCCCAAAGCGGTCGTCCGACCGGCACGACCGGCTTCGGCGACATACCGTTGACGACTCCCGCCGCCGAGGCATACCAGGCGACGGCCGCCGTAACGATGCCCGCCCAGCCGCCAACGTGGAGCCAGTAGGAGCTGTGGCCGTGAGCCAGCAGAAAGTACCCGATCGCTAGCAGGATCTCCGTGATCTCGAGCGCCAGGAAGACGGCGAATGTCGCCAGGTTCAGTCGCGATGCCCAGAGCAGCATGTAGGTGTTGAAGATCGCAAACGCGACCAGGAACCAGGCAAGAGCGTTGTGCACCTCGACCTTGTTCTGGAAGACGGTATAGAACGCGGTCTGGGTGTTGATTAGAACGACGAAGATCCCGAGCGAGAGCCAGAAACCCCCGTAGGTCGAGAAAGCCGTCGCACCGAAGACGTTGCGGTTCCGGAACTCCCACATCCCAGCCAGCAGCTGGATCAACCCGCCGTAGAAGATCGCCAGCCCCACCCAGATTCCATCCGGGATGAAGGTCGCGTTGTGCCCGCTCAGCATGAACGTCGTGAGAGCGAACGCCGCCAGACCGAGCGGCGCCGGATCGGCGACCCGCGAAAATCCTCGCTCTTCTGTCGCCTCGGCCATAGAGTCCTCCTTGTCGAATTATTTGCGGCGCTGTTCTCGCGCCGTTCGCGCAATCCTAAGAGAGCGATCGGCTGCAACAGGCCGGTTGTCCCCGTGTAAATGGCCGGCTCCTCGAGCGCGGAATCAGAGGATCTTGGACAGGAACGCCTTGGTTCGCTCGTGCGTCGGCGCCTCGAAGAAGTGCTCGGGCGGCCCCTCCTCGATGATCACGCCCTCGTCCATCATTACGACGCGGTCGGCGGCGCGCTTGGCGAATCCCATCTCGTGTGTGACGACGATCATCGTCGTACCCTCGTGCGCGAGCTCCTCCATCACGTCCAGCACNNTCGCCGGTGACCTCGGGGTCGAGCGCGCTGGTGGGCTCGTCGAAGAGCATCAGTGCCGGCTTCATCGCTAGCGAGCGAGCGATCGCCACCCGCTGCTGTTGCCCGCCCGAGAGCTTTCCCGGGTAGGCGTCCTTCTTGTCGCCGAGCCCGACGCGAGCCAGCAGCGTTTCGGCTTCGGCAATCGCCTGATCCTTGGCGACACCACGCACGTGTACGGGCGCCTCAATCACGTTTTGAAGCGCCGTCTTGTGCGGGAAGAGGTTGAAGCGCTGGAAGACGAAGCCGATCTCGGTGCGCTGACGAGCGATGCTCCTCTCGCGATCCTCGACCAGCTTTTCTTTCTTCTTGCGGTAGCCGATCGGGTGCCCGTTCACTTCGATTAGGCCGGAGTCGATCTTCTCTAGGTGGTTGATGCAGCGCAGGAAGGTCGTCTTGCCGGAGCCCGAGGCGCCGATGATGCAGACGGTCTCGCGCTGGCGAACCTCGAGCGAGACACCCCTAAGGACGTGCAGGCGGCTGAAGGTCTTATGCACGTCAACGGCGCGCATGACAGGCCCGAACGGCACAGAAACGGTCACGCTCTCGCTCTCCACGGCCAGCCTGAGCGAACCATCCCGCCGCCCTCTGTCCAGATCGCTACGGCTCGTTCACGTAGCGAGATTTCATCGCCGTGCTCGCTGACCGCGAGCTTGCGCTCGATCGCAGCCTGGGCGAAGCTCCAGATCGAGGTCAAGACGAGATACCAGAAGGCGACGGCTAGGAAGTACGCAGCGTCGAATGTGGCCGAGTAGCCCTGTTGGGCGTCGGCGAACAGCTCGTAGACNNCGGCGCATGGCCAGGCCGTAGCGCATCCCTAGCGATTTCGCTGCCTCCGTCTGTCCTCTTTCGATCGAGTCGATACCGGCGCGGATGATCTCGCGCATATATGCACCCTCGTTGATGCCGAGCGCAAGAATGCCCGCGGCAAAACTGCTTCGCAGAGAGAAGGCGCCGAAGTCGATGACGTTGGGGAGCGGTAATACGAGGTAGAAGAACATGATCTGCACGAGCACCGGCGTGCCGCGGAAGACGAGCACGTAGAGCCCGGATAAAAACCTGAATGGCCAGAAACGGGACATCCGCATGAGCGCCGCCAATAGTCCCAGCAAGATGCCCATGATCTGGGCGACGACCGATATATAGACCGTCGCCCAGAGTGCGTGGGCAAAGACACTGTCAGGATCTACGATCCGCGACCAGATTACGTGCCAGCTGAGCTGTATCGCGGCGATCACGTTGTTCTACTTATTAACGCTCTTGGCGAGGATCTTGTTCTCCGCGTCAAGCGCGTCCTTCTCGGTCGTCGCTGCCTCGACTGCGACGGTCTTCCCGCTCAGCGACGCGAGATCGCTGATGTGCGAGGGATTCCCGTTTTTGACCATAAGGAGCATGCCGACGGTAATGTAGTCGGCGAAGTCGACCGTTTTGGCGCGCGCCGCGTTATCGGTCATGGCGCTGATGACCGCGTCGCACTTCTTCGCCATCAACGCGGGAATGAGCACGTCGAATCCGGTCGTGTTGATCGCCGCTTTTTCGCCCCATAGTTTCGCGATGGCGTTGGCGATGTCGACGTCGGCGCCGGTAGCCTTACCGCTCACGATCGACTCCATCGGCGGATAGGTCGTGTCGCTGCAGAAGGTGACGGTGCCGCTACTCGTTCCTGGGCTGCCGTTACCGGTGGCTGTACCGGGNNATCGCCTGCTTGAACTTCGGGCCGAGCGGGTCCCCCTTGCGGGTTGCGATGCCTTCCGGCGCCGCGGCGATCTGCTTTCCGGCGACCTGGAACTTATCGCCGGACTTCTTGATGTAGTAGAGAACCGGCGTCGCGTCGGCGAAGTAGGCATCTACCTTCCCGGCCAGAAGTGCCGCGGCGGCGTTCGTGTCGGCCGGAAAGATCTGAATCGAAATCTGCGGCTCGCCGTTCTTCTTCTTCGAGCCGCAGCCGGTGGTGGCTCCAACCACAAGGACGGCGGCAATCACCGCGCCCAGCAGGGCTAGGGTCGTGCGTTTACGCATGGTTACTCCGATTCCTTTCTCGAGGACGTCGTGTTGGAGCTGATGGGACGATCCGGTCGCAGGGGCAGGAAGGCGGGGTGCCCGCCGGTTCTTGCGATCAGCCACGACGTCCGGATTCTCAAGGAGTGCTGATTCTCCTACGTGGGCGGTAGAGAACGCAACTCGCTACCGCTCGTCGCAGGTCGGAAGCGCCTGTCGAAGTCGTCTACTGCGAGCTGTGCACACCCGCCAGCACCGGAGATTCGTGCAGCGTGCCGTGGCCGCAAGCGAAGGTCTCGACCTTGACGGTCAGCCAGCCGCTCGCTCCCGGCGGTTGCAAGCGCAGTGCCTTGCCGGTCGGGCAGCTCGTCTCGCTACCGACGGGAACGTCCTCGAACGAGACCAGCACGCTCGCCTTGCCCGAGTGCTTCAGATTCACCAGTTTCGGCTTTCCGTTCAGCATCGACATGCCTCCGTGCACTACGTGGGTCGGAAGCAACCCGTGTGAGCCCTCGATCCAGAGCGAAGTGCCCTTGATCCGGAGCGAGGGATAGCCCTTGAGCCAGCAGGTTGCGCCCTTGTTCTGGAGCGTCACGCTGAAGAGGATGGTGCCGGCGGCGCCGTTCGAGTCGAGCTCCTTCCCCTTCAACTGCGAGGCGGCGCAGGTGGGAGTGCTCGCTTGCGAGCCGGTGGCTGCCTGGACTGCGAGCGCGGCGACGGCGACCGCTGCGAGGGCAGCGCCGAGTAAAGCAAAGCGGGTGGGTGATCGCATTGCTGGTTCCTTTCCCGGCGTCGTGCGAATCCGAGGGGCGATTCTGACACTCTACGACCGCTCGTGTCTCTTTGAATCTAGGGCTCAATACCCTGAGACAGCCTTGATCCCCCGATCTGAGAGCTAAGGAGCCCCCGGTTTTTGCCGATGAATCTCTCGAACCCAGCCGTACGACGAGAGCGAGGCAGGCCGTGAACCTCGATTCGAAGTCGATCATCCAGAGAACTGTCGCCCATGATGCCGAGGCCGAGAAAGAGCTTCTGAGCGTTCTGCGCGAGTTGATCTCGCTCTCGCTCGAGCGACCGGGCGGAGTGGCCATCGACGAGCTCGCCCGTCGCGTAGGCCGCGACCACGATCGCCGTAGTGTGCGCGAGCTGCTCGAGCGCGGACGCTCGGCGGTCGAGGACGAGGTCGACAGCGTTGGCCGCTTTGCGGTGGTCGAGCGCGTCTACGACGANNAGGCTGGTGATCTCGAAGGCGCGGACGATGTCGGGATTCGAGGCGGCGACCGCGAGCGAGCCGGCGCTCTCGCGCAGGCGCCGGGAGGTGCGGGCCAGCGTGCCGAGTGCGATCGAGTCGATCAGAGTGACTTCGCCCAGGTCGACGACGACAGCCGCGCCGGTCTTCTCGATCGCGTCGTCGAGAGCGCTCTGGAGCAATCCCACCGAGTGCAGGTCGAGCTCGCCACTGACCGAGATCAACAGCTCCCCTTCCGCAATCTGCACTGTATGAACGATGGGCTCGATCACCGACACTATAGGTGAGTACCCGCAAGCACAGTTTTCTACCCGTGCGCCTCGTGTTGTCCTACCGACGGGCGCCCCAACTAGGGCTGGAAGTATCCTTAACCTCCCATGCAGATTCTACTCCCCGACCAGTCGAAGCTCGAGCTGCCCGAGGGGGCGAGCGGCCTCGAGGCTGCGCGCGCGATTGGGCCGAAGCTGGCCGAGCAGGCGGTCGGAGTGAGAGTGAACGGTGAGTTGCGCGATCTGCGACTGCCCCTTTCGGGCGGTGAGCAGATCGAGATCCTGACGACCAGGAACTCGGGCGATCCGGATGCTCTCGTCGTCTTGAGGCATTCGGCTGCGCACCTGCTGGCCGAGGCCGTGCGCCGGCTCTACCCGGGCGTCAAGATCGCGATCGGGCCGGCGATCGAGAACGGCTTCTACTACGACTTCGACTTTCCCGAGCCGATCGCAGAGGAGGATCTCGCGCGGATCGAGAAGGAGATGGGGCGCGAGCTGGCGGAGGGGCGCGAATGGCGCCGTGAGGAGCTGGAGCGCGACGAGGCCAGACGCCGTTTCTCCGAGCAGGAGGAGCCCTACAAAGTAGAGCTGGTGGACGACGCCGAGGGCGCGATCTCCGTCTACACGCAGGGCGACTTCACCGATCTCTGCCGAGGCCCGCACCTCATCGACTCCAAGCCGGTCAAGGCCTTCAAGCTGACCGGGCTCGCCGGCGCCTACTGGCGTGGCGACTCGGCGAACAAGCAGCTGACCCGAATCTACGGCACCGCCTTCTTCTCGAAGAACGACCTCGAGGCTCATCTGGCGCGCCTGGAAGAGGCGAAAAAGCGCGATCACCGGCGGCTCGGTACCCAGCTGGATCTCTTCCACTTCGACGAGCACTCGCCCGGGTCGCCGTTCTGGCATCCGAGGGGGATGACGATCTTCAACCAGCTCGAGGCGCTGCGTTTGCGAGAGAACGCCCGTCGCGGCTACCTCGAGGTGAAGACGCCGCTGATCTACGACAAGGCGCTCTGGGTTACCTCCGGGCACTGGGAGAAGTTCCGCGAGAACATGTTCCTGATCCAGGTGAGCGACGATCACGTCTACGGGATCAAGCCGATGAACTGTCCCGGCCACATGCTCCTGTTCGGCAGCAAGCTGCGTAGCTACCGCGATCTGCCGATGCGCTACGCAGAGGGCGCGCCGCTTCATCGCAACGAGCTCGCCGGCGCCCTACACGGGCTCACCCGCGTACGCTACGTGACCCAGGACGATGCCCATCTCTTCTGTACGAAGGATCAGATCGCGGCGGAGCTGGACGGCTGTTTCGACTACCTCCGCTACGTCTACGGCCTGTTCGGTCTCGAGCCGCGCGCCGAGCTCTCCACGAGGCCCGAGAACAAGCTCGGATCGGACGAGGAATGGGACTTCACCGAGGGCGAGTTGCGCTCGGCGCTCGATCGGCACGGCGTCGAGTACGCGCTCGGCGCCGGAGAGGGATCGTTCTACGGGCCGAAGATCGACCTTCACATCACCGACGTGCTCGGCCGCTCCTGGCAGATGGGAACGATCCAGCTCGACGCCCAGATGCCGGCTCGCTTCGGTCTCACATATGTGGGCGCCGACAACAGCGAGCATCCCGTCTACGTCATCCACCGCGCGCTTCTCGGCTCCTTCGAGCGCTTCATCGGCATCCTGCTCGAGCACACCGGCGGCGACCTGCCGCTCTGGCTGGCGCCGGTGCAGCTGCGCGTGATCCCGGTGGGGGAGAGTCACGCCGAGCCTGCGCGTGCAATCGTCGAGGGCTTGCGCCGTGCCGGCTTCCGGGTCGATCTCGACGAACGCGCCGAGTCGGTCGGCAAGCGCATCCGCGACGCCGAGCTGGAGAAGATCCCGCGCCTGATCGTTTACGGCGACAAGGAGTCGCCCAACGACCTCGCCGTGCGCGAGCGGGGAGGCGCTCAGTCGCGTAAGAGCCTGAAAGACCTCGTGCTCGAACTGACCCCGCTCTCGTCGTTACCGGCTTCCTGAGCCGCTCTCGGGCGCGGCAACGGCGAATCGGCTACATTAGGGGCCTGCAAGCAGGGGCTCATCCGTTCCCTCACCTCCGCGGCCAGGAGCTGCCGGAGGTTCAACCGAGGTGTTTGGTGGAAAGAACGGAGCCGCTGCCTGCAGCGGTTTTGTCATTACTGAAGAGGAGGAAGCCCTAGCTTGGTGAGCGCCAGTTGAGACCTCGGCGACGCTATGAGCCCGTTCGCCCGTCCGTTCCGCATGCTCGCATCAACGACGGTATCCGCGTTCCACGCGTCCGTCTGATCGACACCGACGGCTCTCAGATCGGAATCAAGACAGCCGACGAGGCGCGGGAGTATGCCTACGCCAAGAATCTCGACCTGGTCGAGATCGCTGCCAGCGCCGATCCGCCCGTTTGCCGGGTGATGGACTACGGCAAGTACCGCTACGCCGAGGAGCAGAAGGCAAAGCTAGCGCGCAAGCACCAGCAGCAGATCCACATCAAGGAGATCAAACTAAGGCCGAAGATCGGCGTGCACGACTACGAGACGAAAAAAGGGCACGTCGTTCGCTTCCTCAACCAGCGCGCGAAGGTAAAGGTCACGATCATGTTCCGCGGACGTGAGACCACCCATCCAGAGCGTGGGCGAGACCTGCTGATGCGGCTGGCCGAGGACGTGCAAGACCTTGGCGCGATCGAGTCGCAGCCACTGCTCGAAGGAAGGAACATGACGATGGTGCTGGGGCCGACCAAGCACGCGGGCGAGAAAGTGAAGACCGAAGCCGAACATGAGATCCACGAGATTGCAGAGGGTTCCGTGCAGTTAGCGGCCGAGGACGCCGCTGGTGCCGAAAGCGCCGGCGCGGAGAGCTGAGGAGAAGGATGCCGAAAGTAAAGACCCACAGCGGTGCAAAAAAGAGATTCAAGGTCAGCGGGACGGGCAAGATCGTGCGCCGTCGCGCCATGCGGAGCCACATCCTCGGCAAGAAGACCTCTAAGCGCAAGCGTGGTTTTCGCAAGCCCGAGGTGCTCGGCGCCTCGGATTCGTCCGTCGTCAAAAAGATGCTCGGAAGGTGAGGTAGAACCCCATGCCACGCGTAAAGCGTTCCGTCCACGCGCGCAAGAAGCGGCGCAAGGTTCTCGAGCAGGCTCGCGGCTACTTCGGCATCAAGAAGTCGAGCTACAAGTACGCCAAGGAGCAGGTCGACCATTCGCTGGTCTACGCCTACCGCGACCGCCGCGTTCGCAAGCGCAACTTCCGCCGGCTCTGGATCATCAGGATCAACGCCGCCGCGCGCCAGGAGGGCCTCTCCTACAACCAGTTCGTCGCCGGCTGCAAGAAGGCCAACATTGAGCTCGACCGCAAGGTCCTGGCCGATCTCGCCGTGCGCGAGCCCACCGCCTTCAAGGCCATCGCCGCGCAGGCGAAGGCCGCGCTCCAGAGCTGAACTCGAGCGATCGCCAGGCCCAGGTCTCTCTGCGACACGCGGAGAGTCGCCGTCGCTACAGCTCGCCCTTGTACGTCGAGCTGCGTGAGCGCCTGGCCGCCTAACCAATCGAGTGGCTTGCCTGGCTCAGTGTTCCATTCCCGATCGGAAGCGTGACGCGCGTGCCGAACCGGGGTAGGTTTCCGTTGAGATGCCTTCCGCCCGCAGCCGTGTCTTTCGCTCCGTGATCGTGGAGCACCTGATCCGAAACCTAAACAGCTTGGAGGGGCGGACGATCGACGAGTATCGACGGAAAGAAGAGGCGCTCGCCGGGCACCAGATCCTGCCGCGTGGCACCCACGTCGAGCGCTTGAGCATCGGCGGGCTTCCTGCGGAGTTGGTGCGGGCGAAGGACGTCGCGGTCGGCGACGCGCGCACGATCCTCTACTTCCACGGCGGCGGCTACATCGCGGGCTCCTGCTCGACCCATCGCGATCTGGCGGCGAGGATCTCGGCGGCCTGCGGCGCGCGCGCGCTGGTGGTCGATTACCACCTGGCGCCTGAGCACAAGTACCCGGCTGCCTTTGACGACGGCCTGAGCTCGTTTCGCTGGTTGAGGGAGCACGGAGTCGCGGCGCAGCAGATAGCGATCGGTGGCGACTCGGCCGGCGGTGGGCTGGCGCTGGCGACTCTGCTCGCGCTCCGCGATGCGGGAGAGGAGCTGCCGAAGGCCGCCTTTCTGCTCTCTCCCTGGCTCTCGCAGATCCCCGACGGAGCGTCCTATACGGCTCGTGCCGAAGTCGATCCCCTGATAAGCGAGGACTTCGTCAGAGCCTGCGCCGAGGCATTCCTTGCCGGAACAGGAGTGGACCCGCGCGAGTTGGTGCTGTTCGAGAAGGATCTTCACGGCCTACCTAGCCTGCTCGTGCAGGTGGGCGAGGACGAGATCCTGCTCAGCGACTCGGTGCGGCTGGTCGAGAACGCTCGCGCCGCCGGCGTCGACGCGAGGCTCGATGTCTGGAAGGAGATGTGGCACGTTTTTCAGGCGTTCGCGATCGTCCTGCCAGAGGCGAAACACGCTGTCGCTGCGATCGGTAGCTTCGTAAGAGAGAAGCTCAGCGAGCCGAGGCAGCGTGGATAGCCGCGTCACATCTCCGTCGAACCCGAAGCTGCGCCTCGTCCGCAGGCTGCAGAGCGCCAATCAGCGTCAGCGTCTGGGACTCTTTGCCTGCGAGGGGGAGGATCTCGTCGCGGCTGGTCTGGACGCAGGACTGGAGGCGGTGGAGGTGCTCGTCGATGCCGAGCGGCCCGCATTGCTCGATCGCCTTCCCGCGGCGACGCTTGTCGGGCCCGGTCTGCTCACGGAGTTGTCCGAGCTCGCCCATCCGCCACGGCTGATTGCCGTCTTCCGCCGCGCCGGGTTGCCGACGCTCGAGCGGGAGACCACGTTCGAGGCCGGGTTAGCGCTCTGGCGAGTCGGCGACCCGGGCAATGTGGGCACGCTCCTGCGCAGCGTCGACGCTTTTGGCCCCGGCTTCGTCTGTCTCTCCCCCGGCTGCGCCGATCCCACCGGGCCAAAGGCGCTAAGGGCAGCGATGGGGGCCGTCTTCCGCGTTCCGCTCGGTGGTTTCGACGAGGCGCCCGGACGGCGCATCGGGCTGGTCGCCCACGGCGGCTCCCCGCTCTCGCAGCTCGATCTCTCCGGCGCGGTCTGCTTCGTGCTCGGCGCCGAGCGCGAGGGCTTGCCCGACGAGATCGCGGCGGACTGCGACGAGCTGGCGACGATCCCCCTAGCTGAGGGCGCCGAGTCGCTAAACGTGGCGACGGCCGGCGCTATCGCTCTCTACGAGCGCCGGCGCCAGACGAGCTGACTACCAGCCGCCGCCGCCACCGCCGCCACCGCCTCCGCCGCCTCCGCCGCCGAAGCCGCCTCCGCCGCCGCTTCCGGAAGACGATGGAGGCGAGAGCGCCGAGCCGAAGCCCGAGTTGAGGTCGGAGATTGCGAGCGCGGTCGCGCCGCCGCCGAACTGGTTGCCGGTACCGATCCAGTAGAGCGAGCTCTGCTGTTGCATCTCCGCGGGCATCTGGAGATGAGCGGCCTGAAGTACCTGCTCGGCGATCCCGAAGGCGATTCCGTAGACGAGGTAGCGCTCCCAGAGAACGATCGAGACCGGGGGCGCATCCTCGAGGCGCGGGAAGTCGTTCAGGTAGCGGTGGAAGGCCGACCAGCGAGCGGCCTCGAGCTGAGCGGGCTGCGTTCGGGCTCGCCAGAGCGGAACGATGGCGATGGAGACGGCGACGATGATCGCGTCGAGGATCGCGCAGATTCCGAGCGCAATCAGCACGTCGTCGCTGAAGCGCGGCGCGTTCGTCCGGTAGTGCGCGATGCCGTAGAAGAGCGGAAGTCCGCCCACGAGGAGCAACGCCACCCCAGCGCCGATCAGTACGCCCAGGCCGTTTCGGTACCAGTCGCGCTTGCGGATCTCGGTGCTGACCGCGCTCTTGAAGGCCTGGAAGCACGCCGCGTTCGTCGTCCGGTCGGCGGCGATGCGCTCGCGGAAGTTCGAAAGCCGCTCGCCTTTGTCGCCGAGAATCGGGTCGACGATCTCAGCGACAACGTTCTCCCACGGCGTCGGCGACTCGAGGTCTTTCCCCTTCGTTAACTCGAGGTCGGATAGGGTGGTCTTGCCGAGCCCGGCCCATTTCGAATGCTCGGTCGTGACGTGCTCGGCCTTGTAGCGGCCGCGATGGATCAGATCGAACAGCGTCGCCGTGAACTCGTTCACTCCGGCCCCCGACCGTTCCCGGGTTAGCGCCGGGACGAGCGCCGGCGCCAGATCGGACGGCGGCTCCTGCTCGTAGCTACGGTCGTAGTCGACCTTCGGCTCGCGCCCGAAACGGGCGTAGACGAAGAGGATGACGGCGAGAGCGGGAACGAAGGCGAGCAGGAGCAAGACGAGCCAGGTGTAGAGCGAGTGCTCGTAGCGCTTGATCTGCTTGCGGTCGTGGTTGTAGGCGGCGAAGCTCGACTCCTCCTCGGCCACGATCTGTGCCAGGCGCGTGCCGGAACGCGTCTGGGCGCCAGTGGTCGAGGCAAGCAAGGAGCGCGGAAAGACGACGCGCAGGTCGACGAGCTGGTGCGAGGGGATCGCCGTCGCTCTCAAGATCGCCGCCGTGGGCGTTCGCTGGACGACTCCGTGCACCCAGGCCGGCCCGGCCCAGACGCGGTAAGAAGGGCTCGTAGTCGGTTTTGGCAAGCGCAAGGTGGCGCTGAGCGACGGCAGCGACTCCTTCCACATGTCGCCCCAGACGTTGAAGTTGACGTCGACCACGTCGTCGTAGGCCAGCGCCAGCCCGCGGAAGCGGTAGGAGATCGTGAACGTGCGCGGGCCGCCGCTCGGATTGTCGAAGTGCCAGACAGTCCGCAGGTCGCCTCCGACGTGGGTCGTGGCGAAGGTGTCCGGCCGGCCGATCGAGCCGAGCTCGGTGCTACCGCCGTAGCTGTAGTGGTGGCCCGGCTCCGAGACGGAGACTCGGTCGATCGACTGGCCCTTGGCGATTGGGATGTCGCGGTAGCCGCCGTGGAAGACGTCACTCATCGTGATCTGCTCGCTCACCTGGAGCGAGCCGTCTCGTTGCACCTGCGCGTTGACGATCGCACCCTCGAGCACGGTAGCCCGAGCAGGCGCCGCCAGTGTCGCCGCGAGAACGACGAACGCGGCGCAAGTCCCGATTCTGCGCACTATGTCTGCGTCGGGCTCGAAGGCGCTTCCGGCTCCGCCGGCGGTTGCGGCGGTCCGTTCACCGCGGGCGGCTCCGTGTTCGTAAAGCTGACCTGCGGCGCCTCGCGCTCGGCCTCCGCCTCGACCTCGAAGAAGCCGCGCGGCTGGAAGTTGAACATTCCGGCGACGATGTTGGTCGGCACCGTCTGGATGGCGTTGTTGTAGGTCAGCGTGACGTCGTTGTAGACCTGCCGAGAGACCTGGATCTTGTCCTCGGTCTCGGCCAGTTGCGCCTGCAACTGCTGGAAGTTCTCGGTCGCCCGGAGCTGCGGGTAGGCCTCGGCGACGGCGAAGAGCTTGCCGAGCGCCTGGGTGAGGATGTTCTCGGCCTGTCCCTGCTCGGCGGGCCCTTGAGCCTTCTGGGCGGCGGTTCGAGCCGCGGTGACTGCTTCGAAGGTGCCACTTTCGTGAGCCGCGTAGCCCTTGACCGACTCGACCAGGTTCGGGATCAGATCGTGCCGGCGCTTGAGCTGCACGTCCACCTGCGCCCAGGCGTTCTGGCAGGCGTTGCGCAGGCGTACCAGTCGGTTGTAACGAAGGACGAAGAAAAAGAGGGCGAGAACGACGACTACGAGGACAGCGATCAGTACGTAAATCATGGACGGCGCCTTTCGGTACGGGACGAATAGTTTGTGCGTTGAACCTTACTTCCGCAGAGCGACGAAAACCATGTCCTCGTCGCCGGAGTGCGGTTGGCGATCGAACCAGCCGTAACAGGCGCGGAGCACGAAGCCGGCGCGCTCGAGCAGCTCCTCCCACTCCTGCGCCGCGATCCAGGCGAGGTGCATCTGCGTCTCACCTTCGTCGCCGCGCACACGCAGTACGAGCGTACGCTCCGGCCAGTTCCAGTCGGCGCGCTCCTCAATCCCGGGCTCGCGCTCGATCCAGAGCCCGTGCGTCACGGTGACGTCCAGTTCCGTAGGAACGAAGATGTCGAAGACGAGGCGACCGCCAGGCTGGAGCAGGCTGTGGATGCGCGTCAGCGTGAGCAGGCGCTCGTCATCCGAGAGCAGGTGCAGGAAGGTACGGAAGGGTGAGATGACAAGCGGAACGGTCTCTGTTGGAGGCGGGTCGCGGAGATCGCCGAGGCGAAGGTCGATCAGGTCGGCGACGCCGGCCGAGCGCGCTCGTTCGCGGCAGAGCTCGAGCATCGGCGCCGAGGAGTCGAGACCGATCACCCGTACTCCTGTCAGCGCAATCGGGACGGCGATCCTGCCGGTGCCCACTCCCAGCTCGAGGACAGGGCCGCGGCTGGCCACGGCCTCCTCAACATAGAAGCCGATGTCCTCGACGACGCTTCGGTTCCAGCGGTCGTAAAGGGCGGCGATCGGATCGTACGGGCTGGGTTCGCCGTGTTCGCTCAAGCTTGCATTCTCGCCCAGAAGGCGCTCTCGCGCAGGCGCCGCTATCTTTTCGGCATGGCGACAGGGTTCTCAGCGTTCCTGTTTATCGGGCCCCGGCTCGCAGTCGGGGATCGGTGCTGAGCAGCCCGGGCGCCCATCCTTGACCGTCGTGAGCCGGGGCAGACCAGCCCTTGGCCGTGAGTGATGGATCAGGACAGATCGAGGCGGGAGGAACTAGAGTCGTGCAGATGGACGTGGAGCAACTCGAGCAGGAAGCGCGGATCGCGCTCGAGCAGGCGGAATCGCTCGAGCAGCTCGAGGAGTTGCGTGTGCACTATCTCGGTCGCTCGAGCGAGCTCAAGCTTGCTCTGCGCGAGGTGAGAGACCGCGAGACCGGCATGCGTCTGAATGCCCTGCGCCAGAGTCTCGAGGCCGCGTTCGAGGAGGAGCGCTCGGCGCTCGAGCACGGCGAGCTGCAACGGAAGCTACTNNTCTTCCTCGGGCTCGGCTACATGATCGTGGACGGGCGCGAGGTCGAGACCACGCACTACAACTTCGACGGGCTCAACATGCCGCTCTGGCACCCGACCCGCTCGCCCTCGCATTCGCTCTTCCTGAACGGCGACGTCCTGCTCAGAACTGAGACCTCGCCCTCGCAGATACGCGTCATGGAGGCNNCCGACGCAACCCACAGCCCGGTCTTCCACCAGGTCGAGGGACTGGCGGTCGACCGCGGCATCTCGCTCGCCGATCTCAAGGGGACGCTCCTGCATCTGATGCGTGCCCTCTTCGGCGAGAAGCGCGAGCTGCGCTTCCGCACCCACTTCTTCCCCTTCACCGAACCCTCGATCGAGCCCGACGTCTCTTGCCACATGTGCGACGGAGCGGGCTGCCCGGTCTGCAAGCAATCCGGCTGGATCGAGATGGGCGGCGCCGGCATTGTCGATCCGAACGTGCTCGAGTTCGTCGGCTACGACCCCGAAGAGGTTTCCGGCTTTGCCTTCGGGCTCGGGCTGGAGCGAATAGCCCTGCTTCGCCACCGTGTCCCGGACATCCGTCTCCTCTGGGAGAACGACCTGCGCTTCTCGCGCCAGTTTTAAGATGAAAGTTCCTTACACCTGGCTCCGCGAATACGTCCCGATCGAGGCTTCCGCCGAGGAGGTCGCCGCCCGGCTCGCTGTCACCACGGCCGAGGTCGAGCGCGTTTCCTGGCGCGGCGTATCCGATTTCGACGGCAACTTCGAGAACTTCCGCGTCGGACGCGTGCTCGAGGCCGGAAAGCATCCGAACGCCGATCGCCTGCAGCTCTGCAAAGTCGACGTGGGCGAACCGGAGCCGCGCCAGATCGTCTGCGGCGCCTGGAACTTCGGCGCAGGCGCGACGGTTGCGGTTGGGCTGCCCGGCGCGGTGGTTCCGGGCGGGATGAAGCTGGAGCGGGTCAAGCTGAGGGGGGAGGTCTCGGAGGGAATGATCATGTCCGAGCGCGAGCTCGAGCTCGGCCATGATCACTCGGGCATCCTGCTTCTACCCGACGACTGGGCACCGGGCGCGCTTCTCTCCGACCTCTTCGCCCTCGGCGAGCCGGTCCTCGAGCTCGAAGTGACGGGCAACCGGCCCGACCTGCTCGCGGTCTACGGCCTGGCACGGGAGATCGCCGCGCTCTACCGACTCGAGCTGGCGCCGCCGCCCGGCACCGACCCCGAGCTGGTCGGCGACGATCCGGTGCAGATCAGCGTCGAGGACACAGGTGGCTGTCCGCGTTACGTCGGGCGCCTCTTCCGCGACGTGAAGATAGGCCATTCGCCGCCCTGGTTGAAAGCACGCCTGATCGGCGCCGGCATGCGCCCAATCTCGAATGTGGTCGACATCACCAACTATGTCATGCTGGCGCTCGGAAACCCGCTCCACGCCTTCGACCTCGAGCGCCTGGCCGAGGGCAGGCTCATTGTGCGCCGCGCCGGTCCGGGCGAGCAGATGCGAACCCTCGACGGCGTAGATCGCGTGCTCGATCCGCGTGACCTGGTGATCGCAGATGTGGCCAAACCGGTCGCCATCGCCGGGATCATGGGCGGCGAGGAGAGCGAGGTCGGTGACGACAGCAACTCGATTCTGCTCGAGTCGGCCAACTTCGAGCCGGTCGGGATCCTCGAGAGCTCGGAGAGGCTGAAGCTGCGCACCGAAGGCTCGAGCCGTTGGGAGAAGGGCGTCGATCCCTATCTCGCAGGTCAGGCGGCGAAGCTGGCGACGGAGCTGATGGTGAAGCTCTCTGGCGCTCGCTGGGTCGGGCACACCGATATTCAGGGCGAGCTGCTCAAGCCGCCGGTCATCCGCTTCCGCCCCGAGCGCGCCGACGAGCTGAACGGAGTCTCGATTCCTCCCGAGGAGCAGCGCGGACTGCTCGAGCGCTTCGGTTTCGAGGTGGCGAAGGACTGGACCGTGACCGTCCCCACCTTCCGCGCCCGCGACGTTACCCGCGAGGTCGATCTGGTCGAAGAGATCGCCCGCGTTCATCTAGACGAGATTCCCTTCACTCTGCCCGCGCGCCGGGCGATGTGGGGGCGGCTGACCCGCGAGCAGCGCCTGCGCCGCCGGATCGAGGACACGCTCAGCGGCATCGGCTTCGTCGAGGCCTGCACCTACTCGCTCGTGGACAGCGATCCCGATCCGCGTGCGATCAGGCTGCCCGATCCCCTCTCGGCCGAGCACGCGCTCCTGCGCACGACGCTCGTGGAGGGACTCATTCGCTCGCTCCAGCGCAACCTCGACGCCGGCAACGAGGAGATCGCGTTGTTCGAGATCGCACACGTCTATCTGCCCGGCGAGGACGAGCTGCCCGACGAGCCGGTGCGCATCGCCGGCCTGACCCGGGGCGGTTTCGCTCGTGCCAAGGGTGCTGTCGAGGCGCTACACCGGGCACTCGCCGCCCCCGAGCCGAGCTTCGAGCCGGCGAGTGGGCTGCCGTTCATGCATCCGCGTAAGGCGGCTCGTGCCGGCGCGGCGGGCTGGGTCGGCGAACTGAATCCCGAGCTTGCCCCGGGAGAGTGGGGTGTGTTCGAGCTCGATCTCGGCGCGCTCTCCGAGGTCGCTCGAGACGTCGTCGTGTACGAGGACGTCATCTCCTACCCGGCTGTGAAGCAGGATCTCTCCTTCGTCGTCGCCGACGAGGTTGCCGCGGGGTCGATGATCGAGGCGGCGCGCGAGGCGGTTGGCGTGGAATTGCGGCGAATGGACGTCAGCGACGTCTACCGCGGACACCAGGTGGGCGAGGGCAAGAAATCGATCACCTTTGCGGTTGCCTTCCAGTCATCCGATCGCACGCTTTCGGACGAGGACGCGGCGGCGCTGCGCGAGAAGATCGTGGGGGCGCTTGGCGAGCTCTTTGGCGCAACGCTTCGCGCCTAGCTAACGGCGCCGGCGAAACAGATTTCGGAACGACGCGGTGAGTCGCTGCGAGCGGGAGGCTCCTTCCGGTCCGATCTCGATGCTTTCCGGCGGCTCCTTGAATCTCTCGAGCCGCTCGAACTGGGCGTGGGTAACGGTGAGCTTGACGACCCCTTGCCTGATCTCCCCGACCAGATCAGAGGGGACATAGCGCGGTCCCTCGCGGAGACTCGGATCGACCGCGAGACCATCGAAGATGTCTTCGGCGCTGTCGCCGGTGATCTCGTCGACGTGGCCGAGCGCACCGCCGTCCGAAGCGATCACGCGCCAGCCCTTCTCGATCATCAGCCAGGAAACGATCTCACTCATAGGTACTCCTCATCGTAACCCGAAACGCCGTAAGACCTCCGAGATAGAAAGGTTCGGCGCCAGCGGACGTTTCGGTTCGGGAGGGAGGGCTTCGAACTCGTTGGCGCTCAGCCTGAGCACCACCTCGTCCGACACGATCTTCTCGATCAGCTCGGCAGGGACGTACCGGGGCGGCGCGGCTTTCGTCCGGACAACGACGCCGTTGAAGATGTCCTTGACCGGCTCACCGCGGACGGCGCCGATCCGGCCCACGATCACCCCGTCGGAGGCGACCACCTGCCAACTTCTCCTGACCAAGAGCCAGGAGACCGGATCGCTCACAGAGAGCGCCCCCCGAGTCGCCAGACGGGGCCCTGGGTCTCCACCGGTCGCTTCTCGGCGAGCAGCTGCAACAGGTGCAGACGGCCCGGGATCCGGGCCTCGTCGAGCCGTTCGAGGCAGCGCCTGGCCATCTCGGGCGCGGCGCCGTAGCCGAAGTTGCGGCCAACGCGGAAGCGGAAGGCCGATCTCCCGTCGCAGCGCTCGGGGTTGAGCGGCGAGACGATCAGCGCGACGTCCGCGTGAGACTCGGTCGGCCGCAACTCGACCTCGGCGTAGAGATGGCTCCAGTCGTCGGGCAACCGCTCCAGGAGCCGGTTCCAGGCTAAGACGAGGGTTTGCGCCGGCTCGCGCACGGAAAAACCGCTAGCTACCGGATTCTTTTCGATCCCCATACCGTTTCCTCCAGAACTGATACCACCCACGCGACCAGCATAACCAGCGCACGACTATGACCGAACTCGAGCTCAAGACTCCCCTCCAGTCCGAGGAGCTCGAGGGCTTTCTCACACGGATGCTCGTGATCAGGCATTTCGAGCAGGCCGTGGAGGAGCGCTACCGCGACGGTGAGATCCCCGGTTTCGTCCATCTCGCGATCGGCCAGGAGGCGGTCGCCGTCGGGGCGTGTAGCGCTCTCGCACCCCGCGACGTAATCACCTCGACGCACCGCTCGCACGCACACGCGCTGGCGATAGGTACGCCGGCACGTACCGTCATGGCCGAGCTCTACGGCAAGGTCGACGGCTGCTCGCGCGGGCGCGGCGGCTCGATGCACCTATACGACGTTGAACGCGGGAACCTCGGCTCGAGTGCAGTCGTGGGCGGAGCGCTCGGCATCGCGGCCGGGGCCGCTCTGGCCTTCAAGATGCACGGCGAAGAGCGCGTTGCAGTTTCCTTCTTCGGCGACGGAGCCACCAGCTCGGGTCTCTTCCACGAGGCCATGAACCTGGCCGCGCTCTGGAAGCTGCCGGTCGTCTTCCTGTGCGAGAACAACCGCTGGGCCGAATCGACTCCTTTTGCCCAGCACTCGCCGATCGCCGATCTCACCGAGCGGGCGCTCGCCTACGGCATGACCGCGCTCAGAGCCGACGGGCAGGATGTCGAGGTGGTGTTCCACGCCGCCGCCGAGGCGCTCGCCCACGCCCGCTCGGGAAGGGGGCCGGTCTTCCTTGTCGCCGAGACCTACCGCCTCGCCCCGCACAACGTCGGCGACCCGCAGGAGTATCGCGACCGGGCCGAGTACGAGCAGACGAAGGCGACTCAGGATCCGATCGTCAAGCTGCGCGAGCGCCTGGTTGTCTCCGACGAGCACTTCGCCGAGCTCGAGCGCGAGGCCGAGGCGATCACGGTCGACGCGGTCGAGTTCTCCCGTCACAGTCCCGATCCCGACCCGGGCGACCTGCTCGAGGACGTCTATGCCTGATCCTCAGAACGGGCACAAGCTCAGCTTCCGCGAGGCCGTTCGCGACGCGATGTCACAAGCGATGAGGCGCGATCCGGAGGTCTTCGTCATGGGTCAGGACATCGCCGAGCACGGCGGCTCGCAGAAGGTCACGCTCGGCATGCTCGACGAGTTCGGGCCCGAGCGGGTGCGGAACGCCCCGATCTCGGAGATGGCGCTAACCGGGGCCGGAATCGGCGCGGCGATGATGGGCATGCGCCCGATCGTCGAGATCATGTACCAGGACTTCCTCACGCTGGCGATGGAGCAACTCGTCAATCACGCGGCCAAGGAGCGCTACATGTCGGGCGGGCAGCTGAAGGTTCCGCTGACAGTGCGCACGCAGGGCGGTGCCGGCTGGTCGTCGGGGGCCCAGCACGGGCAGCAGGCCGAGGGCTGGTTCGCCGGGGTGCCCGGTCTCAAGGTGGTTTATCCCTCCACGCCTCGGGATGCGCGCGGGCTGCTCTGGTCATCGATCTACGACGACAACTGCGTGCTCTTCTTCGAGCACGTTCAGCTCTACAACCTGCGCGAGGA
>PMMN01000087.1:8140-31796 GCA_003162235.1 Actinomycetota bacterium | reverse complement strand
GCCGCTTCCTGCCTCGTGAACCGACGCGTGTCCCGCGCGACGACATCAGCGAGGCCGAACAAGACCGAAGGAAGGAGATACGGGAGCCCGTGACCGATTACGAGGTCCTGATCATGCTCGACGCCGAACTGGCGGAAGATCGCCAGCAAGAGGTCGTCGACCGCATTCGTACGCAGGTCGTCGAAGGCGGCGGCGTCTGGGAGACGCACGCGCCCTGGGGTCGGCGAAGGCTCGCCTATGAGATCCAGCACAAGAGCGAGGGCATCTACCACCTCATCACTTTCGCGGCCTCGGCCGAGGTTCTTAGCGAGGTCTCGCGCCTACTCAAGATCGACGACGGCGTGCTCCGTCATCTGGCCGTGCGCCGCGTCAAGGGCACGAGCACCGTTCCGCCCGCACCTGTGCCTGCGTCTGCTCCTGCGAGCGCGGAGACGGCCGAGATCGATTCCGTCCAGGAGGACGAGTAGCCTCAGGCGAACGTGCGTTCGCTCAGATAGGAGAAGTCATGGCCAACATCAACCGCGTCATCCTCGTCGGTAACCTGACTCGCGATCCCGAGCTCCGGCACACGGCCGGCGGTACGGCTGTATGCAAGCTGCGCGTCGCGGTCAACACTCGTCAGAAAGACCAGGCGACAGGCGAGTGGGGAGACAAGCCCAACTACTTCGACGTGACCGTCTGGGGCAACCAGGGCGAGAGCTGTGCGCAGTTCCTCGCCAAGGGCCGCCCGGTGGCAATCGACGGCAGGCTCGACTGGCGCGAGTGGGATGCCCAGGACGGCACCAAGCGCCAGGCCGTCGAGATCATCGCCGACAACGTGCAGTTCCTCGGTAGCCGCGAGGGCGGCGAGAGCTCGAGCTTCGTCCCCCAGGGCGCGGCGCCCGCCAACGCCGCCAACGCCGACTTCGGCCCGACCGACGACGACATTCCGTTCTAGAAGGAGAGACGAGACCGTGGCTCAGCAGGACAAGAAGCGCAAGCGCATGAGCGCCAGCTCGATGCCCGTCCGCCGCAGAGGGTGCAACTTCTGCAAGGACCACATCGAAGAGATCGACTGGAAGAACACGGGCGGACTGCGCCGCTACATGTCCGAGCGCGGCAAGATTCGGGCGCGGCGGATCACCGGCGTCTGTCGCCGCCACCAGCGACAGCTCGCGGTCGCGATCAAGCGGGCGCGCGAGATGGCCCTCCTCCCCTACGTGTCGGACTAGGCGAGGCGATGAACGTCATCCTCCTTCAGGACGTCGAAAACCTCGGGCTGCGCGGAGACGTGGTCTCGGTGGCGCGCGGTTACGCGCGGAACTTCTTGGTCCCGCGCAAGCTGGCCGAGGTGGCCACCGCGGCCAAGGTCTCGGAGATGCGCAAGCGTGACGCCCGGCGAACGCTCCAGGAAGCACGTAGCGGCGAGCAAGCCGAGACGATCGCCGAGACGCTGCGCAAGACAGTGCTCCGTTTCGAGATGAAGGCCGGCCCGACCGGTGCGCTCTTCGGCTCGGTCACCCCCAGCGACATCGCCGACGAGATCTGGCGCGTGCGCAAGATCCGCATCGACCGGCGCAAGATCGAACTCCCCGACCCGCTCAAGCGAATCGGCAGCTTCCTGGTGCCGATCCAGATCTTCGAGAGCGTGAGCGTCGAGGTGAAGACGCTGATAGTTCCCGAGGGTGGCGAGCTTCCACCGGAGCAAGAGCCGACCGAGCAGCAGAGCGTCGAGCAAGAGCCGCAGGACGCCGCCGAGGCTGAGGCCGAGACGCCTTCCGCCGAGCCGATCCTCGAGCCCGTGCTCGAAGCCGAAGACGAAGGCGAAACCGCAAGCTGACTGCACGGAGCTCGGCTCGCCCGGCGCCTCCTGCGACGGGCGCTCGACCGTCACCTCTCGCAACACGCTTCGGTAGGCTCCGCGCGAGCTAACCAAGGAGCAATCGCAGTGCGCCTCGTCACCCGCCGGTTCCGTCTTCTCTTCCTCCTCGCCGCCACCACCTCTGCCTTCCTCTGGCAGGCGGCAAGCGCGCAGGCTTTCGTCTCGTGCTCCTACGACGCGGCCTTCCATGGGGTCACCGTCTCGCTCACCGCCGACGCCGACAGTGCCACGCTCGTTCGAAGCGGAGACGCGATCAGCGTCAACGGCGGCAATTGCGGCGTGGCGACGGTAAACAACACCGACACGATCTTTATCGCCGGCGGCTTCGGTCATCGGTCGCTTACGGTCGATCTCTCGGGCGGCCAGTTCGCGCCCGGCGCAACCAGCGAGAGCGCGGGTATTTCCGAGATCGAGATCGTTTCCGACCTCGGGCCTGATCCCTCGCTCGACAGCGTGATCATCTCGGGCGCAGCCGGCGCCGACAACATTCGCGTCGGTACGAGCGGGGTGAACCTGAACGGCGACGGCGACGCCGACATCTTCTTCAACGCTCCGAGCCAGAACCTGGCGCTCTTCACCGTTCTCGGCGCCGGCGGCGACGACACTATCTCGGCGGCCGGAGACCTCGGCACGGGGAGTCCGTGGCCTGCGGCGATCACGCTCGACGGAGGCGCCGGGAACGACACGGTGACCGGCGGCGCCGGCCCGGACACGCTCATCGGGGGCGACGGCAACGACACCCTCAACGGCGGACCGGGCGACGAGACGATCGGCGGAGGCGCCGGGAACGACACGCTCTCGGGCGGCGCGGGCAACGACACCATCTCGGGCGGAGACGGTGACGACATCTTCGACGAAGGCTCCGCCGCAAACGGAGCCGACGTCTTCTTAGGCGGCGCGGGGAGCGACACCGTTTCCTACTCCGAGCGCACCAATCCCGTCTCCCTGACGCTCGACGCAACGGCCAACGACGGAGAGGCAGGTGAGGGAGACAACGCCTCCGGCGATATCGAGAACATCACGGGCGGAGCCGGCGACGACACCCTGATCGGCTCCTCGGGTGCGAATGCACTTGACGGCGGACCCGGTAACGATGTGCTCTCGGGCGGGCTCGGCAACGACACGCTCTCAGGCGGACCCGGCGACGACATCTTCACCGAGGACTCGATCCCGAACGGCTCCGACGTGTTCGTCGGCGGCGCCGGCGAGGACACCGTCAGCTACGCGCTCCGAACGAGCGCGGTGACCGTGACGATCGACGACACCGCCAACGACGGCGAGAGCGGCGAGGCGGACAACGTGCACAGCGACGTCGAGGACGTCGTCGGAGGCTCGGGGGACGACACCATCACCGGATCTGCGCTCGGTAACGCGCTCGCCGGTGGCCCGGGCAACGACACTCTCAACGGCGGCGGCGGTTTGGACGCCCTTCGCGGCGGGCCCGGAGACGACATCGAGAACGGCGACACCGGCGACGACATATTCCTGGAGGACGCCGCCGCGAACGGTGCGGACGTGTTCGTGGGCGGACCCGGCCTGGACACGATCTCCTACGCCGAGCGCACCAACCCGGTCAAGGTGACGCTGGACGGCAAGAAAGACAGCGGCGAGACGAGCGAGGGCGACAAGATCTCGAGCGATGTTGAGAACGCGCTCGGCGGCTCCGGCGACGACATCCTCACCGGCTCCAAGGCGCGAAACATCCTGCGCGGCAACGACGGGAACGACAGGCTGAACGGGGCCGACGGTAACGACGTCCTCGACGGCGGCGACGGACACGACAGCGAGAACGGCGGTGCAGGGAACGACGTCTTCGTCGAGGGCGCGGCTGCAAATGGAGCCGATGTCTTCTCTGGCGGGGCCGGGGCCGACACTGTCTCCTACTCGGCGCGCACGAACTCGGTGAAGGTGACGATCGACGGCAAAGCCAACGACGGCGAAAAAACCGAGCTCGACAACGTGCACGGCGACGTGGAATGCATCAACGGAGGCGCCGGCGACGACAAGCTCGTCGGCTCGGCGGCGAACAATGCGCTCAGAGGCAATGGGGGTGACGACCTCCTGGGCGGCCTGGGCGGGAACGACACGATGGACGGCGGTTCCGGCAACGACACCGAGAGCGGCGGCTCCGGCAACGACACCTTCGTCGAGGACGGCACATCGAACGGATCGGATGTCTTCCAAGGCGGGCCCGGCACCGACACGGTCTCGTACGCGAACCGGAAGAGCGCGCTCAAGGTGACCATCGACGGAGTCGCAAACGACGGTGCGGCCGGAGAAGCCGACAACGTCAAGCGCGACGTCGAGAACCTGATCGGTGGATCGGGCAAGGACACGCTCACCGGCTCGGCCGCCGCGAACGTGTTGAGCGGTGGAAGCGGGAACGATCGGCTGAGCGGCGGCGCCGGTAACGACACGCTGACGGGCGGCCCCGGTAGGGACACGCTCCTAGGCGGCCCCGGCAACGATATTTTCTTCGCCGGGGACAGGTGGGCCGACATCGTCAATGGAGGCGCCGGCAAAGACGTCGCCCGCACCTACGACCACAAGCTGGACAAGCTGATCTCGATTCCCTAGAGAGTCAGCCGGCAGCCGGGTTGTAGACGTTCTCCTAGACCTGGTCCGTAGACATCCGCCGGAACCTGCGCCAGAGTCGGAACCGATGCTCCTGGCCGCGTGCGAGACGGCCGATGTTGGTGCGATGAAGCCAGATGATGGCCAGGGCGGCCGCGCCCATGAAGATGATCACGAGCAGCGGCTGTCCGAGGAGGATCGCCGCGGGGGCCAGCGAGGCTGCGGCGAGGATCGAGGCGAGCGAGGCGTAGCGACCGGTGACAAACACGACCGCCCAGACCACGACTCCGACGGCGGCCACCAGCGGCGCGATGCCGATCACGGCCCCACCGCAGGTGGCGACCATCTTGCCGCCGCGACGGAAGCGCAAGAAGAGCGGCCGCCAGTGTCCGAGCATCGCCGCTGCGCCGGCTAGAACGGCGACGAGCGCACCCTGCGTCAACGAAGCGATCAGAGCAGGGATGAGTCCCTTGAGAAGATCTAGCAAGATGACCGGGACACCGAGGCGCGCGCCGAAGGTGCGCCAGACGTTGGTGCCGCCGATGTTCCCCGAACCGTGCAGCCGGATGTCCTCGCCGCGCAACAGGCGAACGATCCAGTAACCGAAGGGCATGCTGCCCGCGAGATAGCCGGCGGTGACGAGTAGAACCGCGACGCTCACGTATCCCTATCGATCACGAGGGTAGTCATCTCCAGCGACCGAACTCGAGTCCTTACAGGAAGGGGACACCGCTTCCGGCCAGCGCGCAGCATAGCGCCGCGCCCGACCCTACGAACGGTAGGGCGCGAATGCTATGACTCCGGCTGTGCCTGATCTTCGGTCGAGAAAAACGTCGGTTACGAAGCGCGCCTCGGCCGCTTCCGAGCGGACGAAATCGGCGTCTTCGCAGGCGGCAGGCGTGATCCCGCGCTGGCTCAGCGGCTGGCGAGGCGAGCTGGTACTGCTCGCGCTCGTGCTCGTTGGCATTGCGATCTTTTTCGCCGGGTACGGCGTCGGGATGCGCGACGACACCTTCCACACCGAGTGGTACTCACCGCTGCGTGGAACTAGCGCTGCTCCACTCGCCGTCGGCAGTGTGCAGGGAGGCGCGATCGACCGCAGCGGAAACACGCCGCTTCTCGTCACGGTGCGCGGGCTACGAATACTTCCGGCTGGTGCGACCTACACCCTCTCTGTGATTCGCAACGGCGCGTCGCCGGTGCGTTGCGGGTATTTCGGCGTCGGCACGGGCACGACGCAGGTTCACCTCAGTTGCCCCAACCTGCCGACCGCGCCGAGCGACTGGCTCGTCACTGTCACCTCAAGACCGGCGGGTCAGTTCGGGAAGATCCTGCTTCGCTCGCCTCGGGGCTAAGGGCCTACTCCAGTAGGGATGTCGAGGCCTAGCGAGATAGGCCCTACGGTGGAGTTCGGCCGGCCGCGACAAAGGCAGCGTGCGTGATCGGCATTCGCTCGGCGAACAGGCTCTCGACTGCCTCGGCGTAGCGGCGGATCTCGCGTTGCGCGGTCTCGGCGTTTCGCAGCGAGAGGAAATTCATCAGCGAGCGGGCGTTGACCGTCCAGAAGAACTCGGTGTAGGCGGCGACCGGTAGAACCGTTCGCGCCAGCTCGCGCGCCACGCCCGCTTCGACCAGGCGGTGATAGGCGGCGTAGGCGTTCTCACAGACGGTCTCGATCTCCATGCGGGCGCTTTCGGCCAGCCCGGGCTCGACCGGCTCGAAGGAGTAGGCGCCAGGTTTTCCGACCTGTTGGCGCACGTCTTCGGCGGCCGGGAGATAGAACTCGTCGCTGGCACGCGAATAGCGCATGCTGAACTCGTTGAACGACGACCAGCGGTGCCTGATCCACTCGCGCATGACGAAAATAGGGCAGCGCACGTGGAAGCGAAAGGCGTTGTGCTCGAAGGGAGTTCCGTGCCGGTTTCGCAACAGAAAGCCGATCAGGCCTTCGTCCTCCGCCTCCAGCTCCTGCTTGTTGCGGGCAAAGCTGACGCGGGCGGCGTTGACCACCGAGAGGTCACTGGCCATCGCATCGTCTAGGCGTACGAAGCCGTGATCGAGAACGTCGATGGTACCTTCGGGAACGTCTGCGCCGGCCACGGAGGGAGCTTAGAGATAGTGGTGGATGACGCCCGGCGGGAGCCGGCTCAGGCTTCTTCTCGCTCGCCGATCAGGGTCAGCTGCCAGCCGGGTTCGCAGCCGCCGTCGAAGGACACCAGCAGGATCCGCTGCCACTCCCCGAGCTGAAAACGATGGGCAAAGAAAGGAATCTGCTCGCCGCGGGGGCCGAGCAGGACGGTGAGCAGCGCCTCACGCTCGGCCTGCTCGTAGGGAACGAGACGCTCAAGTAGGGTCTCGAAGTCCTCGAAGATCCCCGACTCTCGTTCGTTTATGCGCACCAGCGCCCGTTCCTCGCGCGGCGACACCAGCGCTACTCCACTCTCGTATTCGCTCCCGGCGAGCGAGCGCTTGACATCGTTGGTGATGTCGAGCACCGAGAGCGTTGGGAGCGCCGCGGCAATCGAATAGGGGATTTCGATACTCGTCATGGTTTCGGAACGCCGGCGGGCGCCCTTCAAGAGTAGTGATTTCTGATTGCCGGTAAAGCGGTAGCGAAAACCACGACTTTCCCGGCGGTCGCGATTGGGCTAAGACCGACGTTGGTCACTCGCCCGAGCAGCGCGAGCGAGCCGCGTCGATAAAGGCGCAGCTCATTGGCCTATTAGCGGCGCATCAGCTCGGCGACGTGGAAGGCCAGATCCAGCGACTGGCGCGCGTTCAGGCGCGGGTCGCAGAGCGTTTGGTAGGCCTCTTCCAGCCCCGCTTCGGAGAGCTGCTCGCCACCGCCGAGGCACTCGGTCACGTCACCGCCGGTGATCTCCAGATGCACGCCGCCGGGCCAGGTGCCCTCGGCGGCGTGGGCGGCGAAGAAGCCCTCGATCTCGGCCATGATGTCGCTGAAGCGGCGCGTCTTGCGGCCGCTCTCGGTGGTGATCGTGTTGGCGTGCATGGGGTCGCAAATCCAGACAACCGGAGATCCGGAGTCGCGCGCGGCGGCCAAAATCGGCGGCAGCGTATGCTCGATCAGACCGACGCCCATGCGAGTGATCAGGGTGAGCCGGCCGGGGATCTTCTCGGGATTGAGCCGCTCGCACAGCTCGAGCACCTGCTCGGGAGTGACGCTGGGGCCGAGCTTGACGCCGATCGGGTTGTGCACTCCGGAGAAGAACTCGGCGTGGGCNNGAGCGCCTCCTCGTAGTCGAGCAGCAGCCCCTCGTGGCAGGTCCAGATGTCGACCTGGTGTAAGGCGGAGTTGTGCATTTCCACCCCACAAGCGCTCATGAAGGCGAGCGCACGGTCGATCTCGCTGGCGATCTGCTCGTAGCGTCGACCTTCCGGTGAGGAGGTCACGAACTCCTGGTTCCAGGCGTGCACCTGCGAGAGATCGGCGAAGCCGCCCTTGGTGAAGGCGCGCAGCAGGTTGAGCGTCGAAGCAGCCTGGTTGTAGGCCCTGAGCATGCGCGTGGGATCGGGGACGCGAGCCTCTTCGGTCTCCTCTTCGCTGTTGATCATGTGCCCGCGGAAGGAAGGGATCTCGCGGTCGCCGACCTTCTCCGTAAGCGAGGAACGGGGCTTCACGAACTGTCCGGCGATGCGCCCCATGCGCACAACCGGGACGCTGGCGGCGTAGGTCATGATGGCGGACATCTGCAGGATCACCTTCAGGCGCTCGCGGATCGAGATCGCCGAGTGCTCGTGGAAGGACTCGGCACAGTCGCCTGCCTGGAGGCAGAAGGCCTTACCGGCCGAAACCTGGGCGAGCGCCTCCCGCAAACGACGGGCCTCCCCTGCAAAAACGAGCGGCGGTTGGGAGCGCAGCTCTTCGACGACCTCGGCGGCGAGGTCGGAGGCAGGCCAGTCCGGTTGCTGGGCCGCTGGATAGGCGCGCCAGGAAGACGGATGCCAGGTTTTCGCCGTCATACGCACATATACGTTACTTGCGAGCGCCCGGTCCTCGCAGCGTTCGTTTGCGAGCTGTTCGAGGCCCTGCGCCGATACGCGCCTATTCCGGTAGTTACGTGCCGGTCTGGCGGAAGAGGCTCTAAGCTTCGGGCCGATGGCCTTAACCGTCGTCGGCTCGGTCGCATTCGACAGCATCGCCACTCCCTTCGGAGTGCGTGAGCGCGTGCTCGGCGGCTCGGCCGTGCACTTTTCGCTCGCGGCCAGCTACTTCACTCAGGTACGGCTGGTTGGAGTCGTGGGTGACGACTTCGGTGAGAGCGAGAGGGCGGTGCTCGAAGGGCGCGGGATCGACACCCGCGACCTCGAGGTGGTGCCGGGCGGCGAGACCTTCTTCTGGCGCGGACACTACGACTTCGACTTGAACACCGCCAAGACACTGGAGACGCGCCTGAACGTCTTCGCCGACTTCCAGCCCAAGCTCTCCGATCTCTCGCGCTCCTCGGAGGCGCTCTTCCTGGCCAACATTCAGCCCGACCTGCAACGGCAGGTGCGCGAACAGTGCCCTGAGGCCAGCTTCGCCGCGCTCGACTCGATGAACTACTGGATCGAGAACACGCGCGACTCACTCGTCGAGGCGATCAAGCTGGTCGACGCGGTGCTGCTCAACGACGCCGAGGTGCGCCAGCTCACTGACGAGGCGAACCTGAGCCGCGCGGCCAGGCGCATCCGCGAGTGGGGCCCGAGCATGATCGTGGTCAAGCAGGGCGAGTACGGCGCAGCGCTTTTCACCGAGGAGGGATTCTTCTCGCTGCCGGCCTACCCGCTCGAGAGCGTCACCGACCCGACCGGCGCCGGCGACAGCTTCGCCGGCGGATTCGCCGGCTTCCTCGCCGCGCACGCCGGGAGCAAGCCGAGCGAGGAACTGGTCCGGGCCGCCATGGTCTACGGCTCGACGCTGGCCTCCTTCAATGTCGAGGAGTTCGGCACCGAACGAGTCGCCCGCCTCACCTCCCCCGAGATCGAGTCGCGCTTCAAGGAGTTCCAGCGCATGACGCACTTCGAGCACATGGATCTTCCACAACTACAGGGCTGAGCGAGCCACTCCGCGCTGGACACCGGAGACCGGATACGGCGCCCCTTCTCGTTCGCTGGGCACCACGTTCCGCCGCCCTCCGCCAAGAGCGTAAAGCGGAATGGAGACCGGCACCTGCGTAGGTGAGGGCACCACGTTCCTCCGCCCTCCCCCGAGCCACCCACCCGCGGGGTCGTGGCACGGTACCGTCCCGAAGAGGCGAGAAGTGCTCTCTCCGCGTGCCCGAAGAGTGCCAATACGCGGACGCGGAGCCTGACCACTCCGCACGCTAGACCACCCTGTGCCCTGGATGTGCGCCCGGCAAAATGGCCGCCGCGCGGATCTTCGCGGTATCGACGGCACGCGAATCAGTAATAAACGCCTTCCCTAACAGGTTTCGGAAATGCAACCCTCAGGATAGAACGATGCTCACCGATTACCGCGACAAGATGACGCTGAAAGAACTCAACTACCGTGCCCTAGACGGCTTCGAGGTCTCACTTCTGTGGAGCCCGGAGTCGGGCCAGCTCGCGGTCGTCGTCGTCGACGAAGCGGGAGGCGAGGAATTCGCCATGGAGGTCGAGCCGGGCGAGGCGATGGAGGTCTTCCGTCACCCCTACGCGTACGCGACCAACCGCCGGCTCGAGTTCCGGCGCCCGCTTGCCTCCGTGGCCGCCTGAGATCGCGCCGCGCGTAATCCTAATCGGGCAGGTTGATCGAGACCGTCTTCTTCGGCGGAGCCGCGCTCGTCCAGGTCAGATCTCCGCTCTCGAAGAACTCGGGCTTCAGCATCGTGGCCGCCCCGCCCAATCTGCGAACGATCCAGACCCGCTCGTGGCAGCCTGCGTCGCCACAGTTTTTCGTCTGGCGCTTGTAGGCGATATAGACGCCGTGGGGCGACCAGACCGGCTGGTAGCCGTGGCGCACGAGTAGTAGCGGCGTTCCGCCCGAGATTCCGAGCACGTAAACGCCCTCGGCGCCGCTAAAGGCCACCCTGGTTCCGCCGGGAGAGAAGGAGGGGTCATCTCCGCGCACGAGGAAGCGGGGGTGGCTCCCATCCGCCCCCATCACCCAGATCGCCCGGTGCTCGGGACGGGCCGAGCGGCCCCGTACGAAGGCAATCAGCGACCCGTCGGCCGACCACTTCGGCTTGGTGGCGCTCGCGTCGCGGAATAGAAGTTGCGCGGGGCCTTTCCCGCTCGGATCGGTCCGATAGATCCCCTCCTCGCCCGCGAAGACGATCGAGCGGCTGTCCGGCGCCCAGCCGGCGTCGAAGCTCGGCCGCGTCAGCGCGGGGGGCAGCCCGCGCACCAGCCTCGCCTGCCCGCCGGCCGAGGGGCCTGTCCAGATGCCGTTGGAGGTGTCGAAGACCACCCGGCGCCCGTCCGGAGACAGGACAGCCTCGCCGGCCCAGTCGGAGCCGAAGCGAATCCGGTGCTCGCTCGAGCCATCTACGGCGAGCAGCCAGAGCTCGCCGTCAGAGGTGACGCCGATCGTCCCGTCCGATGGCAGAGGCGGCGGCTGTGAGCGCTGGCGGGATTCGGATCCGCAAGCGCCGAGAAGCGCCGTGATTAGAAGAGTCGAGGCTAGAAGAAAACGCCGGCGCACGGTCATGGCTACGTCATTCCAGCATCTCGAGCGACGGTCTGCGCGACGAAACGCACGTCTGCGACTCGGTGCCCGAGCCGCGAGCCGCTATTTAGAGCTCGTTTCTGCTCACCGCGGCTGCGGCGCTTGGCGCTGGCATTCCCCGGCACCGCGACGGCGCTCGCCTTCGCGGCCTTCCTCGGCGTCACGGTATTAAGGGCCTATCCCGTTAGGGGTGCGCGGTCGAAGGGGTTGAGCCGGGGATGCCAGGGGTTGGACGGGCCGTGAAGGCGCACTGGGGTAGTACGGCGAACGGTCTGGGCGGCCACTGGCGCCGCGGGGCGGCCGCTTCGGGTGTGCAAACCTGGCGGGATAGGTCCTAAGCCATCTCGCCCAGCCGGACTCGCCACAGCCGAGGATCGAGGTCGAGATAGGATGGGCAACCTCGCCGATCATCTCACTGGATCGAAACCGACCGGCGAAGGAGGAACCGTGATCCCAAAGGAAATCCAGGCCTGCATCTTCGACCTCGACGGGGTAATAACCGACACCGCCTCGGTTCACGCGGCGGCCTGGACGCGGATGTTCGACGACTTCCTCCGCTCGCGCCCTGAAGCTTCCGGCGAGGATCTGAGCCGGTTCGAGCCCGACGACTACCGCCGCTACGTCGACGGCAAGCCGCGCTACGACGGTGTCCAGAGCTTTCTCGAGTCGCGCGGCGTCTCGCTACCGTACGGCTCGCCCGACGACCCGCCAGGTAGCGAGACGGTCTGCGGGCTCGGAAACCGGAAGAACGAAGAGTTCCAGCGCCATCTGGACGAGAACGGGGTTCAGGTCTTCCCCGACACGATCGCTTTCATCGACGGTTTGCACCAGCGCGGAATCCGCACCGCCGTCATCTCGGCCAGCCGCAACTGCCGGCCGGTGCTGCGCGCCGCGGGCGTCGAGGATCTGTTCGAGACCAGGGTCGACGGCGTCGTCGCCGCGGAGCTCGGACTGCCGGGGAAGCCCGATCCCGCCGTCTTCCTAGAGGCGGCGAGACGCCTCGATGCCACGCCCCACCACGCGGCGATCGTCGAGGACGCTCTGGCCGGAGTCGAGGCCGGCAAGCGCGGCGGTTTCGCGCTCGTGATCGGTGTCGATCGCACCGGCCACCCCGACGACCTGCTCGAGCACGGCGCCACGGTCGTCTCGAGCGATCTAGCGCGGCTGCTCGACGAGTAAGGTGGATACCGGCCTACCGATCGTCTAGCGTTCGGGGTGGAGTCGGTCAAGTGAGCAGCATCCTCGTCTCGTTCGCGATCAGCCTGGCGGTGAACGCCGCCTTCTTCGCCGTCGCGGCGTCGCGGAAGACCGACGTCGTCACCGATCTCTCCTACAGCCTCTCCTTCGCCGCGCTGGCGATCGGGTTGCCGCTGCTCGACGGGGCTCACACAACCGCCCAACTGCTTGCCTCCGGCTTCGTGTTGGTCTGGGCCGTTCGCCTCGGCGCCTACCTGTTCGGCCGCATTCTCCGCGTCAAGGTCGACCACCGCTTCGACGGCATGCGCGAGCGGCCGCTCCGCTTTGCCCGCTTCTGGATCCTGCAGGCGATCACGGTTGCGATCGTGATGTTGCCGGTCAGCTATCTGCTGAACCGCAAGCACGCTCCCGCGCTCGGCGCCTGGGCGATCGCCGGCGGCGCCGTCTGGCTGACGGGCTTGATCATCGAGTGGCTGGCCGACGCGCAGAAGGCGGCCGCCAAGAAGACCAGCGACCGCTTCGTCACGAGCGGACTCTGGCGCTGGTCGCGCCACCCCAACTACTTCGGCGAGCTGCTCGTGTGGTGGGGGATCTTCGTCTTCGCGGTTCCGTTCCTGCACGGGCTCGCGTTCCTGACCGCGGCCGGGCCGGTGTTCATCACGCTGCTGCTTCTGTTCGTAAGCGGGATCCCGCTGCTCGAGAAGAGCGCCGAGGAGCGTTTCGGCAACGATCCCGGCTACCGCGAGTACAAGCGGCGCACGAGCATCCTGGTGCCGCTGCCGCGGCGGAGGTAGGAGCCGGGCGCGAACACGTGCAGCACGCTTCTTTCGCCGTTCGTTGCTCAGCGGCGATCTCGGGAGTGCCCAAGTATTCTCGCCGCGTCAAACAAGCACCCGCCGGCAAGAAGCAACCAGAGTCCTCCGACGACGATGTACGCCAAGGCAGAGCTGTCTCCGCCCCCGAATAGGTTCCGTAGAGCGCCCCAAGCTAAAAGGCAGAAAATGGCGGCTGCTCCGACGAGAAGAATCGCTTTGGTTAGTCGCACGTTGGGCGAACCCATCTCCAGCAGCTTACCGTCCTGATAGACGATCTACGGCCGTCCGCGACCTTGACCAGCGTCGTTTCGGCAGGTTTTCGACCGACCTCCGCAATCCCCCGAGGAGGGTCGAACCTCTGCGCCCGTGTTCTAAGTCCGGTGCTCTTCCGGCTGAGCTACGGAGGCGGGTGCGCGAAACAGTCGCCGAATCCGGCGCGCTACACGGTGATGACGACCTTGCCTCGAGCGTGTCCCGCTTCGAGATAGCGGATGGCCTCCGGCGCCTCGCTCAGCGGGTACGTTCGGTCGATAACCGGCGTGACCTTCCCGGCTTCGATCAGCTCGTTCAGAACGACCAGGTCGTCTTTGCGGAGCTTCGCGATGAACGAAAGCAACCGCTGGGCGACGAACCGGGATAGGAGGCGCGCTCTGAGCAGAAGAGCCAGCGGTCCGAGCAAACGGCCGCCCTTTCCTCCGGCGAGAATGAGAGTGCCCTTGGGCGTCAACGCGCGCCGTAGGTCCGAGAGCGAACGATTCCCAACGGTATCGAGAACCAGGTCGTACCGCTGACCACTCCGAGTGAAGTCCTCGACCGTGTAGTCGACGGCGTGATCGGCGCCGATCGATCGGACCATGTCGACGTTCCTCGTGCTGCACACGCCGGTCACCTCGCCACCGAGCGCTTTCGCGATCTGCACGGCGAACGTGCCCACTCCTCCCGCGGCGCCGTTGATCAGAACCCTTTGCCCTGGCTGAAGCTGTCCCCGGTCGCGTAGAGCCTGGAGGGCAGTGCACCCGGCCATCGGCAGAGCGGCGGCTTGTTCGAAGGTGAGACCCGCAGGCTTCAGCGCGAAGTCGCTCTCTCCGCCGCACACGTACTCCGCAAGGGCGCCACCCCAGCCCGCGCCGAACACCTCATCATCCGGGCGAAGGTTCGTCACGTTATCGCCGACCGCTTCGACCTGCCCTGCCACGTCAACGCCACGAACGGTCTGCTTCGGTCTCCGGAGGCCAGACATCAGGCGCATGAAGTACGGCAGGCCTCGCATGAAGTGCCAGTCATAGGGGTTTACGGAAGCCGCTCGGACGCGTACGAGCACGCCGTCGTCGCCGAGCGCCGGCTTGTCGATCTCTCGGAGNNACGATTTACGTACACTGTAAGTGTCGTTAACGGTAGACGTACGCCGTAAGCTTGTCAATGTCAAAGGCGAAAAAGCTTCGATGGCTACGCAACCAGACTCGAGCTCACAGCCCCGCGTCCCGCTGAGCCGGGATCGGGTACTGAACGCCGCCATCCGCCTCGCGGACGACGGCGGAATCGAGTCACTCACGATGCGCAAGCTCGGCCGCGCGCTCGGCGTCGAGGCCATGTCGCTGTACAACCACGTCGCCAACAAGGACGACATCCTCGACGGCATCGTCGATCTCGTCATGAACGAGACCGAGCTGCCGCCGGCCACAGAAGACTGGGACGTCGCAGTACGCCGGTGCGCGATCTCGGCCCACGAAGCCCTCCTGCGTCACCCGTGGGCGTGCAGCCTCGTGATGTCGCCGACCACGGGATTCACCCCGCGAATGCGATACATGGAGTTGCTTCTCGGACGACTCAGCGAAGCGGGGTTCTCGCCCGAACTGACCTCTCACGCCTATCACGCGCTGGACAGCCACATCCTGGGATTCACGCTCTGGCAGATAGGTCACACGGTCGCCACGGAGGGAGGCGAAGACCTCGCGGCAACGATCCTCCGGGACCTGTCCGTCGACGAGTACCCCTACCTCGCCGAGCACGTCGAACAGCACTTCGCCGGCTCCGACGACGAGGGCGAGTTCGAGTTCGTGCTCGACCTGATACTCGACGGCCTCAAGAGGATCCGGGGCGCAGCCTGATGCTGGTCGCTCCAAGGAGTCGCATCGGTCGAGGCGGTAGCCCCGGCGGGACCGATCCCCTCCAGCGCCGATGGGTTTCCGGACTGGCGATCTGCTGCGTCAAGCGGATGCTCTGCCGCCGTCTCTACCGAATCAGGGTCGAAAAGAGGGCCGCCTGTGGGACTTGGCAACCATAGAAGCGTCCCACGGGGCGAAGAACGGTATCGAAGAAACGCGCAGGAGACTGTGTCGCGTTGGCGCCCGAACTGCACCGCATCAAACGAGCGGCGGCGCGCCGCACTCCTGGGACGCGCCTCTCACTCCCGCATGAGCGCGACGGCCATGGCGCCCGGCCCACCGTGCAGCGCGGCTACCGAGGAGATCTCCTCGACGTAGAGCGGCGGGAAGCCGAGCTCGCGCTCGAGCCGAGCGGCGACGTCGTTGGCGGCCGCCAGGTCGTGTCCGTGCACCACGGCGTAGTTGCGAAGCGGCGTCTCGGCGTGGATGCGGGCGGTCATCTTCACCATCTTGGCGATGTTCTGGCGGATGCTCAGCGCCTTGCCGTAGAGAACCGAGCCGCCCTCCTCGTTCACCGAGACGATCGGCTTCAGGTGCAGCGCCCGCGCGAGCACTCCTTCGAGCGGAGTGACGCGCCCGCCGCGGATGAGGAAGTCGAGCGTGTGCACGCCAACGAAGAGCTCGGCCTTGTCGGCGAAGCCGTCGATCTCGGCGACGACCTCGTCGTGACTCTTGCCGGCCGCGATCTCCTCGGCCACGCGCAACACGATCAGCCCGAGCGAGCCGGTGAGGGTGCGCGAGTCGACGACCGAGATCTTCTTGCCGTCCTCGAGCGTCTCGGCGGCGAGGGCGCTGGTGGAGTAGGTGCCGCTCAGCCTGCCGGCGGTGTGCACCGCGATCACCGACTCGTAATGACTGGAGAGGAAGGAGTAGAGGCGTGAGAAGAGCCCGACCGCCGGCTGTGACGAGGTGGGGAAGACCTCCGCTCGTTCGGCGAGCGAGAAGAAGAGCCCGGGATCGATCGTGAGCTTGTCCAGGTATTCGCTCTTCCCGAAAAGCACGTGTAGCGGCACGACGTGGATCTGGTATTGGTCGATCAACTCCTGCGGTAGATCGCAGACCGAATCGGTCACGAGCGCGATCGGGTACTTGCGCTCGTGAACGACCTCGTACTGAAGGCGCATGTCGTCGACCTTGGGCTGGATCACTCGACCGTGCGCGCCGATCGAGGCGAACGCCTGTGCCGGCTCGTCGGTATGGATGTGGATGCGGGCGCGTTCGTCGTTCCCGGCCACGATCAGACTGTCGCCTAGCGGGTCGAGCACACTTCGGAGCGCCTCGCGGTCGATCGTCTCCCCGACGACCATGGCCTCGGTGCAGTAGCGAAAGACCGGCCGCTCGCCACCGTGAACGTCGGAGGTCTCGTCACGCTCCTTCTTCTTCCTGGCTCCTCGAATAGAGGTACCTGCAGGCAGGCCGCGCTTGATGAAGCGCTCGGCGCCGGCGATGAACTCGACAAAGCCGCTCGCGCCGGCATCGACGACGCCGGCGGCCTTGAGCACGGCGAGCTGCTCGGAGGTGTGCTCGAGCGCGTGCCGCACGGACGGCATCGTTCTCGAGAAGAGCTCGTGCATCGAGGGCGCCGAGGCGACCTCGCGCCGGAGCGCCTCCGCCCAGGCGTGGATGACCGAGAGGATCGTCCCCTCCTGGGGATTGGAGATCGCCTCGTAGGCGCGGCTGCGAGCGTTCTCGACCCCGCGCACAAACGCTTCCTTCTCGATCTCGCGCACGTGGACGAGCGACTCGGAGAGGCCGCTGAAGAACTGGGCGAAGATGATCCCCGAGTTGCCGCGCGCACCCATCAGCGCCCCGTCGGCGACCGAGGCGAGCGTCTCGCCCGCAGAGTCGGAGACCTGCGCCGACTCGAGCGCGTGCGAGAGAGTGGCCGTGATGTTCGTTCCCGTATCGCCGTCGGCGACCGGGTAGACGTTGATGTGGTTGAGCCGATCCTGGGCAGCGCGAACTCGCAGCAGTCCCGCATAGAACGCCTGGTAGATCTGATTTCCGTCGAGACCGCTCATGGCCGCCCATCGCCAGCTCGCGCGAGAGAGTTGCAGCCTAGCGCTCGCCCCGCCTGCGTGCGCTCGATGGCGGCCGCGCCGGCGCTCCGGAAAACGGTGCGGATCGACTGAAAGAACGAGTCGGAGCCGCTACGAACTCCCGGCGGCTCCCTCGCTCTCGTCCGCGCTCTTAAGCGTCGCCCGGCTCTTGAATCCCTTCTCGGTCTGCTCGCCGTTCGGACTGGTGGCGCTCTCCTTCTCTCGCCGGGAGCGGTGGGACTCCTCGACGATGTTGCACTTGCCATGGAAGATCCCGCCCTCGTCAGCTACGAGACCGTAGGCCTGCACGTTCCCGCGCAGTCTCGCCTTCGAGAGCAGCCGCAGCATGCCATCGGCGTAGATGTTCCCGTCGACGCTGCCCGCGAGTACGACGTTGCGCGCGTAGACGTTCCCGACGATCTTCGCCTCCGGCCCAATGGAAACATCGCCGCCGATCTTCAGGTCGCCCTTGAGCTTCCCGTCCACGCGCACTCCACCCTCCGACTCGAGGTTCCCCTCGAGGACGGTGTGGGCCCCGATCAGCGTGTCGAGGTGCCCGGGCTTGTCCTTTTTGGCCACTTGAAAACCTCCTACTTCTTTTTGTTGCTCGCGAGGTACGCGAGCGGATTCACGGGCGTACCGTCAACACGGATCTCGAAGTGGAGATGATTCCCCGTACTG
The DNA here is from genome assembly GCA_003162235.1 of Actinomycetota bacterium. GTDB lineage: Bacteria > Actinomycetota > Thermoleophilia > Gaiellales > Gaiellaceae > Fen-549. Next base: position 13,797 of record PMMN01000087.1, on the reverse strand, counting down.
CGACCGGTACTGCCCACGCGGCCGATCGGGTCGCCTTCCTTCACTTCCTCGCCCTTCTTCACGAGGATCGCCGAGAGATGCCCGTACAGCGTCGAGATGTCGTTGCCATGGCCGATCACTACTTTGTTCCCGTAGCCGTCGCCATTGTTTTCGGCCGAGACGACCACACCGCTGCCGGAGGCGACCACACGCTCTCCGTATGGCGCGGTGATATCGAGACCCGGGTGGAAGCTTGCACCGCCGCTGAATGGATCGAGGCGGCTTCCGAAGGGGGAGGTGATGGTTCCCTGCGCCGGCCATTCGGTCGGCAGTGAGCTCAGGTAGAGAGAGAGATCGTTCTCGAGCTTGGAGCTCGAGCCGGACCGGCCGCTGGGATCGGCCTGGCGCAGATCTTGGAGCGCTGTCTTGAGCTGGGCGCCGCTGCTTGCAATCGACCCGATGCNNGCTGCCGTGCTCAGACGCCGTATCTCCCTCGTCTGCTCGACGTTCAGAGCCTCGAGCCGACCCCTGCTACTCCTGAGCTGGTGGTTCTCTCGCAGGGTGAGGTACGCGAACAGCCCGGCGCAGGCGAGAGCGGCGAGCACGAACAGAGCCACGGCGAGCGCTGTGGCGTAGGAAGCAGAAAAGCGCAGAACGGCCGCATCATCGGCGGCGTGAGGCACCACGACGACGGAAAAGCGCCTCGACCGTCNNGAGCGGCGACTCCTCCCTTTGCGAGGTGACTGCTCGCCGTTCCATCGTCAAGCTCAAGGACGGTTTCGACCGAAGATCGACCCGCCGCGACGATTCCCCCCTCGTTCACGGAATACTCGCTCACCTCGTTTCCGGCCGCGCGCCTTCGCGCGGGCAGGTTGCGAGATCTCACCCGTAAGGTGTCGGCTCCTCGTATCAGAGCTTTAGAGCTCGTTCCAACTGAAGCACTCCGCTAGCTGGCGGCGAACTCGTTGACCCACAGGGTTGCGTTCGAGTACTTGCCGAAATGGGCGACCCTCATGACCGCGATTCCCTCGCTTCGCCACTCGGGCTGGAAGAGGTTTTCGCGATGCCCGGGCGAGTTGAGCCAACCGTCGAGCGCCACGCGCGGGGCGCCGAGCCGCCCCTCGCCGATGTAGAGGTTCTCGCCCCAGTCACCGTCGTAGCCGGCGGCGCGCGTATCGGCGTCCGGGGCTTCGCCGCAAGCGTCGTGGGCGAACTCCCCGCAACGCAGGATCTTGCCGGCCTTGAGTAGAGACGTGTCGTTCAGCAAGGGATAGGTGNNCGCTCGCCGCCCGGGCACGTCTGCTCGTCGGCGAGGTAGCTCTTCCAGGGATCGTTCTCGGGGTAAAGGTCGCCCTTCCGGAGCGTCAGCGCCGGCAAGCCGGGCAGAATCGTGAACTTGAGAGCGCCGACCCGGGACTGTTCCTCGCCGGAGAAGTCCGAATGGCCGCTGCGCACCCACTTGAGACCGACGACGGCCAATAGCAAGGCGGTCAACGCCACCAGCAAGAAAACAGAGCCGAAACGGAACCGCCTCGGCGGCGGAGGCTGCGGCTGCGCGTACCAGTCCCTGTCTTCGACAGCCATTGTCTGCTCCTATCGACGCGCGGCCGGCGTGAGTTGACCCCTCGGGTCGTTGTTTTGCGAGTCCAACCGGGGAGAAAAGCGTGCCCCTTCTGGCTGCGCCGAGTAGACCACGCGGCGCGAAAAAGGAAGGGATACGCATACTTGGGGCGTACGACTGAACGTCTGATCCGTCCGAAACCCGATACCGGCGTGTTTCCCCGCCATCGTCCCCCAGCCGGAAGATGGGTGGTCAAGGCGAGCCGCCGAGGTGCCGATCTATCGCCTGTGCGTCACCGCAATCGCCACTACTACCTGTCATGCCTGCTCGCCTGCGCCTGCGCAGCGGCGCTGGCGGCTCCCTCCGCGACAGCGAAGCAGAGCGCAACGACGTCCTGGGCGCAGCCGCAGATCAAAGAGGTCGTCGCGCACGGACTGATGGCGCCGAGTGTCGCCGCGTTCCACGCGAACGATCCGCTGACTCAAACGGAACTGGACGAGCTGCTGCCCGCGCTCCCGTCGGAGCTGGCCACCGCGCCCGATACCACCACCGACCCGAGCCATACGACTACCGATCCGACCGGCACGACTACCGACCCGAGCCGTACGACTACCGATCCAACGACTACCGATCCAACGAGCACCGAACCGACGACCACGACGCCGAGCGGGCCGCCACCGGGCTCACCGAAACCGGGCACACGGGTAACCGTCGCCGCGTTCGACACGGCTCTCGTCGATCAGCTCGGGCTGACCGGCGCTGCGACCCGATTCCGCGACGCCGCACGGCTAGTGGGACTGGCTCCTCCCAAGCGCTTCGGCACCGAGACCGTCGCCCGCCTGCTCGGCTTGCGCACGAACCACCCCGCCTGGCAAGACAAGCTCGAGCTCTTGCCGACCGACGCGATAACTCGCGCCGAAGCCGCGTACTCGGTTGCGCAGGTGCTCTCGTTCCGAGGCGGAGAGGCGCAGTGGGTCGACGACGTCTCGTACGAGCTCACGCTGCCGACGCTCAACGCCTGGCAGAAGCGCATCCTCAACTACGCCGTCAGTTTCGTCGGCTACCCCTACATCTGGGGCGGATCGAGCCCGAACACGCAGACCGTCTTCGGCCGCAACCTGCCGGGCGGCTTCGACTGCTCGGGCTTCGTCTGGCGCGTCTACAAGCTCCGGCACTACCCCGGCGGCGGGCGCCTGAGTACAACGCTACGCGGCCGGACGACCTTCACGATGTCGGTCGAGGTACCGCCCTCCAAACGCATCGGCTTCGACGCGCTCCAGCCCGGCGACGTGCTCTTCTTCGGCGCCGCGGGCCCGCGCTCCAAGTGGTGGCAGATCAATCACACGGCGATCTACCTCGGCGACAACTGGTTCATCCAATCCTCAAGCAACGGTGTCGACGTCGTCCCGCTCGAGGGCTGGTACCAGACGCGCTTCGCCTGGGCCCGCCGGCCACTGGCTGAGGCCGGGCTCACGAACGTGTACGCAATTCAGTCTTCTTCGTAGGCTCCGTCTCGCTTCCGCGGACGGCGGCTCCATGCGGCCGGGGAGCCCGGCCTCCCGGAGCCGCCTGACACCGCTAGTCACACACCGCTCTCCGAGGCCGCTTAATAGGCGACGCCGCGCCCTCTTGAACGAGCTGCGCCGCCTGGGCCCGGCGACCCTCACCAATTCGGAGCCGAGCGTAAGAAGATCTCGGTGCCCCGAAACTGCCTTGCGTACTACTCAGGATCGCTTAATGTTGCTAGTGGGCGTTGCTAAAACGGAGGGGTGATGAAGATGAAGGCTCGCTGGCTTTGCTGGCTACTCGTGCTCGCACTAGCGATCGGGATGGTGCTTCTGACCGGGTCAGCAGGGGCACAGGCGGTGGGGAAATCCGGCGCAGGCATGGTGGCGAAGTCTGCGAATGTGGATCGACCCGTGCCTGCCGTCCAGCCGGACTGGCAGCTGCATTCTTCGTCGGCGCTGCCGCACTACACCATCTACTTCTACAAGGCCAAGATTGGCGTCAAGGGGGGCACGACGCTAAGCAACACCTACAGCGGCACTGGCGCCGTGGGCGACGTCCAACACGAGAGCTCGACGAGCTCTCTCAGCGTGGACGGGACGATCAGCTCGCTGATCTTCTACGTAGGCACGGTCCCGCGCGGCGTGCCACGCACATTGGAATCTGGCACCCCAACCGTCATCAACGGAACATGGAGCGACCAGGGCGAAAAGTGGTTGGACCCGGTCCACGGTACGACGGAGCCGTTCACTTGCGGCGGCACGATCGCCTCGACCGCCCCTCCGGGAAACATGATCTTGAAGGCGACGCGAAGTGCCTCCAAGGTCGCGTTCACACTGCGGACGCAAACTGTTCAACTCAAGAACAAACCTCCTGACAACTGTCCCAACGATTCGCGCGCAGCGTCCCTGGGAGGGATCGAGCCGGAAGTCTACGAGACCCAGTTCTCGATCCCGAAAAGCCAGATCGGCCGCAAGACGATCGTCAAGACCGTCAGCGGCCCGCTCGCGAAGTACCGCTCATTCCTCGCCGTCGTCTGCAGCGGGAACCCGGGCGGCTGCACCTACAACATGACCTGGCAGGGCAACATCCGCTTCACCCGCGTGCGCGTGGTGAAGGTAGGTTGACGCAATAGGCGACTTGCGACGGTAAGAAGCCGACGCGCGGATTCGAACNNCAGCTGAGCTACGTCGGCAGCGAGCAAAGAGAATAGCGCCCGAGCCGAGCCCTTCGCCGGTCGCCGCGACCGACATGGCGGGCGCGGCCTACACCACGCCGTCCCCAACACGCACGCCGCGAACCCCGTCCACAATCGCGGCCAGCCCGCGACGAGCCTAGGAGCAGGCGAGTCAAAGCGCCGCAGGCGCTGCGACTCGCTCGAAGGGCCCGCCGCAGAAAGTCGTCATGCCCCCGCAGGGGGCGGACTTTCTGCGGTCGCCGACATATCCGCAACTAGCGTTGCCCACCCGAAGCGCCGCGCCCCTACCGGGCGGCCGGAACGTGCGTCGTAGAACTCGTTGAAGCCGCCGTTCTCAACCAGCTCGCGCGAGCGTTCGGCCAGTTGGGACGCGTAACCTGCCTCGCCGTGACGAAGCAGTCCTTGATGCAGAAACCAGTTGGTGTTCATCGAGCAGGGGCCNNTAGGCGGGCCAGAACTCGTGCGGATCGGTCAGGTGGGCAAGCAGGCGCTCCGCGACATCGGCCGGCAGATCCTCGAGGAGCAGAGGCAGCAGGCACTGGATCGTCTTCGCCTCGGCGCGATTCTCGGCGGAGCCGACGAGGTTGAAGAACAGGCCACGCTGGGGATCCCAGGCTCGCTCGAGCAAGGACTGCAGCGCCTGGGTGGACTTGGCGCCGGCCCAGTCGGCGAGCTCCGTCTGCCCAGCGCGACGGGCCAGACGCGCGAGCACCCTGAGATTCTCGATCCAGATGGTGTTCACGAGGACGTCCTCGGCGTGATCCTCGCGAGTGAAGATCCGCTCGAGGTCGTAACCGGCGAGCTTGTTCCTGATCTCCACCCGGCGCGATTTGGCGAAGATCTCGAGTACGGCACGCGGGCCGGCGCCAATGGCCCGGTCGTACGCGGGGCTGAAATCCAAGCCGGTCTCGAACTGCGCAACGGTTGAGATCAGCCCGTCCCGGTCGGGATCGCGCTCGGAGGCGAGGTAGCGGTAATAGCGCTCGAGCACGGGCAGCGCTTCGGTCAGGAAATCGTCGGCGCCGGCCAAAACCAGGCGCTCGACCGCAGTCGCCAACACCGGCGGCTGGGTTAAGGCCGTTGTTTGGGGCCGGCGGCGGGGAAGGAAACTCCAGAAGCCGGCGCTCTCGAGGTACTGCCAGGTGCGGAGGTAGAAACGCGCGGAGTGCCAGAAGACGACGTGAGGGATGAAGCCGTTGGGCGCCTGCCAGCGGAAGAGCGAGCGCAATTCGTCACAGCCGCGGGCGGGATCGACCAGTGACCAGACAATCGCGTGGAAGCCCGAGTCCCAAAGCCATTGGTGGGGATAAGAACGCTTCGAGGGTATGGAGTAGCGCCAAACCCGGCCCTCGAACTCGACCGTCTCGGTATTCGCCTGTAACAGTGCTCGAGCTGCTTCTTGCATCGCCTCAA
>PMMN01000087.1:2773-8094 GCA_003162235.1 Actinomycetota bacterium | reverse complement strand
TTGCGCACCGCCTGGATCAGCGCCGCAGCGGTGAACGGCTTCTGCAGGAAGGCCTCCTGGTGGGCAATCACCCCGCGGGCCCGGACAACGTCCGGTGTGTAGCCGGAGATGTAGAGCACGCGCAGATCGGGCCGGAGCGAGAGCAGCCGCCGAGCCAGATCGTGGCCGTTCATCTCGGGCATGACCACGTCGGTCACGAGCACGTCGATCGAGGGCTCCCAGTTGGCCTGCGTGAGCGCCTCGCGCGCCGAGGAGGTGACGAGCACCCGGTAGCCCGCCTCGAGCAAGATCTTGGCGACCAGCTTCCGCACCGCGTCGTCGTCCTCGACAAACAGAATCGTGCCGGCGCCCCGTTGCATACCCTCCGCCCGGACAGGCTTGGCCCGAGTCGCCGCTTTGCTGCGCGGCAGGTAGATACGGAAAACAGTCCCCGTTTCCGGCTCGGAGTCGATGGTGATCGCGCCGCCCGACTGCTCGACAATGCCGAGCACGGTGGCCAGACCCAGCCCCGTTCCCTGGCCGGGCTCCTTGGTGGTGAAGAAGGGCTCGAAGACGTGCTCGCGCGCCTTGAGCGAGATTCCCTCGCCGACGTCGGCGACGGAGAGGACGACGTAGGAGCCGCGCGAGAGCGAACCGTGGGCGAAGGGAGGCGCTTTCTCGAGCTCGACATTGTTGGTGCCGATCGTGACCGTGCCTCCGTCGGGCATGGCGTCACGGGCGTTCACGGCCAGATTGGTCAAAACCTGACCGAGCTGCCCCGGATCGACCTCGACCGAGTGCAGATCCGGCTCCAGCCGGGTCAGCAGCTCGATCTCCTCGCCGAGCATGCGCCGGAGCATGCTCGCGTACTCCTCGACAATCGCGTTGACGTCCACCACCTCGGGCTGCAAAACCTGCTGGCGGCTGAAGGCGAGCAGGTGCTGGGTCAGCTCGGCGGCACGCTGGCCGGCACGGCCGATCTCGCCCAGGTAGTTGCGGACCGCGTCCTCGCGGCCGTCGAGCGTCTTCAAGGAGATGTCGGCGAAGCCGTTGATGACCGTCAAGAGGTTGTTGAAGTCGTGGGCGACACCACCGGCGAGCTGGCCGACTGCCTCCATCTTCTGGGCGACCAGAAGCTGGCGCTCGAGTTGCGTGCGCTCGGTCACGTCGCGCAGAACCACGACGATGTACGAGGGCTCGCCGCTTTCGTCGTGAGCGACCGAGCCGACGCCCTCGAACAAGCGCCAGTCGCCGTTTCGGTGCCTGAGGCGAAAGGAGCGACTCTTCGACGGCCCGCCCGCGAGGATCTCCGTCGCCGCGGTGCGAGCTCCCTCGAGCATCTCGGGGGTGACCAGCTCCTCGACTTTTTGACCGATCAGCTCCTCGAGCTCGTAGCCGAGCGCGTTCCGCACCGAACGCGAGATCAGCCGGATCGTGAAGTCGAGGCTGATGACCGCGATCACGTCGGTCGCCTGCTCGATCACGGCGCTCTGCAGCTCCTCGCGCTCACGGAGCGCCCACTCGGCCAGCTTCAGCTGCGTGACGTCCACGATCTGGGCGATGTTGTTGATGAATCCCTGCTCGGGATCGCTCACCGCCGAGACCGAGAGGCGACCCCAGACGATCTCTCCGTCCTTGCGCAGGTAGCGCTTCTCGGTCGCAACCGTGGACTCGCTCCGTTCGGAGATCCGGGCGTCGACATCGTGGGTCGGCTCGCGGTCTTCCGGATGGGTGATGTCGTGGATCGTCTTCCCGACCAGTTCCTTGTGCGAGTAACCGAGCAGCCGCGTTGCGGCGGGATTCGCGTCGCGGACGTGAGCAGCGTCATCGATCAGGAGCATTGCTATCGGCGCCTGCTCGAAGGTGACCCGGAAGCGCTCCTCGCTCTCCTGGAGACTCTTCTCGGCTCGGTGCCGCTCGCCGAAGTCGTGGATGACGATCAGGACGGTCGCCACCTGGCCGTGCTCGTCGAGCTCCGGCACGAGCTTGGTCTCGTGGCGAACGGCGCCGCGTGGCCCTTCGAAGACGTCCCGCACGCTGCGGGCCTTCCCGCTCGCCACGACCTTCGAGATGCGGGAGGCCCACGTTCTGCCCAGGTTCGCAGCGATCGGGAGCTCCTTCACCGTCTTGCCGATCATCGCCTCCGGCGGTATTCCCAGCACCTTCTCGCACGCGGGGTTGGCGTAGATGTGACGCCCCTCCCGGTCAACGCGCACGACGGCGTCGGGGAGGTTCTGCAGCAGTGTCTCGAGCGTGCGCTCGCGGTCGAGGATCCCGGCCGATCTACGCCGTTCGCCGAGCCGGAGCTCGACTTTAGGCGGGCGCCCGGTTTTTCGGGTCGCCGCGGTCTTGGGCGGCTGGTCGCGGGGACTTGACGGCATGGCGTCGGCCTCGATATTGGATCGTACTTGCGACTCGAGGGCGAAAAAGCCTCAGTCCACGGTAGCTGGACGAAGGTATTTGATGGCGACGGCCGCTAGACGAGCGCCTCGACGCCGGCGAAGAGCGCGTGCAGGCGCACCAACAGAGCCTCCAGCGCCAGCGTGGTGTTGAGATTGAGCGCCTGCATACGCCGGAAGGTGGCACGGACGATCTCAACCGCATCTTCGGCCGCGGCCAGCCGCTCGCGGCTCCCGTCGGAACGCAGCTCGGCGGCACGATCAGAGTGAATCAGGACGTCTCCGGCGCCGACGGAGACCGCAACCAGATCGCGGTACCAGGCCGCCAGCTCCTCCAGCATCGCCAGCAGCTCCTCGCGCTCGGCGCCGCGCTGCACCCGGCGCAGGCGCTGGTCTAGCTCCCGCTTCGTCAGCTCGCTNNCGCCTCGCGCAGGGTGCGCACCGAACCGGCGGGATCGAACTCGGGGTCGGAGTAGACGGCGCGCGCAACCTTGAGCAGCCGCTCGCGCCGGGCCGAGGCAGCGGGCTCGAGCAGGCGCTCGAGCCGATCGAGGCGGCCGTCGGCGATCCGCGCCAGCGTCCGCATCTCTTCTTCGCTCTTGACCCCGCCGCGGCGAACGATCTCCTCGTGAATTGCGTGCTCGGAAAGGCGGTGAAAGGAAACGGGCTGGCAGCGGGAGCGAATGGTCGCCGCGATCGGCCCCAGCTCGTCGGCGACGAGCACGAAGACGGCGTAGGACGGCGGCTCCTCGAGATCCTTGAGCAGAGCGTCGGCAGCCTCTCGGTTCATCGCCTCGGCCGAGAAGACGAGATAGACGCGCCTCGATGCCTCGAACGGACGCATGTGCAGGTCGCGCCTGAGTGCCCTGACATCGTCGATGCGGATCTGATCGCCGACGGGCTCGAGCAGGAACAGATCGGGATGCGAGCCCTGCTCGACGCGGCGCAGGTCGCCGAGCAGCTCGGCCGCGAAGAGAAGCGCCGTGCGTCGCTTGCCGACCCCAGCCGGGCCGTGGAAGAGGTAGGCATGAGCCACTCCCTCCGTCAGCGCGGCCCGTAGAAGCGTCTTCGCCTCCTCCTGCTCTGCGACCGTGGCGAACGGGTCCGTCACAGCTGCCCGGCCTCCTCCAGCGCCTGCCTGACCTGGCGTGCGATCAGCTCACGCGGCTGCGTCCCGTCGAGAGCGACGATCCGCTCCGGGAACATCTCGGCCAGCTGCCGGTATCCGGCTTCGACCTGACGCCGGAAGGCCGCGCTCTCCCGCTCCATGCGATCGCGCTCCTCGCCAACGCGGGCCTCCGAGAGCTGCTGATCGACGAGGAGCAGGAAGGTGCGATCCGGAAGAAGTCCCTTCGTGGCGTGCAGGTTGAGCTGCAAAACCTCCTCGATCCCGAGCCCGCGCGCCACGCCCTGGTAGACGAGCGAGGAGTCGACGAAACGATCGGAGATCACGATCGCCCCCCGCTTGAGCGCCGGCTCGATCACCTCCTCGACAAGCTCCGCGCGCGCGGCTGCGAAGATGGCGACCTCTGCCCAGGGCGAGATCTTGTCGCCGTGGAGCACGATCTCGCGCAGCTGCTCTCCGAGGACGGTCCCGCCCGGCTCGCGGGTGGCGACGAACTCGATCTCCTTGGTCTCCAGGTAGGCCTCGAGCAGCTCGACCTGGGTCGTCTTGCCGCAACCGTCGAGACCTTCGAAGGAGAGAAACATACGGACCAAGAGCCTATCCCCGTTAGGTATGTGCGGTCGAGGGGGTGAGTAGGATACGGGGCGTGCGTGCGCTCGTTACCGGCGGAGCCGGTTTCATCGGCTCGAATCTCGTTGACGCGTTGGTCGAACGCGGCGATTCGGTCGAGATCGTCGACAACTTCTCGAGCGGGAAGCGCGAGAACGTATCCGAGCAGGCTCGGCTGCACGTACTCGACGTACGCGAGCCGCTGACCGACCTTTTCGCCGATCTGAAGCCGGACGTGTGCTTCCACCTGGCAGCCCAGGCCGACGTGCGCGTCTCGATCGAGCGGCCCGACTACGACGCCGAGGTGAACGTGATCGGCACGCTGCGCGTGCTCGAGGCGGCGCGTGCCGCAGGCTCCCGGATCGTCTTTGCCTCGACGGGCGGCGCCATCTACGGCGAGTGCGAGAGCCCCGCCGACGAAGCGAGCGAACGCCGGCCGCTGGCGCCTTACGGCACCGCCAAGCTGGCCGGCGAGGAGTACCTGCTCACCTACCAGCGGCTGTACGGAATGAGCAACGTCGTCCTGCGCTTCGGCAACGTCTTCGGCCCGAGGCAGGATCCGCACGGCGAGGCGGGCGTCGTCGCCATCTTCCTCGGACGGCTGCGGGACGGGGAGATCTGCCGCATCTTCGGCGACGGCAAGCAGGAGCGCGACTACGTCTACGTCGGCGATGTGGTGCAGGCGCTCCTGGCGGCGGCCGAGGTCGAAGGCGGCGTCTTCAACGTCGGCACGGGCTGCGCCGTTTCGGTTCTCGAGCTCTACGAGCTCTGCCGGAAGGTGGCCGGGAGCGATCTGGCCGCCGAGCTCGCCCCGGCACGGACAGGAGAGCTGCAGCGAAGCGTGCTTGACATCGGCAAGGCCGAGCGCGAGCTCGGCTGGCGGCCCAAGACAAGCCTCGAAGAGGGCCTGCGCCGCACCTGGGACTGGATTCGCAGCTGAAGCTTAAGTGGGTCCGAGCGTGCCCCGCTGGGCAAGACCCAAAGCGCGCGTACGATCCCCTGAGCACGGCTTCAGAGTTCGTATCAGCCGCTGTTCGAGCAGACGGATGGCGTCGATACGAATACGACAAGCGCGCGAGCGCGGCATCACGCGACGCGACGGCTGGCCAAGCTGACGGTGACCGTCAGTCCTCCTCCGATCCTCTCCTCGGCACGCAGCGAGCCGTTGATCGCTTCCGTCAGGTCACGGGCCACGCCGATAACGAAGG
>PMMN01000087.1:0-2711 GCA_003162235.1 Actinomycetota bacterium | reverse complement strand
GCCAGGTCCGAGGTCCTCGAGCGCCGCCGAGACCACCTCGGCCACATCCACCGGCCGGAGATGCACGTCCAGCGCTCCGGCGCGCGCCTGAACGACGTCCGCGAGCTGCTGCACCAACACGCCGACCTGGTCGACCGAGTGCTCGACGGCGTCGACCAGCGTTTTCTCCACCGCCCCGGAAGCCGGCAACAGCGCGCGCAGCGATGTCAAAGCCTGCTTGGCGGTCGCAACCGGGCCGGGGAGGACGTGACCGGTCGCGGCCGCTAGCGCAGCGCGTCGCCGCTCATCTTCACCACCAGCCCGCTGCTCAGCGCTGGCTGCCTGCTCCGTGAGGCGACGCTGGCGGACGGTTTCCGCCATCTGCGCAGCGCAGGCCGCGAAGATCTCCAGGTCAGCCGGCGGCAGGGCACGGCCGCGCCCGGCCAAGATCAAAGAGGGTCCGAGCACAGCCTTCGCGGTGGCCTGCTCCGGTCGCTCGGGGGGACTGTCGCCGGAGCTGGCGATGACGAACCAGGTGCCCTCGACAGGTGTTTCCCGAGGGCGCTCCAACAGACTCACCGCCTCCAGCCCGAACGTCTCACGCACGAGTTCCAAGAGTCGCGGCAGATCGCCCTCGCCGCGAAGCACTGCGCCGGCCATCGTCTTCATGGCGGCGGCTTCACCTGACGCCCTCGTCGCCAGGCGCTGACGGCGGGCCGCCCGTTCGACCGCCGAGCTCACCAGNNGCCTCCGATAACCGCAATCAGCACGACCGCCAGCAGGTACACCAGCAGGTCGCCCGACAGCGCGAGATGGCTCCGCAGCATGGTAAGCACTACTGTCATCGTGGGTACCAGCACGAGCAGCAACACCATGGCGGTTAGCCGACGTTGGCGGCTGACGCCCAGCTGTAGGAGCCGGAGCGGCGATCTCTTGGCCGCGCTCTTGTCGGCCACGACGTGAACGTCGAGCGCCCCACCAAGCCGTGTAACGCTGCGGGCTACGACCTCCCGGCCCCCCAGCAACGCCCGCAGACCGCTCCTCCGGGTGGAGCCGACCACCAGTTGCGTCGCGTTCTCGTGGCGCGCGAACTGCCTCAAGGCGTCGGCCACGCCTATCCCGACCACCTGATGCCAGCTCCCACCGAGGGACTCCGCCAACGCGCGGTAGCGTCTCAGCGCGGCGGCATTCGCCCCCGGGCGTCCATCGCTGCGAGCGACGTAGACGGCCATCAGGTCGCTGCCCGGGGTCCGAGCGGCCAGCCGAGCGGCCCGGCGGATCAGCCGATCGCTTTCGGGGCCGCCGGAAACACCAACAACGATCCGTTCGCGTGCCTCCCAGGGCGCTGCGATCCCGTCCTTGGCCCGATGCTCCAGCGCCTCGTCAACTCGGTCAGCCAGCCACAGCACGGCCAGCTCGCGCAACCCGGTCAGGTTTCCGAGCCGGAAATAGTGCGACAAGGCCGCGGCTATCCGATCTGAGGAATAGACCTCGCCGGCCTGCAGACGCTGCCGTAGCGCCTCGGGCGATAGATCCACCAACTCAAGCCCCTCCGCTTGGCGGACCACCGCGTCGGGCACCGTCTCGCGCTGCCTGACCCCGGTCATCTGGGCCACCACGTCGTTGAGGGACTCCAGATGCTGCACGTTCAAGGTGCTCACGACGTCGATGCCCGCGTCGAGAAGCTCCTCCACGTCCTGCCAACGCTTCGGGTGCCTCGACCCCGCGGCGTTGGTGTGCGCCAGCTCATCGACCAGCGCCACTTGCGGGTGGCGGGCCAAGACGGCGTCGAGATCCATCTCCGACGACTCTCCACTCCGGTGAGCCATCCGACGGCGAGGGACCACCTCCAGCCCTTCTGTCATCGCCGCGATCGCGCGTCGGCCGTGCGGCTCCACGAACCCGATCACGCAGTCAGCGCCCTGGCTGACCCGACGNNCGATGGCCCCGCACCCGAGCAAGCGTAACACCGGTTCAAGTTCCGACGGAATGACGACCTGCCGGCCGGCCGCGATCGGCGAATGCGAGGCGATGTAAAGCGCTAAGAAAGCGTAAAGATCTCGTCCGCCGGCGTAGAGAGCGCGTCAAAGATCGGTGCGCCGGCGAACCGGCTCGTGTAAGAAGGGGGTGTGGCCGACCTCGCCTTCGTTCTCGCCGGAGTGCTCGCCTTCGCCCTGATGGCGCTCTTCGTGCACGCGATCGCAATCCTCGTTCAGCAAGACGACGACAAGGGGAGCGGCAGATGAGCTGGGGCGATATCGGCTCGCTGGTGGTCGCCATCCTCGTCTTTGCTTATCTGCTCATCGCCCTGCTCAAGCCGGACCGGTTCGGATGAGCTGGCAGAACTGGCTTCAGATCGGCGTGCTGATCGGGCTGATCGGCGTGAGCGCGCCCCTGCTCGGCGCCTATCTGGCTCGCGTCTATGGCGGCGGACCGGCCCCCGGCGACCGCATCTTCGGCCCGCTCGAACGGCTCTGCTACCGGGCGGCGGGTATCGACGAGCACGGCGAGCAGACCTGGCGCGTCTACGCCGGGTCGCTCCTGATCTTCAGCGGCATCTCGGTGGCCGCCGTTTACGTGCTGATGCGCCTGCAGGGCTCGCTCCCGTTCAATCCGAGCCACGCGGTCAGCGCCGGGCCGGCACTTGCCTTCAATACGGCCGTCAGCTTCACCACCAACACCAACTGGCAGAACTACGCCGGCGAGACCGGCGCCAGCCACCTCACGCAGAT
>PMMN01000062.1 GCA_003162235.1 Actinomycetota bacterium | reverse complement strand
CTAGATCAGGTCCAGGCGACGCTCCCGCCCCGCTCGCTGCGCCAGCGCCACACCCAAGTCGTCCGCGGGGTCGAGTTCGCCATCGCATTGAGAGTACGGGTTGAAACCGGTCGCCGTCAAATGGCGAGCCGGTGAAACGAGCNNGCTCGCTCGTAGTCGTAGTTGTAGGTGAGGCGCGTTCCGGTGGGGAGGAGACGGCGTAGTCCGACCAGCATCCGCGGCAGGTCGCCGAACTCGATGAAGAGCGGCTCGCCGAGCCCTGAGCCCTCGAACAGCGGCGGCACCTTCTCGTTCTCGCCGTAGACGAGCATGTCGCCTTCGAGCAGTTCGACATCGGCGGGAATGTAGAGACCGGTGGCAGCCACTGGATCGTCGNNGCCACCTCTTCGTATGCCTGCTCGACCGCCACCGGCTCGGGCTCGGCCTCGACTTCCGGGGCGACCTCTTCGTATGCCTGCTCGACCGCCACCGGCTCGGGCTCGGCCTCGACTTCCGGGGCCACCTCTTCGTACGCCTGCTCGACAGCCGCCGGCTCGGGCTCTGCGACCTCGACCTCGGCGGCGGGCATCTCCTCAGCGGCTACCTGTTCGTACTCGACGATCTCGGCTTCGGGCGTGATCGCCGCCTCCTGGCCGCCCGCAAACGACCAAGCGTTCTCCTCGCCCGTCTCCGGTTGGAAGAACGGCTCGCCTCCGGCGACCGAGGCGAAGTTCGCGCCGGCGTCGATCTCGGGATATGGCTCGGCGGGCGTGGGATCGTAACCCTCGGCGTAGGAATGTGCATCGGCGTTCACCTGCTCCCAGCTTCCGTCGGGCAGCTGCCGCCAGCCCTCGTATTCCTCCGCCGGCACTTCGCCGTACTGGCCGGCCTGCGCAGGATCGCTGTAGGTCTCGGCCGGCTGCTCCGAGCCGGGTAGCCCTTCACCGGTCTCACCCTCGGTCGGGAGACGCACAAAGAGACCGCGGCGAAGGCTCTCGCGCACGGTCGGGCGCGGCGGGAGACCGCCTGCGGCTCCTGACCCCGGTGCTCCGGGGGCCTGTCCTTCTTCGCCTTGTTCGCTCATCTCGTGTTTGTTTTCCTAGTCCGAGGCGCCGGTCCTGCGTGCAGTATCGGCGCTACTGTCCGGAAGCGTGAGTGCCTATAGCTTCGGTCTTGAAGGATAGAGCGGATTGAGCTTTTCTAGAAGGCGACCGTCGAGGCTGCAACGATGTACCGGTGTCATCCATGAGTAAGAGAGAGGCGTACCGGCGGTGACCGGGCCGAAGCGGGAAGAGCCGGTCCGCCTCACGCGCATCTACACGCGCAGCGGCGATCACGGCGAGACGAGCCTCGGTGACGGCAGCCGTGTCGGTAAGACCGATCCCCTGATCGCCGCGATCGGCGCCGTGGACGAGTTGAACGCCGCACTCGGGCTGGCGCTCGCCGCCGAGCTGCCCGAGCGTCTGCGCGAGCCGCTCGAGCGAGTCCAGAACGAGCTCTTCGACCTGGGCGCCGATCTCAGCGTCCCGCCGAGCACGGAATCCCGCGAGCACCTGCGCCTGGAGCCCGATCGGATCGAGTCGCTCGAGCATCTCTGCGACGAGCTGAACGCCGGGCTCGAGCCGCTCAAGAGCTTCGTGTTACCGGGCGCGGGGGAGGGCAGCGCCCGCCTTCACCTGGCGCGCGCGATCTGCCGCCGTGCCGAGCGAGAGGTCCTGACCGCTGTGCGCGAGCGCGAGCAGAGCTCGCTTCTGGGCATCTACCTCAATCGCCTCTCGGATTTCCTCTTCATCTGCGCTCGGGTTGCCGGAGTGGGAGAGGAGCGACTCTGGCTCCCCGGCGGATAGGGCTCTTCTCGCGCCCTCGGCCAACGACGCCCCGAGAACGCGAGAGGCACCGGGTTCGAATCCGCCTAGCTCCAAATACCGGAGAAGGAAGGTTCTATATTCAAACCGCTGCGTGGCGATAGACGCATCTGCGCGGCGAGCTGGCCTTCGCCGATCTTCTCCGACGTAGCGAGGACGGTGTGTCTCGTCAGCCGTGGTCGGTTAGCTCTAGCAGTTGAAGTGCTCCGCACCCCGCTGTAAACCACCTCGATTAGCCGGAAGCTCAGAAGCCCAGCGGCTCGTCGATGAGAATCACCGTGATCCGGCCGAGCCAGTCGCCGTTGATGACGAGAAGCTGATTGATCGCGCTGTGCATGCCGTACGCCTTCTGCGCCCGCTCGTCCTCGAGCGGATACGTGTACTCGTGGATCCTGCGCAGCGCCGTCTCCAGATCCGGTACGACCTTCTGGCTGCCGACGGCGAGAATCGTCTGGCCGGCGCCGCTCGCGTGCGCGCCGATCTGGCTTCCGCTGGCCGAGGCCACCACGAGCGATCCGTCATCGGTGACGGCGCCTACGCTGCCGAGCATGTAGTCGGGGGACGCTCCGAGACGCCTGATCTCGTCCATTTGCGTCTCGCGGTCGAGGGCGTACACCTTCGGCCGTACGGCGTCGTAGCGTCCGGATTGCTCGATTTCCTCGGTGACGCCGAGGGCGTCGAGCGTGACCGACGCGCCTTGATGGACCTGTGCGCCGTCAGGTAATTGCTCGAGAACGAGACGTTTGGCTTCGTCGCGGTCGGCCGCGACCATAGCTCGCATGCCGTGGTTACGCAGCGCTTCGGCCACCGACTCGAGCCGTTCTTTCGTCGCCGGTACTGCGAACTCGGGATTGGGCCTTAGCGGGGTCTGGTTCTCGCTCATGAGCAGCGCTACCTTTCCATGTGAGAAAGTCTTGTAATCGATTATTGCTTAGTGAACTATTCTCACCGAGACTTGTTTAGCTCAAACCTGGGTAGAAAGCGGTCACGATGGAAGAGACGGTAAGAATTAGTGCACCGGGGCAGGCTGGTCCCGTGAGCGAGCCGGAGGACGAGCCTTGCAGCTCCGGCGCCGATCTCGGTGAGCGGGCGCGCGAAGCTCTCGATCTCTGGGCCGCCCTGCTGCGGGTCACGAATACGATCCACGCTCGCGTGACCGAAGACCTGATCGGTCTGGGTATCACTCCAGAGGAGGTCGAGCTGCTCATGCGGCTGTCGCGTGCGCCGGAGGAGAGGCTGCGCATGGTTGAAGTCAGCCGCTCGCTGCTGCTCAGCAAGAGCGGCGTTACCCGTCTGGTCGATAGGCTCGAGCAGCGCGGACTAGTCGAGCGCGCTTCTTGCCCCGAGGATCGCCGTGTCGTCTACACGACGCTGACCGAGCGCGGTCGGCAGGCGTTCAACAAAGCCGACCCGCTCTTGGCGGCCGCCGTCGCGGAGCATCTCGGCTGCCATCTCGGCGCGCAAGAGATCGCCGCAATGCAAAAGGGCCTGCGCAAGGTCCTGGCGGCCGAGGGCGGCGCGGCGGCGAAGTAAGTCTGAATCCCGATCCTATGTTCGCTTCTTCAGGCGGAATGAGGAGTAGAAGCGGAAATACCTAGCCCCCGGCCTTCGCCCTTCGCCCGCGCCTGGCTTGCCGGCGTCCCTTCTCGCCGAGCTTCTCGCTCTCGGCATCGGTTACATCGAGGACGATTGTCCCTTTGCGAGCGTCCGTGAACTTGATCGTTATCATCGCCCCCTTGCCCTCGGGGATCTCCTCACCCGAGAGATCGCTGACGAAGACCGATTTACGAGCCATATTTGTTCCTTCCCTTAGTTCGATCTTGATCGGCAGTACGCAGGCGCCTCGCGCTGTTCGATGGAGACGAGGGCTGACCTGGCGGCATCGTAGTTTTCGACGCGGCATACGCCCAAGGCTCGCCGCTGGTCGCGGCGATGTGGTCTTCCGGGCCGGGCGATCGTTAGCATTAGTCTTCTTGTCCTGTGAGGAGGGGGTTGACGTGGCGACGAAGAAGCAGAAGGCAAGGGCAGCGGCTGCGGGGAAGGATGCCCAGGCGAAGTCCAAGCCGAAGAAGAAGATCTCGCGCGGAAAGTGATCGCTCGTCAGCGCCGCCGTGCGCTACGTCTAGGCGACAAACCGCACGCCGCAGCGCCAGCGGGCCGCTCAGCATCGCGCGGCCGCGCCTCCCGTGCCTGCGGGGCTAGGCTCTCCAGGTGCAAGACAGCGATCCGCAGGACACGCCGCCAGACTTCCAGCGGCTGATCCAAGACACGCTCGACTCGCTGCCGCCCGATCTTCGCGACCAGATCTCGAACGTCGAGGTCGTGGTTGAAGACGAGCCGCCGCCAGGGCAGCGACTGCTCGGTCTCTACCAGGGCGTGCCGCTCACGCGAAGGGGCAGTAACTACAGCGGGGCGCTCCCGGACAAGATCACGATCTACCGTCGCCCGCTCGAACGCCTCTACGGGCACAACCCAGAACTACTCAGCCAGCAGATCAGGCACGTGGTGCTGCATGAGGTCGCACACCACTTCGGCATCAGCGACCAGCGGCTCATCGAGATCAGCCGCTACTAACGCATGCGTACGTTTTCGCTCTCGACGGCCTCACCGGAGATATCGAGCAGCTCACCCGCCTCCGCGGCTCAAAGACGGATCGAGACGACCTGACCGCCTGCGCGCGCTACCTCGCAGGGCGAGCCGAGCGGAGGTGCCCCGTCTGCGGTAAACCACCAACGGAGCCCGCGCCACCTACTGCTCACGCGCCTGCCGCAATCGTGCCTACCGTCAACGAAGAGCGGGTCCGGAACTCCTGAGGCGCTGATACGCGTGATGGCTCAGGTGCCGACAGCGGTTGCGCGTTGGCGGGCGG
>PMMN01000075.1:107590-108252 GCA_003162235.1 Actinomycetota bacterium | reverse complement strand
CCCGTGGGAGGGTGGGGGGAGGAGGGTGGATTAGCGAGGCGTCCGTAACCCCGAGAAGTCGGGAGTCGCACCCAGTCGACAGGTCATCATTCCGTAAGACGCTCTACGCTTCCGGCGTGCGCGTTGTCATCGCCGACCCGCCCGCCTTCACGCCGCCGTACGACCATGAACTGGCATCGGCGCTCGCCCGTGCGGGCGCCGATGTCGAGCTGGTCACCTCCCGCTTCCGTTTCGGACCGGTGCCCGAGCCCGACGGTTACGTGCGCGAGGAGCTCTTCTACCCCGTCAGCTCGCGCCTGTTCAAGCGCTCGCGCCTGCGCCTGCCGATGAAGGTGCTCGAGCACCCGCTCGGGATGACACGCCTGCGCCGGCGTCGCCCTGACGTCTTTCACTATCAGTGGCTCGCCCTTCCCCAGCTCGATCGCCACCTGCTGCCGACCAAAGCGCCGCTCGTCTTCACCGCCCACGACCTTTTGCCGCGACGCACCGCCGGCAAGCGCTATCTCTGGCTCGAGTTACTGCGCCGCTTCGACGCCGTCGTCGTGCACTCAGAGCGCGGTCGCGAGACACTGGCCGAGATCGGCGTGGCGACGAAGCGCCTGCACGTCGTCCCCCACCCCGTCTTCCGCAGCGACCCGCCACGCTCCGACGACGGGCACACC
>PMMN01000075.1:83316-107562 GCA_003162235.1 Actinomycetota bacterium | reverse complement strand
TCGACCAGTCGGGCGCCCTCCTGCGCGCGCTCGGTGCCGGCGTGCCGGCGGTCGTCTACGACGTCGGCGGCCTGGCCGAGCCGGTGCGCCGGTTCGGAGCGGGCGCCGTCGTTCCGCCCGGCGACGTCGAGGCGATGACCGAGGCGGTGCGCAAACTGCTCGGCGACCGGAAAGCTCTCGCCAGTGCTCGAAAAGGCGCACTGGCCGCGCGCGAGGCGCTCAGCTGGGACGTGGCGGCGGCGAGTCACCTAGAGATCTACGAGTCGCTGACTCGCTAGCCCGCTCTGATCTCGATCAGCTTCTTCACAACCTCGAGCTCCCTCGTGGATGAGACGGCGAGGAAGATCCAGCGCCCTTCGGCGTACGTATCCGCGCCCTCTATCGCCGCGCGCAGCTCGGGGATCATCAGTCGCTCGGGCATGAGAGCGATCCGGTCGTCCTTCAGGATCACCTGCGCCGTGAACGAGCCCGCGCCTGGATAGAGCGAGACGACCGCCCGGCCCGACTTCTTGAAGGCGAGCGCCCAGCCATAGTTGGCGCCGTAGAACTTCCATTCGCTGCGCACGCGCAATGAGCTCTCGACGAAGGCTTTCAGATCAGTCCAGAGGGGAGCCGCCTCACCGAGCACGACTTCGACCTCACCCTTGTTCGGCCGGCTCGCGTGATCGCTGAAGGCGCCGTAAGCCAAGCGCTACTCGAGCACCCAGGCGTTGGCGCGCAGGACCGGCACGGCATCGCCGTCTTTCGTGATCCCGTCAACATCGACCTCGTGACCGCCGATCATCAGGTCGGTGTGCACCTGCGACCAGTTTACGCCGCGGCGTACGAGTTCCTCGGGATCGAGCTCGAGCCCGCCCTCGATGCCGCCAGGAAAGCCACGCCCGTAGGCGATGTGGCAGGCCGCGTTCTCGTCATAGAGCGTGTTCAGGAAGATCATGTCCAGGTCGCCGACGCGCGAGGTTCGATCGACGATCGAGATCTCGCCGAGGCGACAAGCGTTCTCGTCCAGACGGGTTTGCGCCTCGACGGCCTCCGCGCCGGCCGAGGCCGATACCTCGACGATACGACCGCCCTCCAAGCGCAGCTCGAGATCGCGGGCGATCGTACCGTCGAGCGAGAGCGGACGGGTCGAGCGCACGTGGCCCTCGGCGCGAAGCCGATCGGGAGTTGCGAACACTTCCTCGGTCGGCAGGTTCGGCACAAAGGTCTGGCCGAAAACCGTCTTCCCCTCGGCCGCATGCCAGTTGGAGTCGGGCAGCAGGCCGATCGTGAGATCGGTTCCGGGGCCCTGGAAGTGGATCGAGTCGAAGCGGCGCCGGTTGAGTATCTCCGCACGCTTCGAGAGCCTGGCGATGTGCTCGCGCCAGGCGGCGACGGGATCGGGCTCGTCCAACCTGACCGTGTGCTCGATCGCTTGCCAGAGCCGCTCGACATCCGGCTCGCCGAATATCGCCTTGGCCCAGCCCTCGGTCGGAGCGCCGATCAGCGTCCAGGCGACTTGGTCCTCGACGTGCTGCTGGAGCGAGGTCTCCAGCAACTCCCGCTGCCTCGCCTCGGCGACGCGGGCGGGATCGAGATCGGCGAGGAGACCCGGCTCGGGGTCNNGGCTGCGACCAGGAGAGCATCTCCTCGGGCCCGCTCTCGATCAGCGACCTGCGTACGCGCTGGTCGCCGTAGTTGACGTCGACGAAGCGTGCCCCGGCCCTGTAGGCGCAGGCGACAACGGCGCGCGCCAGCTCGGCCTGCTCGGGAAAAGCCTGCACGAGAAGAAGCTGCCCCGGCTGAAGATTGGCGCCCACCTCGACGGCGAGTTGGGCATATCTCTCCAGCCGTCCGGGATCGCTCATGCGGGCAACGATATACCGTCGGCTATCCACCTGCGTTCGGTTCCCGCAAGAACTTCGTTAGCGGCATTCCGGATCGAACTGGACTAACCGGCACGGCAATTCGGTTTCTCGGGGCGCCGCTGGTGGTGCAGCGCCGGAGGGGATAGTGCTCCGCACAGACCCGGAGAGCGATGTGCCGCCAGCGGCGCCAGGTGGCGGCGACGTGCCACGCCCCGGTCGTTGCGCTCCTACGCCGCCAACCGAGGAAGCGAGCCTGGAACGAACCCCGGCGCCTAGGAGCGGCGGACGCGGGCGAGCACGCGGAACGTCGGCTGACCGACGGGGAGCTCGCTGAACTCGGGATTGCGGCAGCCGAGCCGGTCGCGCCGGTGCGTATAGCACTGGTCCACTTCGGCCTGGCACATCGGCAAAGGCTCGCGCTTCGCCTTGACCGCGCCGAAGCCCTTGGCCTCCTCCGCCATGCGCAGAAGATCGAGATCGATCTCGACCTCGTAGATCTTCTGCATGCAGCCCACATAGGTGTGCTCGAAGGCTTCGTAGGCATAGAGAAACGGACAGGAACGCCGTACACAGGCGCCGGGATAGACGATCTTGTCGCAATGCACCTCGCAGCGGCGGCATTCCGTTTCTTCCTGCGGCCTCAGAGGTAGACCAACAGCCTCACGGAGATGCTTGGACATACTCCGATTGTGCGCACGGCTTACCTGCTCCGCAAGCCTTGACAGGAGCCCCAAACTGAGCTAGTTCGAATCGCGACTTCTTCGGCGAACGGTCTCTTTCTTGCGGTCCAGAGCCCTACTCGAACGCCGACTCACGCTTCCGGCTCGACCTCGTCACGGTGCCCGCATAGAGATCGCTCCTTCCTCCCTGTAGGGTCCGCCGTGTGATCCGCCGCATCCTCTGGCTGAGCCTCGCGCTAGGGCCTCTGGTGATAGCGCTCGACGCCACCTCGGCCCTCTCGGAGACGCTGCTGTTCGCGATCGCTGCCCTGTCGCTGATCCCGCTCGCCTGGCTGATCGGCGAGGCGACCGAGCACCTGGCCGAGCACACGGGCGCAGGAATCGGCGGCTTCCTCAACGCCACCTTCGGCAACGCGCCCGAGTTGATCGTCGCACTGTTTGCAGTGGCGGACGGGCTCCCGGGCGTCGTGCGCGGGTCTCTGACCGGCAGCATCGTCGGCAACCTGCTTTTGGTTCTCGGAGCCTCCCTCGTGGTCGGCAAGAGCGGCAAGATCGACCGCACTTCGTCGTTCACCTGGCTCGCACTGATCGGTCTCTCGGTGCTGCTCTTTTTGATTCCGGCGACGCTCGCCTGGGCGGGCCAGTCGTCCCGGCAGGTGACGGCGCTCTCGAGCGTCCCGGTCTCGGTCGCTCTGCTCGCCTGCTACCTCGTGGTTACCTGGCGCGCGCTCCGACGCCACCGCCTCCTGCACGTCTCCGACCTCCCCGTCGAGATCCACGCCTGGTCGCTTCCGCTCTCGCTCACCGTCCTCGCCGCCGCCACGGTCGTGACGGCGTTCGTGGCGGAGACCGTTGTCGGCACCATCGACACCTTCGCCAGGCACGCCCACCTGTCCGAGTTCTTCGTCGCCGCCGTCATCGTCGCCATAGCCGGAAATGCCGCCGAGCATGGGGGCGCGGTCGTAGTCGCCGCGCGCGGGCATATCAAGCTCGCCTCCGAGATCGCCCTCTCCTCAGGCGCACAGGTGGCCGTGTTCCTGATCCCGGCGATCGCGCTCGTTTCCTGGTTGATCAAGCCGCTCGCGCTCTCGTTCCGCCCGGTGGAGATCGCCGCGTTGGCGCTGTCGACGGCGCTTGTCGGAGTGCTGCTCGTCCAGGGTCGTTCCAGCCGTCTACGCGGCGCCGCGCTCCTCGCCGTCTACGTGGCACTCGCCACCGCTTTCTTCCTGGCCGGCCGCTAGCAACGCGCGGCGCTCAACCTCGACCTGGCCGTACCGGCGGAGTGTGGTTGTCCGCACGGTCACACACCAGCCCACCCCATTTCGGCTTCGCGCCCTGCACGAAAAGCTTGGGTACGCCAATCGAATGCAAGGAGAGTGAGATCGATGCGGGTGCAAAGCTCGGTCGAGCCGGCAGCGATACTCGCCGACCGACGGAATGGAGAACACCGCGAGATAGCGGCAGAAGCCGTCGTCCGGGCGAACGGAATCTCTCGCCGTTATGGAGAGGGCGACACGGCCGTCGATGCCTTACGCGGCATCTCGCTGGATATCCAGGACGGGCGCCTGACCGCCGTGATGGGACCGTCCGGCTCGGGCAAGTCGACGCTCATGCACAGGCTGGCCCGTAATCCCGAACCACCGTTACCGGAATGTGACAAGGCACTCGTAGAGATATGGCTACTATTTTCCGGCGCCGACCCGACCGCGGCGCCGGAACGCATCCAGGAGGGACGAATGACCACCGAAGCCACTAAGAATTTCGCAAGGAAGACGGCGCAGCGGGGCGATATCGCCGTGCACGCGGTCGATCTCTGCCGTACTTACGGCGAGGGCGACACCGCCGTGAACGCCCTCTGCGGCGTCTCACTGGACGTTCCGACCGGGCGCCTGACGGCGATCATGGGCCCTTCGGGCTCGGGCAAATCCACGCTGATGCACATCCTCGCCGGACTGGACAAGCCCACGTCGGGCTCCGTCGAGGTCGGCGGCCAGGAGATCACGACGCTCGACGACACGGCGCTGACCAAGCTCCGGCGCAAGCACGTCGGCTTCATCTTCCAGTTCTTCAATCTCCTGCCGATGCTGACGGCGCGCGAGAACATCGTCCTGCCGCTCGAGATCGCCGGCCAGAAGGTCGATCCCGACTGGTTCAACGAGGTCGTCACCAAGGTCAGGCTCTCGAAGCGCCTGAGTCACCGCCCGGCCCAGCTCTCCGGCGGTCAGCAGCAGCGAGTGGCGATCGCCCGTGCTTTGATCTCGCGCCCGACCGTGCTCTTCGCCGATGAGCCGACCGGCAACCTCGACTCGCGCACCGGCGGCGAGATCCTCGACCTCCTGCACGACTCGGTCGAGACGCTCGGACAGACGATCGTGATGGTCACCCACGATGCCCGGGTTGCAACGATCGCCGACCGCGTCCTCTTCCTCGGCGACGGCGCGATCGTCAAGGAGCTCCCGGACACGACACCGGAGGAAATCCAGAAGGCGATCCAAGAGATCGGAAGGAACTAGCGCCATGATCAGGATCACCCTGCGCGGACTCCTGACTCGCAAGCTGCGCTCGAGTCTGACCGCAATCGCGATCGTGCTCGGCGTCGCCATGATTAGCGGCACCTACGTCCTGACCGACACGATCAACGGCTCTTTCAGCAGCCTGTACAAGGAGATCTACAAGGGGACGGACGCCTACATCACGGGCCGCTCGGTCGTGCAGAACAACATGAGCGGCATGAGCATCACTCCGAGTTTCCCCCAGTCTGTGCTCGCGAGAGTCAGCTCGGTCAGCGATGTTAAGGCCGCCGTCGGCAGCGTCGGCAGCGCATCCTGCTCGATCGTCGGCAAGAACGGCAAGGTCATCTCCACCGGCGGAGCTCCGAACCTCGGCTTCAGCATCGATCCGGCCGTTTCGCAGCTGAACACCCTTACTCTCGTCTCCGGGTCCTGGCCCAAGGCGGGCGAGGTGGTGATCGACCAGGCGGCTGCCGATAAAGCCGGCTACAAGGCTGGCGACATCATCGGCATCCTCACCAACGGCCCGGTGCGCAAGATGCGGTTGTCGGGCATCGTCAAATTCGGATCGTCGAACGGGATCCTCGGTGCCACCCTCGCCGGCTTCGACCTCGGCACCGCGCAGCGGCTCTTCGACCGCCAAGGAAAGCTCGACAGCATCCAGGCGATCGCCAAGCCCGGCGTCTCTCCCGCTCGGCTCGTGACGGAGCTTCGCAGTGCTCTTCCGAAGAGCGTGACCGTACGAACCGGTGCCCAGGAGGCCTCGAAGGCGTCCTCGGACACCTCGAAGCAGATCTCGGCTTTCCAGTACTTCCTGCTCGCCTTTGCCGGCATTGCACTCTTCGTCGGCAGCTTCGTGATCATCAACACGCTCTCGATCACGGTCGCGCAGCGCACGCGCGAGTTCGCAACGCTGAGAACGCTCGGCGGCTCGCGCGTCCAGGTCATGCTCTCGATCCTCACCGAGGCGGCGATCGTCGGAGTAGTGGCTTCGATCACCGGCCTCCTGCTCGGTTTCGGTCTGGCCATAGGCCTGATGCGCCTGTTCCGGAGCCTGGGCCTAGAACTGCCGAAGAACGCGATAGTGATCGAGACCCGGACGGTAGTCGTCTCCCTGGCCGTCGGAATCATCGTGACGCTGATCGCCAGCGCCAGACCGGCGCTCAGGGCGACCAGAGTGCCGCCGATCGCGGCGGTTCGCGAGGGCGCGATGCTGCCGCCCTCTCGCTTCCGCCGCTTCCGCACCCCCGGCTCGCTGGCGCTGACGGCGCTCGGCTTCTTCCTGCTCATGGTCGGACTGTTCGGGCACGGCCTGACCACCCAGGAGATCCTGCTCACCCTGGGCGGCGGCGCGGTGTTCATCTTCATCGGCGTCTCGCTCGTGATCGCCCGCGTGGTCAAGCCGGTCGCCCGAGCGGTCAGCCCGTTGGGGACATTGGCGGTGACGCTGCTCTCGATCGTCGTGTGGCCGCTCTCGTTCCTATCCTGGCTGGTCAAGCTGGCCTTGCGCAGGCGATCGGAATTCCCCGGCGTCGTCCCCGACCGAGTCATGAACCACCTGGCGCTGGAAAACTCGGGGCGAAGCCCGGAGCGAACGGCTTCGTCGGCCGCCGCTCTGATGATCGGATTGGCGTTGGTGACTCTCGTCGCGGTGCTGGCCGCGAGCCTGATCGGCTCGTTCAAGGGCGCCGTCGACGCGATCTTCACCGGCAGTTACGCGATCACGCCCGTCAACCAGAGCTCGACCACCGGTATTCCTGTTGCCGCCTCCGACGCCGTGGCCAAGGTGCCGGGTGTCGAGGCCATCTCGAGCGTCCGCGCCGGTTTCGCGCTCGTGTACGGGAAGAGCGCCATGGTCACGGCCCTCGACGGTCAGCCCGCGCAGGTCTTCCGACTCAAGTGGAAGACCGGCTCGGAGATCACTCTCGACTCGCTCGGCGCGACCGGAGCGATCGTCAGCGACGCCTTCGCCAAGTCGCATCACCTGAAGCTCGGCTCGCCGGTGGGGATCGTTACGCCGGCGTACAAGCCGATCAAGCTGAGCGTGGCGGGAATCTTCAAGCCGCCGACGGGAGGCTCTCCGTTCGGTGACGTGACCTTCTCGGCCCGCACGTTCGATGCGAACTTCCAGGATCCGTCGAACATGTACACGCTCCTGAAGATGACAGGCGGGGCGACCCCGGCCAACTCGAAGGCCCTCGAGAAGGCACTGGCCGGCTTCCCGAACGCCCAGGCGCAGACCCGCCAGCAGTTCGTGGACAGCCAGATCGCACAGCTCAACCCGATCCTGATGGTGCTCTACGTGCTGCTTGCCTTCTCGGTGCTGATCAGCGTCGTCGGAATCATCGTGATGCTGGTGCTGACCGTTTACGAACGGACGCGGGAGCTGGGGATGTTGCGAGCGATCGGCGTCACGCAACGGCAAACGCGGCGCATGATCCGTCACGAGGCGGTGATCACGGCCCTGATCGGCGGTGCGCTCGGGATCGGGCTCGGCCTGGTGTTCGGCGTGCTCCTCGTCAGTCGCATGCCCTACGTGAGCTTCTCGCTCCCGACCGGGCAACTCATCCTCTGCGGGATCGCAGCGGTGATCATCGGCATCGTCGCGGCGATCTTCCCGGCGCGGCGCGCGGCAAAGCTGAACGTGCTCGAAGCTCTCCAGTACGAATAGAAACGGATAACCGGTAGCGCCCGTCCCCACGGGCGGGCGCTACCGTTATCTCAGCTTCCCGTGGACCACGACCTCCTCGAGCAGACGCTGGCCGAGCTCGGCCAGCCCGCCTACCGCGCCCGCCAGGTGTGGGAGCGCGCCTGCGCCGGCGCCGGCTCCTACGAGGAGATGACCGCGCTGCCGAAAGAGCTGCGCTCCAAACTCGTCGAGCGCGTGCCTTTCTCCACGCTCGTGCTCGAGCGCCGGCTCGAGGCCCGCGACGGCACGGTCAAGGCGCTCTTCCGCACGCACGACGGGCATCCCGTCGAGTCCGTGCTGATGCGCTACCGCGACGGGCGCCGCTCGGTCTGCATCTCGACCCAGTCGGGCTGCCCGCTCAAGTGCTCTTTCTGCGCCAGCGGCCAGATGGGCTTCAGGCGTAACCTGAGCGCCTGGGAAATCGTCGAGCAGGCGCTGTTCTTCTTACGGGCTGTCAATTCGACTGACGGCAGCCGCTCAGGTTCCTCGTCGGCGGTGGCCGAGCCGGGCTCCGCCGGCCGGGAGGGTCTGCCGGTCAGGGGTCTGAGCAACGCGGCCCTGATGGGGATGGGCGAGCCGCTGATGAACCTCGAGGCCGTTCTAACGGCCGTCCGCGCCCTTCCCGGCCTCGGCATCGGCCCCCGCCGCACGGCAATCTCGACCGCCGGTTGGGTGCCGGGCATCGACCGCCTCGCGGCGGAGGATCTCCCGGTCAGGCTCGCGCTTTCGCTACACGCGCCCGACGACGAGCTTCGCCGCACTCTGATGCCGATCACCGCCCGCTTTCCGATCGCCGAGGTGCTGGCGGCCTGCAAGCGCTTCTACGCCGCTCGCCGGCGCAAGGTGCTGGTCGAGTACTTGATGCTCGCCGGCGTCAACGACCGCCCCGACCAGGCGCGGGCGCTCGCACGGCTGCTCAACCCGAAGGTCTTCAAGCTCAACCTGATCCCCTACAACGAGACCGGCGCCTTCCGCGGATCCAGCCGAACAGCGATCGACTCCTTCCGCGAGACGCTTTCCAAGAGTGGACTCGAGGCCACGGTGCGAGTAGCCCGAGGGCGCGAGATCGAGGCTGCCTGCGGGCAGCTCGCCGGGGANNGGCCCCAACGGCGCCGGCAAGACGACGACATTGCGGATCCTGCTCGGACTCGTGCGCGCCAACTCCGGCCAGGCGACGATTCTCGGCCAGAGGTATAAAGAGCTCGAGCGCCCCTTCTGTCAGGTCGGCGCCGTGCTCGAGGCTTCCGGCTTCCATCCCGGTCGCAAGGCTCGTAACCACCTGCGCGTGCTGGCCCGTGCCGGCCGTGCACCCGAGACGCGTGTCGACGAGGTCCTGAAGATCGTCGGGCTCGAGGGCGCTGCGAAGAAGCGCGTCGGCGCCTACTCGCTCGGGATGCGCCAGCGCCTGGCACTGGCCTCGGCGCTGCTCGGCGACCCGGGCGTGCTGATACTCGACGAGCCCGCCAACGGGCTCGACCCGGAGGGGATCCGCTGGTTGCGCGACCTGCTTCGCTCGCTCGCCGCCGAGGGCCGCGCCGTTCTCATCTCCAGCCACGTGCTGGCCGAGGTCGAGCAGACCGTGGATGAAGTCGTGATCATCAACAAGGGCAAGTTCGTCGCTCACGGCAGCGTCGAGAGCCTCACTCGCAGCGTCGAAGGGCGCGTTCGCGTCCGCAGCCCGCAGGCGGCGAAACTCAGAAAGCAACTCGTGAAGGCCGGCCTGAAGATCGACGTCGACGGTGATGCCCTGCTGGTTGCCGGCGGCCCGAGCTCTCAGATCGGAGAGATCGCCGCCAAGTCGCAGGTCGTCCTGCACGAGCTGACGCCGATTACAACGCAACTCGAGGATGTCTTCTTCGCACTCACGACCGACGGAGAGAAATGATCGCCTCCCTTTCCTCCGAGTGGCTGAAGATTCGCACCACGCGCACAATTTTCTGGCTGCTCCTCGCGCTCTGCGCGGTGGTCACGCTATTCGTGGTCGCCGGCATTCTCACGAACAACAAGGCGGATCTGACGGGCTCGGATAACCAGGCCGGCGCCATGGGGATCGGAATCCTCGCTGCCGTTATCGCCCTGATAATGGGCTTGATCGTTTCGACTGGCGAGTACCGGCACGGCACGATCACGCCGACGCTCCTGACCACCCCGTCGCGCCCACTCGTTGTCGTCAGCAAGGGAATCGCGGCGATGCTCCTTGGTGTCGCCCTGGTCGCGCTGGCCGAGGTGTTTGTGATTGCCGAGCTCGCAGCCTTCCTTCCGATACGTGGGATCGGTTTCGCGCTCCAGGGCGGCGACGTTGCTCGCGTGTTGGCGCGAACGCTTGCTTGCGCGGCGATCTGGGGCGCGCTCGGCAGCTCGCTCGGACTCGCTCTTCGCAACCAGATCGGCACCGTCGTCGGTTGCTTCGCCTGGCTCTTCTTCGCCGAGCCGATTGTGCAGGGAATCCTGAATTCCCACGCCATCCACTCGCACGCCGGACGCTTCCTTCCGCTCGCGGCAACGATCGGCGTATTCGCCGACACCACCGGCCACGACGCAAACAGGCTTAGCCACCTGGGCGGTGTGTTCATTCTGAGCGGTTGGCTGGCGCTGGCGACGGTCGCGGCGCTGCTGCTGCTCGGGCGCCGCGACGTCAGCTAGCCAGCTCGCTGTCGGGCTCTAGTGCTGGATCCGCCCGCTCGAATCGACCGCAACGACCGGCTCGCGCCCCTCCGCGAGCAAGCCGGAACAGGCGAACCCGACCAGTAGCGCCGCGATCATCACGTAGCCGCCCGTATGCAGCACGAAGCTGCCCTTTCTGACGAGAGTGGCGACCAGGAAGCCGATTGCGATCGCCCAGAGAGCGAAGGCCAGCATCATTTTCTCGAAGAACCACTTGTGCCTGAAGACCATGTCTACGCCGAGTTCCGCCTTCAGCTCCTTCGCATACTCCTTCGCGACTCCGCGCTGACGGAACCAACCCTTGGGCAATAACCGCGTCGGCATGAGTAGAAAGCAGATGATCGCAATGAGACCTATCTGCCAGCCGACCATGATCACGCCTCGGTCTCCATATGTCGCGACCTCGAAGTGTGAAAGTGTCTGCGATCCCAGCTTGCTGGTTCCCTTCAGGTACCCGTTCCAGTAGTAGTTGATGAACCACATCGCCAGCACGGCTATCACGGCTACCAGATAGAACGGATAGGCGGCGCGCTGGACAAGCGACGGGACGATGCCCAGGCGCTGTCCTCCGGCGAGCGCCGGCTCGGCCGGCTTCTCTTTAGCGGGCTCCGGCTGAGGCTCGACGTGGACGGGCGGAGCCACCGCGGCGGGCGTTACGGGGCGCCCGGCGCCCGCAGGTGGAGCCGGCGGGCTCGGGACTACCGGCGGAGTGGCGCCAACCGGCGGATGGACCATAGGAGCCACGGGCGGACGCGGCTGCGCAGTTAGGGGCGGACCCGGCGGGGGCGCGATTGGCGGTCCCGGCGGTGGAGGAACGGGCGACCCGGCGGTCGGCGCCGGCGGGGTCGGCAGACCGGGCTCGCGCCTACCGAAGGCTGCCAGACGCTCGGCGGCGATATCCGGCGTCGATCCTGCGGCGAGTCGAGGGGGACCGGGCGCCTCAGGCTCGGGCCCGGCCGCCGTAGCGACGGGCTCCTGCTCGAGGGGAGTCGTCTCGGCGGGAGCGCCGGGCTTCGCCCAGGCGACTCCAGGAGGCGGGCCCGGAGCGGGCGAAGGGGCGGATGGCCAGACGGGGGCGGCCTCAGTCGGGAGCTCGGCCGCGGACTCGTCCGTGGTCTCATCGATCGGCTCGGCCGGAAGCACGAACCCCGGAAGCGACGCGGCGACGGGCTTCCCTTCCTGCAAGCCAACCGTCGGCCCGGCGGTCTCCAAGCTCTCCAGGCGAACGTCGAGCAGGTTCGAGCCACAGATCGAGCAGACACCGAGCTCACTCTGAGCAACCACCTTGTGACAGCGAATGCAGTAGCCGACGTGGGCGAGCGCAAAGGTCGTACCGCAGTAACGGCAGACCTTGGCCTCGAGCTTGATCTCCTCAGCGCATTCCGGACAAGTCTTCATTCCTGAGTCAGACACCGTAAGAACCCCTCTTTTGATCGCTCCAGTAGGCCGAGTATCGTCCCGCAAGCGGTCGGACTCAAGGCCGGTTTTCTCTCTCGACGCGCGAAGCCCTTGCTATACGGCGACGATTTTGCATCGAGATAACGAAGTGGATCCAGTTGCCATAGAGTTCGCGGCCGGAGATGAAACGCTCCATTTACGTACCGGTTGCACTGGTCATGATCGCTGGATTGATGGTTTCCGCGTGCGGGGGAAAGAGCGAGTCGAAGACCGTCACGGTGCCGCGAGTCCCGGCCCGGAACGTGGTGCGGGCCTACCGGCTGCTGCACGAGGCCGGATTGAAAGTCGCCATTCCCGGCGGCTTGTTGGTCCTCGATCACTCCGGACAATCCCTTCGAATCAGAACAAAGGCCGCACCCGGTGCAATCGTCGAGCGAGGCAGCATCGTGATGATCACCTTCCGCCCAGACGTCCCCCATCGCGTCGGATCGGGGCTGAAATGGATTGCGGAAGGACACACGGGCTTCGTATTCCGCTCGAAACCACCCGCTAATACGAGAGTGCCTGACTTCGTCGGGGCGCCTTTAACCGAGCTCGACCGCTGGACGAGTAAGCACGGTTTCTTCTGGGTGTCAGGGGTTGCTCCGGCGCTTCCGGCAAGCGACCGGTCCGAGCTCCTCGACAACTACGTGGTCAAGCATCAGTCGCCGGCGTCGGGCGCGACTCTCAGCTGGCCTACGCGCATAGCGATCGACGTCCAACTCGCCCTCCGACCCGCGAGCTAGCCGGTTTCTCTCTCCCCGAACTCGTAGCGGACGATCGCTCGTTTGACCGCACCTACCTCATCGAGGCGCTCGACCGGGCGGTCGTGCGGCGCCGCTCGCAGGAGCTCGGGATCCTCGACCGCCTCGGCGGCGATCCGGCGCATGGCGTCCACGAACGCGTCCAGGGTCTCGATCGACTCGGTCTCGGTCGGCTCGACCATCAGCGCCTCGGGCACGACCAGTGGGAAATAGATCGTGGGCGGGTGGATGCCGTAGTCCATCAGCCTCTTCGCCACGTCCAGCGCCGAGATCCCGTTCTCGCGCTTGAGCTTGCAGGCCGAGAGCACGAACTCGTGCATGCAGACGCGGTCGTAGCGGAGCTCGTAGACGTCCTTCAGCCGGGCGAGCAGGTAGTTGGCGTTGAGCACGGCCGCCTCGGACATTTCCCTCAGCGCCGGGCCGTAGACGCGGATGAAAGCGTAGGCCTTGACGAAGACACCGAAGGGGCCGAGGAAGCCGCGCACCCGCCCGATCGACTTCGGCCGCTCGTCGTCAAGCGCGAAGCTTCCGTCCTCGCTACGCACGATCGCCGGGGCGGGCAGGAACGGCTCGAGCGCCCGGCGCACCGCCACCGGACCGGCGCCGGGGCCGCCGCCGCCGTGCGGGGTCGAGAAGGTCTTGTGCAGGTTGAAATGGACGATGTCGAAGCCCATGTCACCGGGGCGCGAAATGCCGCAGACGGCGTTCAGATTGGCACCGTCGTAGTAGAGAAGCGCTCCGACTTCGTGGAAGATGCGCGCGACCTCGACTATCCCCTGCTCGAACAGGCCCAGCGTCGAGGGATTGGTCAGCATCAACGCCGCCGTATCGGGGCCGACCACACGGCGCAGATCCTCGAGATCGAGATTGCCGCGCGCGTCGGTCTTGACCGGCTGCAGCTCGAAGCCGGCCATGGTGACGCTGGCCGGGTTGGTGCCGTGCGCCGTGTCGGGGACGACCACCTTGCGCCGCGTCTCGAGCTCGCCTCTGTCTTGGAAATAGGCGCGCACCAGCATCAGCCCGGTCAGCTCGCCTTGCGAGCCGGCCGCGGGTTGGAGCGAAACGGCGTCGAGGCCGGCGATCTCCGCCAGCGCCTCCTGAAGCAGAAAGCAGAGCTCGAGCGCGCCCTGCGCGTCCTCGGGAAGTTGGTGTGGGTGCAGGTCGGCGAAGCCGGGTAGGGCTGCCAGGCGCTCGTTCAAGCGCGGGTTGTACTTCATCGTGCAGGAGCCGAGCGGGTAGAAGCCCGAGTCGACGCCGAAGTTGCGGTCGGCGAGCGCCGAGAAATGGCGGGCGAGGTCGGGCTCGGCCAGCTCAGGCAAGCACGGCGCCTCGGCCCGCGCCAGCTCGGCCGGGACCTTCGCCTCCGGCAACTCGTACTCGGGCAGCGAGCAGGCGCAGCGGCCGGCTTTGGATTTCTCGAAGATCAGAGGCTCCTCGCGCCAGTCGCTCACGCGAGCACCTCCCCCAGCACCTCGGCCAGCCGCTCGATATCGGCAGGCGAGCGCTTCTCGGTCACGGCGACGAGCAGAACATCCTCCATCCCCGCGTAGTCGCGCCCGAGCGGATAGCCGGGGTTGACTCCTCTCTTCTTCGCCTCGCGCACCACCTCTTCGGCCGGGCGGCCGAGGCGGACGGCGAGCTCCTTGAAACTCGGTGCCGCAAAGACGGGTGGCAAGCCGAGCTTCCTCTTCACCAGCTCCGAGAGACCCATGCAGGTCTCCCCCAGCTCGCGCAGGCCCTTCGGGCCGAGCCAGGAGAGGTAGACGAGCCCGGCCAGCGCACAGAGCGACTGGTTGGTGGTGATGTTCGAGGTCGCCTTCTCGCGCCGGATGTGCTGCTCGCGCGTCTGGAGGGTGAGGACGAAACCACGCCGGCCGCGCCGGTCGGTCGTCTCGCCGGCGATGCGCCCGGGCATTCTTCTGATCAGCTCCTTTTCCGCCGCCAGGAAACCGAAATGCGGGCCGCCGAAGGAGAGGTGGTTGCCGGCTCCCTGGCCTTCGCCGACGGCGATCTGGCAGCCGTAGTTACCGGGCGCCTCGAGCACGCCAAGCGAGAGCGGATCGACATGCGCCACCGCCAGCGCGCCCGCTTCGGACGCGGCCCGAGCGAGATCGGGCGCCGGTTCCAGGCAACCGAAGAAGTTCGGCTGCTGGAAGATCGCCGCCGCCGCTCCCTCCGCCTCGGCCCGGAAGCACCCGGGATCGGTGACGCCGCCTGCATGCGGCACCTCGACTACTTCGAGCCCAAAGCCGGGCGCGTAGGTTTTCACGACCCGCCGGACCTGCGGATTGACCGCCTCGGCTACCACGATCTTCCTGCGCCCGGTCGCGTGCGCGGCCATGAAGCAGGCGTCGGCGGCGACCGTGGCGCCGTCGTAACCCGAGGCGTTCGCCACCTCCATCCCCGTCAGCTCGCAGATCACGGTCTGGTATTCGAAGATCGCCTGCAGCACGCCCTGGCTCAGCTCGGGCTGGTAGGGCGTGTAGGCGGTCAGGAACTCGGGCCGCGAAACGACCGCGTCGACGATCGCCGGCACGTAGTGGTCGTAGACACCGGCGCCGAGGAAAGAGAGCTCGCGCCCCGTGTGGACGTTGCGTCCGGCCAGCTCCGTCAGTTCGCGCTCGACCTCGACCTCGGAAGCAGGCGCAGGCAGCGCCAGCTCGCGCCGCAAGCGCACCTGCTCGGGGATGTCGGCGAAGAGCCCCTCGACCGAAGAAACCCCGATCGCCTTCAGCATCGCCTCTCTGTCGGCTTCGGTCAGCGCCAGGTAACCCGTTCCCACCCTGCGCTACTCCTCGGCCGCGAGCTGCTTGTAAGCGTCTGCATCGAGTAGAGCTTCGGTCTCTCCCGGATCGGAGAGCTGCACGCGAACGAGCCAGCCCGCGCCGTAGGGATCGGCGTTCACCGTCTCGGGCTCGGCCTGCACCTTCTCGTTGACGGCAACGACCTTGCCTGAGAGCGGAGCGATCAGATCGGAGACGGCCTTGACCGATTCGACCTCGCCGTAGGAGCCGTCCTTGTCGACCGCCGCTCCTATTTGCGGCGGCTGGAAGAAGACGAGCTCGCCGAGCATGTCCTGCGCCTTCCAGGTGATCCCGAACACGGCCTCGCCGCCTTCGATCCGGACCCAGTCGTGCTCGCGATGGTACTTAAGATCGGCCGGGTAGTTCTCTGCAGCGGCCACGGCTCACCACTCTCCTTGTCTGTCTGTGTATTTCCGGGAACTGGTGACAATCGGTTTCGTCACGACCTTCGCCCAAAGCGGCCGCCCGCGCACGTCGATCGTCAGCATCGACCACGGCTTGCTCTTCCTCGCCGGAACGTATCCCATGCCGATGCCTTTATCGAGCATCGGTGAGTGCGTGCCCGACGTTACATGACCGTCCGGAACAATCGGCATTCCTTGACGAGGGATTCCCGGCTCGTCCATCACGAAGGCGGCGAGGCGCATGGCGGGACCCTCGGCCTTGATCTCGCGCAGGAGCGGGGCGCCCGTGAACTCCTTCTCGAGCACGCAGGCCCAGCCCAGCCCGGCCGAGATCGGGTCGGTCTCGGACGTGATGTCTTGACCGTGTAGCGGCAGGCAGGCCTCGAGGCGGAGCGTGTCGCGCGCGCCGAGACCGCAGGGCACGGCTCCGGCAGCGAGCACGGCGTCCCAGAGCTCGGTTGCCCGCTCGGCAGCGCAGATCAGCTCGCAGCCCAGCTCGCCCGTATAGCCGGTTCGGGCGCAGATGCAGGGCACGCCGAAGAGCTCGATCTCGGCGAAGGTGAAGGAGCCGGCCGGCGCGAGGCCGAGTCGTTCGAGTGCGCGTGGACCTTGTACGGCCACGATCGCGCGCTCATCGGAGAGGTCACGTAGCTGAACGCCCGCGAGCAGGCGCTCGCTCAACCAGGCGACGTCGGTCTCGCGGTTGGAGGCGTTTACGACCAGCAGGTAGCTCGTCTCGCCGCGGCGGTAGACGATCAAGTCGTCGACGATGCCACCCGACTCGTTCGTCAGCAGCGTGTACAGCGCGGTTCCGGGTCGGGCGCGATCAAGGTCGTTCGAGAGCAGGCGCTGGAGCGCCTGATGCGCTTCGGGCCCGTCGATCTCGAGTACGCCCATGTGCGAGACGTCGAAGGCGCCGCTGTCGGTGCGCACCGCTTTGTGCTCGGCGATCACGCTCTCGTAGAGAACCGGCATCTCGTAGCCGGCAAACGGAACCATGCGAGCTCCGAGAGCCAGATGGCGATCGTAGAGCGGCGTTCGCTTCAACTCCGGCATGCCCTGCCGATGCTATCCGTCCTGGCGGCCGAGCCGCGTGATTGGGCTTGGCTAATCGGAGGGCGAGAAACTGGAGCCTATTTCGTAGGGATGTGCAGGCCCGGCGAGATAGGCCTTTAGTCTTCGCGCAGGAACGAGGGGATCTCGAGGACCTCGTCGGGCACGTCAAAAGACTCGGCCGTGCTCTCGCGCGGGCGCTCGGCGCCCTTCCTGGCGGCGCGCCAGCGCCGGTGCTCGCCGCCGGCTCCGAAGCCGGTCGCGATCACGGTCACGCGCACGCCTCCGGCAAGCGACTCGTCGATGACGGCGCCGAAGATCACGTTAGCGTTCTGATCGGCGGCGCCCGTGACGAGCTCCGCCGCCTCGTTGACCTCGAACAAACCAATGTCCGAGCCGCCGGTGATGTTGAGCAGGATTCCCGTCGCGCCTTCGATCGAGGCGTCGAGGAGCGGCGAGGAGACAGCTAGCTGCGCGGCATCGGAGGCGCGATTCGGCCCCGAGCCGTGGCCGATTCCCATCACCGCAGTGCCGGCGTCGCGCATGATCGTGCGCACATCCGCGAAATCGAGGTTGACCAGGCCGGGAACCGTGATCAGGTCGGTGATGCCTTGGACCCCTTGGCGAAGGATGTCATCGGCCATGCGAAAGGCGTCGACCACCGTCGTCCGCTTCTCCACCACCTCGAGCAAGCGGTCGTTCTCGACAATGATCAGCGTGTCGACCCGATCTCTAATCTCATCGATACCGTTGATCGCCTGCTCGGCGCGCCTGCGTCCCTCGAAGGTGAACGGCTTCGTGACCACTCCGACCGTCAGCGCTCCCAGCTCGAGTGCGATCTCGGCCACGATCGGGGCCGCGCCCGTGCCGGTTCCGCCGCCCTCGCCGGCGGTGACGAAGACCATGTCGGCGCCCTTGAGCGCCTCTTTCAACTCGTCGCGGCTCTCTTCGGCAGCCGCTTTACCGACCTCCGGATTGGCTCCGGCACCGAGTCCTCGCGTTACTTTGGCACCAATGTGGATCTTCACGTCGGCGTCGCACATCAGGAGCGCCTGGGCGTCGGTGTTCACCGCGATGAACTCGACGCCGGCGATCCCCGCGTCCACCATCCGGTTGACCGCGTTCGAGCCACCGCCGCCCACGCCGACGACTTTGATCACCGCTAGATAGCTGCTCGATTGGTCTCTCATCTGGAAAAGCTCGGCTTAGAATAGGTTTCGGCTAATGGCCAAGCCGCTCTGGACAGGCAGCGTACGCGCCCTCTCTGCGGCTGTCAATGCGGCATTCCGCCTTCGGTAAAGAGCCAACTCTAACTCTCTACCTTCGACTTTAGGGTCGTCCCGCTCACCGGCCGGCTCGGAACGCTGACATCGAGATAAGCGACCGACCCGACGGGGGGCGGACCGAGATCGGGCAGGATCTTCTCCACCACCACCAGCTTCAGCGCCGCTTGGGAGACGTCTCCGAAGCGCAGCTCGATGCCCGAGCTGGTCACCAGCGTCAAATTTCCGTCCGAGGCGATCACGTTCGCTAGCTGCAGTCCGCGCCCGGCGCGCCCGAGCGAAGCGAGCAGCTCGATCGCAGTTCTCACCCCGGTATCGCTGATCGGCGAGCCCCGCGTAACCTCCACCGAGGCGGGCACCCAGATGCGGGGAAAACCAATGCTTCGGCCAAGCGGGAACGGGCGCACCACCTTGTTGCTTGCCGCTATCAACCAAGCTTCCGAGCCCCGTCTGAGGATGGCAACAGGTAACTCCCGCCCTACGAAGACACGCAAGGTATTGGGGAAGGCGCGGTCGATCTTCACCGTTCGCACTTCCGGAATACCGAGAACCGCGCGCTCGATCGCAGACCTGTCCAGTCCCACCAGACTGTGACCGCGGAACGGCGCGACGACCGTGTCGATCTTCCTCGTCAGCGCCGGCGGCGCTCCCTCGACCTCTACCGCTCTGATCGCAAAGAGCGAGCTCTCGCGCGCGAGAAGATAGAGCCCGACCGCAGTCGCAAGCGCGGCGAAGAGAAGCGCGATCGTCCGTCCCGACGGCACGAGGACATGTAGCGTCGCGCGCCGTTTGCGGCGACGTTTGAGCGGCACGACTACGCGCGCCGTCCTTGCGCGGGCTGTGGTGGCCACGGCGCCTAGTTCGCGGCAGGCGAGAGCGCTCCTACTCGAGAGAAGCCAACGAGATCGCCCCCACTAGTCGCACCTCGGGCTCGAGTACGACGCCGAAGCGCTCGAAAACGCGGCGGCGAGCGAGATCCATCAGAGCGATCGCGTCGGCCGTCGTGGCACCGCCGGCGTTCTCGATGAAGTTGGCGTGCTCGGGCGAGATCCTGGCTCCCCCGATCTGCTCGTCCTTGAGTCCACAGGCGTCGATCATGCGCCCGGCGCCAAGTTCGTGCTCGGGGTTCTTGAAGACGCTGCCAAAGGTGTTGATACCGGTCGGCTGCCCGGCCTTGCGCTGCTCTCTCTTGGCGTGGATCCCTCGCTCGATCTCCTCCTGGGTGCTCGGGTGGAGCTTGAACTCGACCCGCACGACGACCTGCCCGGGCTCGAGATCGGAGCCGCGGTAGCGAAGACCGAGCTCGGCGAGCTCGAGCCAGCGCCGTCGTTCCGCATCCACGACCAGCGCCCGCGTTAGCACGGCGCCGAAGTCACTTCCCCAGGCGCCCGCATTCATGCAGACGCCGCCGCCGACCGTGCCCGGGATAGAGGCCGCGAACTCCAACCCTGAGAGCCCGGCCGTACGAGCCACATGCGCGATCAGTGCGTCGGCTGCGCCGCCTCCTGCGATCAGACTCTCGCCCTTGACCTCAGCCGAGGCCAGATCGCCTTCAAGCCGGAGCGCCAGCACTTCGGCGCCCTCGTCGGCGACGAGCAGGTTGGAGCCGAAACCGAGCGGGAGCAGCGGCAGCTCACGTTCCGCCGCCCAGGCGAGCGCCTGCGCCACATCCTCCTCGCTACGCGTTCGTGCGAAACCGCGTACTGGGCCGCCGCTGCCGAAAGTCGTGAAAAGCCCGAGCGGGACTCCCTCCTCGATCTTCACGAGAGCGCCTCCAAGAGCATCGGGCCCGCTTCCTCCACATCGCCCGCGCCGACGGTGAAGACCAGGTCGCCCGCTCTGACCCAACCCCCCATAAAGAGGACTGCGTCCTCCAGAGTCGGCGTCCAGGCGAGTGGCATCCCCGGCCTGAT
The DNA here is from genome assembly GCA_003162235.1 of Actinomycetota bacterium. Lineage (GTDB taxonomy): Bacteria > Actinomycetota > Thermoleophilia > Gaiellales > Gaiellaceae > Fen-549. Next base: position 87,514 of record PMMN01000075.1, on the reverse strand, counting down.
CTCGGCCAGGGCATCGACGACCAGCTTGCCGCTGACGCCGGCAACCGGTTCCTCGCGGGCGGCGTAGATCTCGCTGACGCAGACCGCGTCGGCCGCCGCCAGCGCCGCGGCGAACTCGCGCGCCAGGTAACGCGTACGAGAGAAGAGATGCGGCTGGAAAACAACGGCCAGGCGCCCCTCCCCCGCCTCGGCGCGCGCGGCGACAAGCGTGGCTGTGACCTCGGCCGGGTGGTGCGCGTAATCGTCGAAGACGCGTATTCCACGCACCTCGCCGCGCAACTCGAAGCGCCTGCCGGCGCCCCGGTACTCGACGATCGCCTTCTCGGCCGCTGCGCGGTCGATCCCCGCCAGCTCCAGCGCAGCCAGTGCGGCGGCGGCGTTATACCGGTTGTGCTCGCCGGGCAGCTCTAGCGGCAGGTCAACTGGCTCCAGCTCCTCGGCGCGCACCACCTTGGGCACCTGGGCGAGCCACTCCTCGAACATCCGCTCGACCTCGGCAAGAGAGGCGTAGGTCGTGTGATGGTCGAGGTCGACGTTGAGCAGCACCGCGATCTCCGGCCGTAGGGCCGCGACCGAGCGATCGGACTCATCTCCCTCCACCACCAGCCAGCCCGAGCCGGCGCGGGCGTTGCCGCCGAGCTGCGCGATCTCGCCGCCGACGATGAAGGCCGGGTCGAGGCCAAGGCGATCGAGAGTGAACGCGATCATCCCGGTGGTCGTGGTCTTGCCGTGCGCCCCCGAGACGACGATCGATTTCCGCAGCGAGACGAGCTCGGCGAGGAGGTCGGCGCGAGGCCGTCCCTCGATCCGATTGACGAACGCGGTCGAGACGTAGCGCTCCCACTCGGCGCCGGGCTGAGTAGGCTCGCGCGCGATCTCGACGGCGATCCCGGCCGCACGCACGTTCTCGAGATAAGGCGTCTCCGCTTTGTCCCAGCCGGACACGTCCGCCCCCCACGCCTTCGCGATCACGGCGTAGGCGCTCATACCGGCCCCGCCGATCCCAGCCAACCAGATCCGTCTGCCTTGCAGCGGAGCGTTTTTACGGGCTTCTGTCATCTAGCCGTCCTCGCCGGGATCATCGCTTTCCGCCTCCGCTCCGCCTGCGGGCGAGCGCGATCAGCTCCTCGGCGATCTCGTCGGCGGCCTTGGGGCGCGCGAGCGCAAGCATCGCTTTCGACATCGTCTCGAGCCGGGCTTGGTCGTTCAGCAGCTCGAGCAGAAGATCGGGTACGCGCTCGAGCTCGCTCTCCGGCACGGCGACCGCGCCGCCGCCGTCCGCGAAGTAGCGGGCGTTCTTGGCTTGGTGATCGGCCGTTGCGTAGGGGAACGGGACCAGCACCGCCGGCTTGCCCGCGGCGGCCAGCTCCCAGACCGAGCCGCCGGCCCGTGCCAGTCCGAGGTCGCAGGCGGCCAGAGCTGCTCCGAACTCGTTTGTGAACCCGAGCAGCACATAATCCGGCCGTTTGACCCGGTCGACGAGCGAGGAGTAATCGCGCTCGCCGGCGAGATGAAGGACAGCCGGCCCGCTCGCACCGAAGCGCTCGACCACGAGCTCGTTGAGCGCCCGTGCGCCCTGGCTTCCGCCGAAGACGAGCAGCACCTGTCCTTTCGCCGGCAGGCCGAAGCGCTTGCGCGCGCGCGACCGCTCGGGCAAGCGTGAGCGCTCGGGGAGAGGGCGACCCGTGACTCGGTACTTGCCGCCCGCTCGTCCTTCGATCGGGAAAGACAGAAAGACGCGGCGTGCGAACGGAACGGCCAGCCGATTGGCCAGGCCCAAGTGCGCGTCGGCCTCGCTCAGCGCCGCCGGAATTCGCGCCAGCCGGGCCGCCAGGACCATCGGCCCGGCCACGTAGCCGCCGGCTCCGAAGACTACGTCCGGCTGCCGGCGCCTGAGGATCCGTAGACAAGCCAACGGCGCCACCAGAGCTCGAGCAAGGCCGCGCGCAAGCCGGAGTCCCGGTCGTCTGGAGAACCCCGAGATGCGAAACGAGTCGAAGACGAAGCCCGCCTCGGGTACGAGCTCGGCCTCGATGCGGTCGGGCGAGCCGGCGAAGCTGACCTCGGCGCCGCGGCTCTGGAGCGCCTCAGCGACGGCCAGCGCGGGCAGCAGATGCCCGGCGGTTCCGCCGGCTGCGATCAGACATCTCAGGGGTCGCTGCTCTGCCATGGTTCACCGCGATGTTAAGCAGGATGCCTACAGCCATGAGGGAGACAACCAGACTCGAGCCCCCGTAGGAGACGAATGGGAGAGTGATTCCGGTCAGGGGAGCGAGCCCCAGCACGGCCGCTAGGTTGATCGCCGCCTGACCACAGATCATCGCCGTCAACGAGGCCGCGACGGTCTTGCCGAATGGATCGCGACAGGCGAGCGCGATCCTGAGTCCCGCCCAGGCGAAGGTCACGTAACAACAGACGAGGATGACGATCCCGATCAGGCCCATCTCCTCCCCGACCACCGACGCGATCATGTCGGTATGGGCCTCCGGTAGGTAGTGAATCTTCTGTACGCCCTCGCCGAGTCCGCGCCCGAAGATGTGGCCCGAGCCGAACGCGATCAACGACTGCACGTTCTGGTATCCACTACCGTCGAGGAAGCTGGTCAGACGCGCGCGCTGGTAGGGCTGGTAGAGCGCCGCCAAGAACCCCAGCGCGCAGACGAGGCCTAACGCGCGGCCGAGCAAACGGAACGGGACTCCGGCCACCAGAAGAGCGGCCGCAACCATGACCAAGATCGAGATCACAGTGCCGAGATCGGGCTGAAGGGCGATCAGGCCGCAGGCGATTCCGACCATAAAGCCGATCGGCTTTGCCAGCTCGCCGAGAGTTTGCGGACGGGCGCGACGCACGAGTCGAGCCGGAATCCAGAGCGCGAGCGCCAGCTTGAGGAGCTCGGACGGCTGCACGGTGACCGGCCCGAACGACAGCCATCGCCGCGCTCCCTTCACCTCGACTCCGATCACGAGAACGGCCAGGCAGAGGCCCAACGCAGCGACGAGCAGCGTCGGCGCCAAAGTCCGCAGATACCGGTAGTCGAAGCGCGCCAAGGCGATCATCCCGACCAGGCCCACACAGGCCGATACCGCCTGGCGAACCAGGTAGGCGCTGGCGCTGCCACCGCCGAGCGTCGCCGTCGCCGAGGTGGCGCTGAACACCATCACCAACCCGAAGGCGACAAGCGCAAGCGTCGCCAGCACCGTCAGCTGGAACTCGAGCTGCATTTTCGGCGCCCGGGATGGTGCGGGGCGAGAGCTCGGAGACCGCGCCGGCGCCGGCGCCAACCGGATCGGTACCTCGCTGCGGCGCGACGTCGTGCGCGCCGGCCGCGGTGCTGTCTGCGCTCGTCTCGGACCGCGCCGCGGCGCTGCGCCGCGAACCGCGGTGGTCTGCTCGTACCGGCCTCTCGTCACTCTTGGACGGTTCGACCGCGCGGGCGCGCTTCCTACCGAGAACGGTTCGGGCGGAGCTCAGGCGTGGCGNNAGCCCGAAAAGCCTCGCCGCGCTGCTCGAAGTTGTCGAACTGGTCGAAGCTGGCGCAGGCCGGCGATAGCAGCACTATCTCGCCCGCGCGGGCGTTTCGGGCCGCCAGCGAGACCGCCTGCTCAAGCGTCCCGCAGTGCTCGAAACGGACATCCGCTCGAACCAGCGAGGCGGCGATCTCTTCGGCCGTCTCGCCTATAAGGTAGGCGCAAGCCGTGTGGCCCCGCAGCTCCTCGGCGAAGGCGTCGAACGACTCGCCCTTGCCGCGACCGCCGAGCACGATGTGCAGCGGCTCGGAGTAGGAGGCGACCGCCCGCCGGGCGGCGGCGGTGTTGGTGGCCTTGGAGTCGTTCACGTACCGAACTCCCGCCACCTCGCCCACCGGCTCGAGCCGGTGCGGGACGCCCGGGAAGGTCCGCAGCGCCTCTGCGATCGCCTCTTCGGTGATGCCGACCGCCCTCGCGGCCTGGCTGGCGGCGGCGGCGTTTTCGCGGTTGTGAGCGCCGGGAATCAAGGGCTCTGCCGGAAGCGGATCGTGCGCGTCGAACTCGAGCCGGCGGCCCCGACCGGGCACTTCACCGAATCCGCGCGGCAGCACAGCCGCATCTTCGGGAAGCTGGTTCTCGAAGATGCGCAGCTTGGCATCGCGGTAGGACTCGAGCGAACCGTGGCGATCGAGGTGGTCGGGCTCGATGTTCAGGAGCACGGCAACGCGTAA
>PMMN01000075.1:11020-83307 GCA_003162235.1 Actinomycetota bacterium | reverse complement strand
GCCAGCTCGACCTCGCTCCAGACGGAGATCCTCCGCGTGCGGGCGGCCTGTACGAGCATTGCCTCGGCCGGCACCCCCGGACTCTTCACGAGCACTCCGACCCCGTCGAGCAGGCGCTCGCTCTCGGCACCGAGCCTGATCTCGACGCCGACGGCGGCCAGCTCGCTCACATCTACGTCGGTCGAGCGGTCGACGGCGACGACCCGCACATCGCGCCGCGCCAATGCGAGGGCCGCCGCCCGCCCCGAGCGCGCGAGCCCGAGCACAAGCGCGTGATCAGGCAGCTCGCTCAAAAGCGAAAACCGATGAAGTTCCGGTAGTAGAGCGCGAAGGCGCAGGCGCAGAGAATCCCGCAGAGGATCCAGAAGCGCACCATGATCTTCGTCTCCGACCAGGCCTTCATCTCGAAGTGGTGGTGGATCGGCGCCATCAGAAAGACACGTCTCCCGAGATAGCGGAAGGTGAATACCTGGATCATCACCGAGAGCGCCTCGATCAGGAAGATCCCCGCGATCAGGAGCAGCAAGAGCTCGGTCTTGGTCATGATCGCGAACCCGGCCAGCGCACCGCCGATTCCCATCGAGCCGGTGTCGCCCATGAACACCTCGGCCGGGAAGGCGTTGTACCAGAGGAAACCGATCAGACCCCCGATCAGCGCGGCAGCCAGAATCGCCAGGTCGATCAGGCGGGGCTCGCGCTCTCCCGGATTCGAGTTGGAGCGGACGTAGGCAATCACCGCGATCGCCATGAAGGTGAAGGTAGCGATGATGCCGGTGCCGGCGGCGAGGCCGTCGAGNNCCGTCGGTGAGGTTGACACCGTTGGCCGCGCCGGCGATGACGAAGAAAAGCAGCACGTACCAGACGGCTCCGAGCTGTATGCGGGAATCGGTGAACGGTACCGCGATCCAGGTGGGCTGACCGGCGCGGTGAGCGAGGTAGCCGGCGCCGACGGTGATCAGGATCAGCAGCACCATCTTCCAGCGCCCCGCGAGTCCGAGCGAGCGGCGGCGGCGCAGCTTCATCAGATCGTCAAAGAAGCCTATTCCGGCGCAGCCGAGCATGATGAAGAGCACGGTTAGGGCCTGGGTCGTGTCCTCGCTGAAGATGAGAAACGCGATCACGGCGGCCACCAGGAAGAGCACGCCCCCCATCACCGGAGTGCCCTGCTTGACCACGTGTCCGGCCGGTCCTTCCTCGCGGATGTGCTGACCGACGTCGTGTTTGCGCAGGAAGGCGATGAAGCGAGGGCCCGCGAAGATCGAGATCGCAAGCGCTGTGATCCCGGCCATGATCACGCGCACCATTGGGTTGGGGAAGCTCAGATTGAGCGCGGCGAACGTCGTGGCCAGACCGGAGCTCACTCGGCGAACGCCTCCTCGAGAGTCCTGGCGACGAGTTCCAGCCCGACAACCCGCGAGCCCTTGACGAGCACGCAGTCGCCTGAACGAACGATTTCCGTCACCACTGAGGCGGCCTTCTCGGCATCTGGCGCCCACTCCCGCACGGTCACCTCGCCGGCCTCCTCCAGGTAGGCGCGGGCAGGCTCACCGACCGCGATCACAGCCGCAACGCCGAGCTCGCCCGCCCGGCGCCCGATCTCGCGGTGGTAGCGGTCGCTCTCGGCTCCCAGCTCGGCCATCGTTCCGAGCACCGCGACGCGCCTGCGCCCGGCCGCAACTTGGGCTTGATGCTCGAGCGCCGCCTCGAGCGAAGTGGGGTTCGCGTTGTAGGAGTCGTTGATCAGAAGCCCTCCGCCAGACAGCGCCGTTTCCTCTCCACGCCAGCGAGAGAGCCTAATCGTACGCGCACCTTCCTGCGCACCTTCCAGCGGCAGCCCGAGCTCGCGGTAGACGACGAGCGCGGCGAGCGTGTTAAGGGCCTGGTGCCGGGCGCTCAAAGCCAGCTCCAGCTCGACTCGCTCTCCCTCGATCGCGAAGACCGCGCGCGCCGTCTCGCCGTTGGGCTCGAAGGAGACCACCGAGGAGGAGCCGCCCGGCCCGAAGCGGCGCAGGTCGACGTTCTCGGGAAGGAAGGGCTCGAGCAGAGGCTCGCCGGCCGGAACGATCCCGACTCCACCCGGCTCGAGTCCGAGCAGCACTTCGGCTTTGGCCTGGGCGACGCGCTCGATCGTCCCCAGTAGCTCGAGGTGCACCGGTCCNNCCGAGGCCACGCATGCCGATCTCGACTATCGCGATCTCCGTGTCCTTCTCGATGCGACAGAGCGTGAGCGGAACGCCGAGCTCGTTGTTGAAGCTCTCCTCGGCCGCGACGACACGGACATGGGGAGCGCAGAGCGAGGCGAGTACGTCCTTGGTCGAGGTCTTGCCGGTCGAGCCCGTGATCGCAACGACCTGCGCGCTTGAGCGCTTGCGCACCGCTCCGCCAAGCGCGGCCAGCGCCTGCTCGGCGTCGGCCGGAACCAGCACCGCCGCCGCGCCGAGCTCTAGGGCTCTAACGGAGAACTCGGCGCCGCGGCCGATAGCTACGAAGAGGTCGCCGGGCGTAACGCGGCGCGAGTCGATGACGACGCCCGTCACCTCCTTGGCGCCAGGCGCAGCCGTGAACTCACCGTCGCAGAGCCGCGCAACCTGATCGAGCCCGATCGGGATCATCGCTTCGTCCCCAGCGCTTCTAGCAGCTCTCCAGCAACCTCGCGGTCGTCGAACGGGAGCAACCTCCCTGCGATCTCCTGGCCCTGCTCGTGGCCTTTGCCGGCGATAACGACGGCGTCGCCCGGCCGCGCCTCGGAAAGCGCCTGCCCGATCGCCGTGCGCCGGTCGAGCTCGACCTCGACCGGGGTCTCGCCTATCCCCTCCAGGATCTGATCGACGATCGCCTGCGGCTCCTCGCTGCGCGGGTTGTCCGACGTGACGATGGCGAGATCGCTCAGCCCGGCGGCGATCTTCCCCATCAACGGTCTCTTCTCGCGGTCGCGGTCGCCGCCGCAGCCGAAGACGCAGATCAGCCTTCCTCGCGTTAGCTCGCGGGCCGTTCGAAGCACTCGCTCGAGCGCATCGGGAGTGTGGGCATAGTCGACGACGACAGCGAACTCCTGGCCGCGATCGACCGTCTCGAAGCGGCCCGGCACGCCCACGAGTGCCGCCGCTCCAGCCTCGATCGCCCCGTCCTCGATACCGAGCAACCGCGCCAGCGCCACCGCAGTGAGCAGGTTCTCGGCGTTGAATGCTCCGCGAAGCGGGCTTCGTAGCTCCAGCTCGCCGATCCGAATCCGCGTTCCGCCGCTGCCCAGCTCGATCTCGTCGGCGCGCAGGTCGGCATCGCCCGAGCGGCCGAACGTGAGCACCTGCTCCTGACCGAGCGCACGCAGGTCGGCGGCGAGGCGGCGCCCCCAGGGATCGTCGATGTTGATCGCCGCGGGCGTCTCTTCGCCCAAGAGGAAGATCCGCCGCTTAGCGGTGAAGTAACGCTCCATGGTCTCGTGGAAATCGAGGTGGTCCTGGCTGAGGTTGGTGAAGGCGAGTGCCGAGAAGCGAACCCGGTCGAGCCGGTGCAGCTCGATCGCGTGCGATGAAGCCTCCATCACGCAGCTTTGGTCGCCGCCGTCGAGCATCTCTCGGAACAACCGCTGCAGGTCGATCGCCTCGGGTGTTGTCCGGGCCATCTTCCGAGCCTCTCCTCCGACCCGGCTCTCGACCGTTCCGAGTAGCCCCGGACACCGGCCGGCGGCGGCCAGGATCTCGTAGACGAGGAAGCAGGTCGTTGTCTTACCGTTGGTGCCGGTGACGCCGGCAACCGTCAGCTCCTTCGTCGGCTGTCCGAAAAAAGCGTCGGCGGCCACCGCCATGGCCTTACGGGCCGAGTCGACCACGAGCTGCGGAACCTCCAGCTCGAGCGGCCGCTCGACGACGAGGGCGACGGCTCCGCGCTCGAGCGCCGCTGAAGCGAAGTCGTGCCCGTCGGCACGCATGCCGGGAACGCAGAAGAAGAGCGAGCCTTCGCCAACCGCCTGCGCGTCGTAAGCGAGGTCTCGCACCTCGACCGGAGCGCGCCCTCTGACGTCGACCGGGTCGAGCGCCGCGATCAAACGCTCCAGATCCATCGCCGGGCGAGTCTACCAATGCTCCGACGCGCACTCGTGATCGAGTCTGCTCGGTCTCAGCCGGTGCGATCGGGCGGAACCTCGAGGTAGCGCAGGCAGTCGAGCGCGATCTCCTTGAAGGCCGGCGCGGCGGCGACTCCGCCCCAGATCGAGTTGTGGGGCTCATCGACGGTGACGAGGATCACGAGCCGCGGCTTCGACGCAGGCACGATGCCGACAAAGGAGGCGACGTAGCGATAGGTCGAGTATCCGCCGGTCTTGGGGTCTGGCTTGGCTGCGGTGCCGGTCTTGCCGGCCACCGAGTAGCCGCTGATCTCCGCCCGCGTACCGGTGCCCTCGTCGACGACGTCGCGCAGTATTTGCATCAGCTCTCCCGCCACGTAAGGCGATACGACGCGGTGTTTCTTGGGCGCCGGCGCGGCCTTGCCGCCGATCCGTTCGACCAGCCGCGGCTGTACCCAGACGCCGCCGTTGGCGATCGCCGCGTAGGCCGCCGCCAGCTGGATCGGAGTGACGGCGATGCCCTGGCCGATCGGGATCGTGCCGGCGTCCGATCCGTACCACTTGTCGGGCGACGCGACGATGCCGGAACTCTCGCTTGGAAATCCGATACCGGTCGGCTTGCCGAAGCCGAAGGCGCTGATCCAACGGGCCAGGCGCTCCTTTCCGAGCCGCTGCGAGATCGTGATCGCGCCGACGTTCGAGGAGAGGGTGAGAATCTCGGACACGGTCAGGCGCTCGCTGCCGCGCGGGTGCGCGTCGTGGATCGGCGTGCCGGCGACGTCGATCGAGTAGGGCAGGGTGAACTTGGTCTGCGGCGTGACGACGCCGTCGGAAAGCGCTCCCGCGACGGTGACCAGCTTGAAGGTCGAGCCGGGCTCGTAGGTGTCGGTGACCGTCCGGTTGGGCAGGTACCGAGCCGGTACCGTAGGAACGTTGTTGGCGTCGTATCCGGGAGCGGTGGCCATCGCCAGTACGGCGCCCGAGCGCGCATCGAGAACCAACGCGGTCGCTGAGCGCGCCTGCTGATCGATCAGCGTNNTCCTTGACGACCGTCTGCCTGCCGCTACGCCCGCTCAACGCCTTGTTGTAGTTCAACTCGAGTCCGGTGATGCCGCGGTTGTCGACGCCCGCATACCCGAGCACCTGGGCGGCGAGCGCACCCTGCGGGTAGATTCGCTTCGGATCGCTGTAAAAGCCGAAGCCCACGAGCTTGAGCCGCTCGAGCGCTTTCGCCGCGGCGGCGGGCGCCTGTCTCTCGATATAGGTGAAACGGCTGGAGCGTACTGTGAGGGCCCTGAGCAGTTCGGTTTCGCGTGCGCTGTCGAATCCCAGAGTCCGAGCGGCTTGACTCGATTCGGTCGCCGGCGATCCGTTCTTCTGCACCAGCGTCGGATCCGCGTAGATGGTTACCGCTTCGTTGTTGTTCGTCGCCAACTCGACGCCGTTACGATCGAGGATCGAGCCTCGACTCGCCGGGATGGTGATCGCGGCGGTCTGCTGGGCCTGCGCCTGTTCGCTCAGCGACCCTGCCTGCACCACTTGAACCCAGGCTGCCTTCGCCAGCGCCCCGGCCAGAGCCAGCGCGAGCACGACCCCGAGTAGGCGGATACGGCGGTTCGCTGCCCGCTGGCTCACTTTCCGCCCGTGCCGAGCCTTACGTACGTCGTTTGGCCGGGCGCCATGAGGACAAGACCCTGCGCTTTGGCGCGGCCCTCGATGTTCACAGTCGATGTCGCCTGGGAGAGCTGAGAGCGCAGCTCTTGATTCCGGTCGATCAGCTGTATGCGCTGGTTGGCGAGGTTTTCGAGCTGCATGTTTTGGCGCAGCACGGCGACATTGACCGCCACCACTCCAGTCATGAGGACAGCGAGGAAAACGATCCAGACGACCCCGCCGCGCACGCTGCGCTGAGCCTTCCGCTTCCTGCGCTCCGGCACCGTTCGCGGCGCCTGCGGCTGCACGTACGGCCTGGCAGGCCTGGCGGCGACTCGTGCCGGTACGGCGCTCACAACTTCACCGCCGCACGTAGACGCGCCGAGGCTGCACGCGGATTGAGGGCGAGCTCACGCGGACTCGGGCGGATCGCCTTGCGCGCGAGCGGGCGCAGCTCGGCTTCGCGACCGCAGTTGCAGATCGGGAAGTCGGGCGGGCAGATGCAACCGTGCTCCTTCGCCCGCAGGAAGCGCTTGGTGATTCGGTCCTCGAGCGAGTGGAAGCTGATCACGGCCAGGCGACCGCCGGGTCGGAGCAGCTCGAGCGCGAAGGGAAGGGCATCCGCGAACGACTGGAGCTCGTGATTGACGGCGATACGGAGAGCCTGGAAGACGCGTCTGGCCGGATGGCCGTCGCCGAAGCGCGCGGGAGCCGGGATAGCGCCCCGGATCGTCTCGACGAGCTCGAAGGTGCGGGTGATTTCCCTCCCGCGCCGCCGCTCGACAATCGCCCGGGCGATCGACTTGGCGTAGCGCTCCTCGCCGAAGCGATGGAAGATCCTCTCCAGTTCCTTGGCGCTGGCCTCGTTGACGAGGTCGCTGGCCGAGTAGTCGTCGGTGGGATCCATACGCATGTCGAGCGGCGCGTCCACCGCGTAGGAGAAGCCACGCTCGGGACGGTCGATCTGCATGCTCGAGACGCCGAGATCGAAGAGGACGGCGTCGGCTTTTACCCCGTTTTCTGCCAGGCGCTCGAGCACGTCGGCGAAGTCGCCGTGCAGGAGGCGCGCTTGAACCCCGGCTCGGCGCCGGAAGCTCTCGAAGTACGGACGTACGGAGGGATCGCGGTCGATGGCGATCAGCTTTCCCTCGCCGCGCAGGTCGGCGGCAAGCAGGCGCGCATGACCGCCCGCGCCGAAGGTCGTGTCAACCGCCGTCTCCCCGGGACGGACGGCGAGCAGCTCCCGCACCTCATCGGCCAGTACGGGAACGTGGTCAGTCGCGTTGGGCTGCAATGCGTTCGGCAGCATTTTCGACGTTCTCCTCGACTTGTTTCATGTAATCCCGCCAGGTCGAGCGATCCCAGACCTCGAGATGATCCAAGACGCCGGCCACCAGGACCTCGCGCTCGATTCCGACTTTCTGCATCAACGCCTGCGGCACCATCACCCTTCCCTGCTTGTCGGGAACCGCCTCGACGGTGCCCGAGAAGTAGAAACGCCGCATGTCCCTGCTCTCACGGGAGAGTGGGTCGAGCTTGGCGAGGCGAGACTCGATCGACTGCGAAAACTCCTCGGGCGTGAAGATGCTGAGGCAGTTCTCCATGCCGCGAGTGATCACGAGACCCTCGGCAAAGCGAGACCTGAACCGGGACGGGAGCGTCAGCCGGTTCTTCTCGTCAAGAGTGTGTTCGTGCTCGCCAGAAAGCATCGGATCGACCGTTGTTGTGGTCCACGTGGCCCCACTTTAAACCACGGTGTCCCACTTTGCAACCCTGATTAACCACAACGATCGGTTGGCCGCCCACTATCTCCGCAGGCCGGCACTCGAAGTAATTCGCCGTGCAGGTGCAGAATCCGGCCCGAGCCGAACATTCGCGTCCCGATGAACGGACGAGGCCGGACCCGCTAACCGGCGAGCTCGAGCTGGCGCTCGTAGGGACCGTTGCCGGTTAGAACCGTGGCGCCGCAGCGCGCGGCCAGCTCGACGGCTTCCTCAACCGGCATCCCGGCGGCGAGCCCGTAGGTGAGACCGGCGGCGAAGCAATCACCGCAGCCGTAGCTATCGACGATCGGTCCTGGAGGATCGACCGGCTGGTAGCGACCACCGGGCTCGAGCGCGCCGCCGCGCGCGCCCTCGGTGCGAACGACGAGGCGAGGCGCCGGATCGAGGTCGCCGTGCCGGTAGCGCTCGCCCGCGTCGATGGCGCTGCCGACGACCGCATCGAGCTCGACGCCGGCCTCTTGCAGAACTTTAAGCGAGCGAGACGCGGCGACCAGCACTCGTGCGTTACGAGCCCGACGCACGGTCTCGGCGTCGCCGCTGACGAAGTAGACGCCGTCGGCTCCCTCGAGCTCGCTCCAGGGCAGCTCGGGATCGGCGCCCTTCAGGGTCAGCCTCTCCCCCACGACGGTGATCGTCCGTTCGCCCTCGTCGTCGACGAAGGTGACGCCGTAACGCTGCGGCTGCTCGATCTCACGCGCGAGCACGCGCACGCGCTGCTGCTCCAACCGCTCACGCGCCTGGCGGCCGCGCGCGTCCGATCCGAAGGTTGTGAAGAACGTCGCCTCGCCACCGAGATTGGCGAGCTGAACCGCCGCGACTGCGCCGCCGCCGGCTGCATCTCCCCAGCCGCGGCTCGCGTGCACGATCTCGCCCTGCGCCGGCACGCGCTCGACGCGCAGGAAATCGATCCACTCCACGTGTCCGACAACGGCCAGGCGCACAACGGTAGAGCCTATCTCGTTAGGTAGGCGCGGGCCTGACGGGATAGGCTCCGAGTCTCCCGTCTCGACGGTAAAGCCGCCCGATCGGACCGCCGAGAAAGGGAACGACGCTCGCTCGTAACCGACCGCAAGAGATGATCGCCGCCATCCGACTCGACAAACGCGCCTTCTGGATCGCTATCGCGGCCCTGGCCGGCTCGCTGACTATGCAGGTGGCAATCTTCGCCGCCGCGGCACTGAGACTGAACTCCGTTCCCGACGACGGCTCCCCCTCTGTCTTGCTTTCGAGGCATCCCCACGTGGGCGATCTGGTCGCGGTCGCCGGCACCAACTGCGTCTGGCTGATGGCGATCGGGATGCTCGCCTGGCCGATCGCTCGCCTCTGGAGTTGGGGAATCCATGACACCTGGGATCACCCGAGCGTGAACATCGTTGCCCGCTTTCTCTACCCATTCGTGGCCGTCTGCCTGTTGGTCGCGCTCTGCTGGGTCTTCTCCAGGCAGGCGCAGATGCTCGATCACCGTCTCGTATCGCACTGGGCGCTGCTGGCGATGCTCCCCCACGGCACGCTCGAGTTCGGCGCCCTTCTCCTTCCACTTGCAGCCGCGACGAGCTGCATTTTCGTGCCGGCCGAGAAGCCCGGGCGCCTGCTCCTGACGAGCCTCGCGGTGGCGCTGCCACTTCTCGTCTGCGCCGCGCTCCTAGAGGTCTACCTGGCCCCGCACCTGCTCCTGCCGCTGCGCGCCTGAGCGCCCGAGACGAGACGGTGCCTGGCACCCCCTGAGAACCGGCCGCGGCGCTACAGTGAGGTAGATGGCAGTCGCACTCCCCGAACCTACGACCGAAACCAGCGCAACCGGCCGCGCGTTCGTCGACACTCCGCTCGGCACGCTCGTCGTCGAGGCCTCTGAGCGAGGAGTGACGTACGTCGCCCTCGCCCGGTCCGGCGACCACGGACCCGACTCCGAGCCGGTGCCCGGCAGCATCCTCGCCGAGGCCGTGCGCCAACTCCAGGAGTACTTCGCCGGTGGCCGGCGCGAGTTCGACCTCCCGCTCGATTTGAAAATGGGCGAGTTCGAGCGTCGCGTGATGGAGGAACTGGGTCGCGTCCCCTACGGCACGACGACCAGCTACGGCAAGCTCGCCGCCATGGCCGGTCACCCGGGAGCGGCTCGCGCTGTCGGCAACGTGATGCGCTCGAACCAACTGACGATCGTGCTGCCCTGCCACCGCGTGATCGGCGCCGACGGCTCGCTCCGCGGCTACGGCGGTCGTGGTGCCGGGCTCGATCGCAAGCGCTGGCTACTCGAGCTCGAGGGCGCGATCTCTTAGAGCGCCGAACAAACCGAAGCACTCCGCCGCGATACGTTGTCGTTGGGCCCGTAGCTTCCGGTTACAAACGCGATGCTGCGTCCTAGCCTCGCACTCACCGACCGCACCCGGTCGACGGGTCTTCAATCCGCTCCGCGCTCTTAGCCGTCCAGCAGCCGGTAGCCCACTCCCCACTCGTTGATCACGAACGGGCCGGCACCGGGACGGGCGAGCTTGCGGCGCACACGTGAGGCATGGGAGTCGACCGTGCGCGTGCGGCCAAGCGAGCGGAAGCCCCAGACCTCTCTCAACAGCTCTTCCTTCGTGAAGACGCGGTGCGGCGCCGAGGCGAGCTTGGCCAGCAGCTCGAACTCCTTCGCCGAGAGGAGCACGCGCTCGCCGAGAACGGTGACGCGACGTGTCTGACGGTCGAGCTCGACCTCGCCGGCGACGAGGCGCTGGCGCGTGTCGGGCGAGGTGCGGCGCAGCACGGCGCGGATACGGGCCACGAGCTCCTCGTGATGGAAGGGGTGCGCCAGGTAGTCGTCGCAGCCACGCTCGAACGCTTGCACGCGCTCGATCGTGTCGGACTCGACGCCGCCGAGCACGATCACCGGCACNNGGAAGCTCGTTTCCGACCAGGACGAGATCGGGCGAGGACTGCTCGGCCAGGCTCAGCGCCTCGTCGCCGGCACCGGCCCCGACGACGGCGAAGCCGGCCACCGAGAGCTGGCGCTCGAGCAGCCCGCGAACCTGCGGCTCCGGCTCGGCGAGAAGGACTGCTGCACTCATGGGAAGGACGCTAACAGGCGAGAGAGCGCCCAAACAGTGTCCTTTTCCGCCCGCTTTGCAGCCGATTTGTGACGGACTATCCCCAGCCGTCCGAAGCGGCCGAGGCGGTTAGGGACGCGCGCCTTGGACTTCGTCTCGAGAGGAAGATCGACGGTTGGGTGTGTGACGGCACCACGTTTCTCCGCCCGCCTCCGAGCCACCCACCCACGGGGTTCTCCCAAACTACCGTCCCGTCAAGCGAAAAAGCACTCTTCTTTGTACCGGAAGCGTGTCAATCGTCGGGACTTCGAGCGCACTAAAGCGCCGGTGCACTTCCTCACTAGGCGAGCTCTCACAACCGCCCGGAGCGAATAACGCCCCAGAGCAGCCAGACGCCGAGCACGCCCGAGAGCAGAAAGCCGGCGACGGAGATGACGTTTACGCCGAGCGGTTTCGGGCCCCCGTGGGCGAAGATCCCGATCAGGCTCGAGCCGATCAGGCCGCCGACCACGATCAGCGCCATTACGAGGCGGTTGAACGCGACCGAGACCTGGTGGATCGCGTCCTCCAGCCCNNCCGTGCAGGAGCGTGGGCAACTCACGCCCAACCCTCACCAACTCGACACCGTCGCGGCGCGCGCGCCGCAGCACTCGCTCCGGGCTGAAGCGATCGCGCACGAGATCGCGGGCGTAAGGCTTAGCGATCTCGAAGACATTGAAGTCGGGAGTCAACTCCACTCCCACCGCGGCCAGTGTCGCCAGCGCCTTGTCGAGGATCAGAAAGCGCGTCGGCAACCTCAGGTTTAGCGAGTAGATCATCGAGAAGGTCTCGCGGATCACCTGCAGGGGATCGATCTCGGCCAGGCTCGCTCCGTGGTAGCGGTAGTAGCCCTCGTGCAGCTCGAGCGCGAACTCCTGCTCGCGGTCGGGAGGGCAGCGCACACCGAGGTCGTAGAGCCGCTGCGGCAGGGCGTCGACGTTCTCGGTGGCGGCGTCGATGAAGAGACGGGTGAGCCCGCCCATGTCCTCGTCGGAGAGGCGCCCGACCAGTCCGAAGTCGACGAGTCCGATCTCGTCCGGACTTCCGAGCACGAAGACGTTGGCCGGGTGCGGATCGCCGTGAAAGACGCCGTGTTTGAAGATCATCTCCATCCAGGTCTTGGCAACCCTCGTCGCCAGCCGGCGACGATCGTCGCTCGAGAGCTGTTCGTCGAGGTCGGCCAGCTTGGTTCCTTCCAGGAACTCGAGCGTGAGCACGTGTGCCCTGGTGTAGGTCCAATAGACGTGCGGGACGCGGACGTGCGGGTTGGCGGCGAACTGACGTCGGAGTTTGTCGGCATTCCGCCCTTCCTGGTGATAGTCGAGCTCGCGGCGGATCGAGCGCGAGAACTCGTCCACGATCGCGCGCACATCGACGAAGTCGAGCGCCCGCACCCGCTCCTTGATGATGCGGGCGAGCTGGTACAGGAGCGCCAGGTCGGCCTCGATCTGCTCGGGCGCGCCGGGGCGCTGCACCTTGACCGCAACCACGTGGCCGTTCGGGAGCACCGCCCGGTGCACCTGCCCGATCGAAGCGGCGGCGATCGGCGTCTCGTCGAACTCCAGGAATAGCCGTTCGAGGGACTGGTCGAGATCCTGCTGAATGACCCGTTGCGCGTCGCTGGAGGCAAAGGGGCGGACGTCGTCTTGAAGTCCGCGCAGCTCGGCGATCACGTCCGGTGGCAGGATATCCGGACGCATCGACAGCAGCTGACCGAACTTGACGAAGGTCGGTCCCAGTTCCTCGAGCATGGCGCGCAGGTGGCGACCCCGCTCAGAGGTTGCGGTTATCTCCCCCAAGCGCAGGCGCCGGTGCCCCGGAATCAGATCGCTCAAGTGGTGGCGGGCGAGCAGGTAGCCGAAGCCGTGACGCACAGCCACCTGGGCGATCTCGGAGAGACGGCCCAGATTGCTCGCTCGAGAACGCGAGGCCATTGAGGAAGTGTGACAGGAAGGACGCGACGACCGAAAAGCGCAGCGCTCAGGTCGTCTTTCGACCGGGCATTCGCGGCGACGCGATCAGTGACTCTGCTCGCAAGTAGGCGATGCCCACGGCGGGTAGATCGCTCAGCCGTTCCAGGCAGACGTAGCGGGGCCGCCACTCGGGTAGGAACTTGCGGCTGAACGAGTTGAGCCTCTCGATCTGGAAGAAGGAGTCGAGTCCGAGTAACACCCGTCGCGCCAGCCGATGCAGAAGCGGGCCCTGCGAGTCGCCGCGGAGCAGGTCGCGGAAGGCGCAGAAATTGAGCGAGAACTCGCGCACACCGGCCTCTCGCGCCCAGGCGAGCGTCTCCACGATCAAGTACTCGGATATTCCTCCGGGACACCCCGGTAGGCGCCTCTGGCTGGAGAGCGAGTAACCTCCGCCGGCCGAGCCGGGAACGAGATGGAGAAAGGCGATCGGCTCGCCGCCGCAGTCGAGCGCGAGCGCAAAGACGCTTCCGGCGGCGAAGAGGTCGTCGATCGCCATCGAGAAACCTCGCTCGCGGCGACCCGCCAGCCAGGCGCTCGAGATCTCCTCGAGTTGCGCGCGCCGCTCCTCGTCCATCTCCGCCGCTCTCTCGATCAGAAAGCTCACGCTATCGCGCTCGGCGATCTTGCGCGCAGACTGCCGGACTTTCCTGATCGCCCGGCCCTCGGTCGAGAAGACCTCCGGCCGGACAACAGCCTCGTCGCCGATCTTGATCACCCGCCGCATTCCGAGCTCCCGATAAAGGCCGAGCCAATCTGGGCCGGCTCCGACGACGGCTATACGCCAACCGTGGTCACGGGCTCTGCGAGCGAAATCTCCGAGCAGGTCGCGGAACTCGTTCTCCTCCCCCACAGGGTCGCCACTGATCAGCGCCGAGCTGCCGACCAGACGGTAGGCGAGGAAGGAGTTGCCGCTATCCGAGAAGTAGTAGCTCTTATCGCGCCTGAGCGTGAAGAAGGCGAGACTGTCCCGACCAAAGCTATCGACCAGCTCCCGGGCGCGGTGCCGCTCCTCCAGCGACTGGCGAACGTGCTCGGGGAAAGGTCCGAGCCAGAGCATCAGCGCCCGCAAGCCGAAGAACACCGCCGTGATGGTGATCAGGTTTCCGACGCGATCGGGTATATCGCGCGTGCTCAGTACCACCCCGATTCCAACCACGCCCGCTAGCGCCAGCAGCGCACCGAGAACCGGGCGCCGGACCGCGGGATCGCCGGGCGCGTCGAAGTGGGAGCGGTAGCGCAGCAGCCCGATCACAAGCAGCGAGCTTATGATCGCCTCCTCGAAGTCGAGTCCCTTCGCCAGATGCGCGAGCGCGACCCCGCCGACAGCGAAGAGCGCCAGCTGCCAGGCGCGCCGGCGGCCTCTGGCCAGCGAGCGTGAGAGCAGCAGCAGCGCCAGGCCAAAGGCGAGCGTGAGCACGCGGGCGATCTCGGGAAAGCCGGGCGGAAGCACGCCCCTGATCAGCCTGGAGCGATCGGCGAACTCCGGAGTCAGACCGGAGACGAGCGCGACCACACCCACCAGCGCGGCCGCCGCAGCCAGCAGAGACTCGACTCGCACTCGCGGCATCCGCCTTGGAGTCACGTCTTCAGAGTAACCCCTTCTACCGACGCCGAGCGCGTCCCGACCAGAAACTCGCCGCGGCCTGGGTTCACGCCGGGTCGGAATCTCTCTCCAGGAGCTGCAGCCGGTGCTCGAGCTGAGCGACTCGCAACTCCAGCTCGTCGGCCTCCTCGCGGCTGACCAGGCCGAGCTCGCGCGCGATAGCGCCGATCCACGAGGTCGCCTGACCGCTCATCCGAGCCGCCTCCTCGCGCCAGCTCTCAACCTGCTCGCGCAGGAAGGCGCGCGCCTCCTCGCTCGTGGCAACACCGCCGCGGGCGGCGATAGCCTCGGCCAGTGCATCGATCCTCTCGGCGGTCAGGGCGACCGTGCCCACGGCTGCCAGCGCGAGCTCGCTCGCGAGTTGGCGCGAGCCGCTAGCGGGGCCGGCCATGTGGCCTCGAGCGCCTTCTCCTCTGCCGGCGCCGTTCTCGCTTCTCTGCTGCTTCGCCCTCGTACCTGTCGTACACGGCAGGCTGCTCGGCAGCCGCCGCCAGCGCCGGCTGCGGGGCCCTCCCGCTCACCGACTCGTCGCGACCGCCGTGGTAACCGGTCCCTTGTAGGCGCCGCACGTACTCCGGCTCCCGCTCCTTCCAGATCGTCAAGAGCGGCGCCGCCACGAAGATCGAGGAGTAGGCGCCCGACGTGATTCCGACCAGCAGCGCGAAGGCGAAGTCCTTGAGCGTGTCGCCGCCGGCGATGAAGAGTGCCCCGACCGGAAGCAGGGTGATGAAGGTCGTGGCCAGGGAGCGACGGATCGTCTCCCAGACTGAGACATTGACGATGCGGGCGAACGGCGCCTGTCTCATCAGCGGCACGTTCTCGCGGATGCGGTCGAAGATGATGATCGTGTCGTAGATCGAGTAGCCGAGTACGGTCAGCACAGCGGCGACCGTGGAGGTCGTCACCTCGCGGGCCGTCAGCGCATAGACCCCGACCGTGATCACGATGTCGTGCAGCACCGCCACGATCACTGGCGCCGCGAACTTGAAGTCGAAGCGCATCGTCATGTAGCCCGTGATCAGCAGGAAAGAAACGATGATCGCCAGAATCGCGCTGCGGGCGATCTGGCGTCCGAAACTGGCCGAGACGTTCTGCGAGCTCGGGGGAGGGGCATGGAACTTGCTCTCCAGCTGATTGGTCAGGGAGGTCTGGATGACCCGACTGGGAGTGCGAACGCGGATCTCAAAGCTCTTGTAGCTCTCGGAACCGCCGACGGTAGCTTTATTACTTCGACCGACTATGAAGGCGCTCCGCTCGCCGGTCACCTTGGTCACGAGGCTGCGCACGTCCGCCAGCTGAGTCGGCTTCGGCGTGTTGAAGATGATCTGCGTACCGCCCTTGAAGTCGATGCCGAGGTTGAGGCCCCTGGTGCCGAGCGCCACCGCGCTGACCAGAACCACGACTCCCGAAAGCGCCAGCCACAGATAGCGCTTGCGCATGAAGTCGATCTGCAACCAGCGTCCGCGCTGAGCGCCCTTGGCGCCCATGAAGCTCGGGTTGCCGAACCAGCGGAAGTTGGAGAGCAGGCCGAGCATGGCGCGCGTGCCGGCGACGGCGGTGATGAGCGAGATGCCGGTGCCGAGCAGCAGCATCAGCGCGAAGCCCTTGACTCCGGCTGTGGCGACCAGGAAGAGGACTGCCGCGGTGATCGCGGTCACGACGTTGGCGTCGAGGATGGTGTGGAAGCCGCGCTGGTAGCCCGTGGCAACAGCGGCTTTCACCGATTTGCCCGCACGGGACTCCTCCTTGATGCGCTCGAAGATGACGACATTGGCGTCGGCCGCCACGCCGATCGTGAGGATCATGCCCGCGAAGCCCGGCAGGGTCAGAGTGACGTTGAAGAGCAGGATCACCCCATACAGGAAGAGGGCGTAGGTGCCGAGTCCGATCACCGCGACGAGGCCCAAGAAGCGATAGAGCACTAGCAGGAAGACGACCACGAGCGCCAGTCCCACGATCGCCGCCACCAGCGCCTGATGCAGCGAGTCCTTACCCAGAGTGGCCGAGATCTGGGTGTTCTCGATCGTCTTGAAGCTCACCGGCAGGGCGCCCGTCTGCAGCACCGTCGCGATGTCCTTGGCCTCGTTGATCGAGCCGACCCCCTCGATGATCGCGCCGGTCACCGACGGATCGATACCGTTGCTGAGCGACTGGTCGGTGGGGTCGATCTGTGGGAAAGTGATCAGCTGGCCGTCGAGCACGATCGCGTTGTGCTGGGTGCCGTACACCTGGCCGCGGTTGAACTCGGCCGCCGTGATCTTGTGGAAGGCCTTGTTTCCTGCGCTCGTGAAACTGAGGTCGACGATGGCGCCGCCGCCCGAACCGAAGTCGGCCCGGATTCCACTCGCGTTCAGGTCCGTGCCCGTCAGCGCGGGCGGCAGCTTGAACAGGTACCAGAAGGTCTGCCCCGATTTTGGCACGAAAGGCTGAGTCGGGCCGGGACAGACACGGCTGGTCTTCACGTCGCAGGAGACGACCGTCGTCGACTTCGGAACGCCTAGGCGAATGGCGCTCTTTTTCTTCGACGGAGTCAGATCAAGGATGAGCTTGTGCTTGGCGGTGAAGAAGTAGTAACTGGACGCTCCCCTCACTTTCACCTGCCCCTGTACGGCCTTGAGTAAGGGGTAGAGGGTGTGGGGCTGCGCGTGGAATTGGGACACAGACGGGGGAACCAGGGCCGCTTCGAGATCGAAGATCTGGAGCTGTGCGGTCTTGCCGATCACCTGCAAAGCTCGCGCTTGGTTGCTTACGCCCGGCAGATCGATGACGATCTGGTTCGATCCCTGAGTACGGATGTCGGGCTCGGCGACACCGAGCGCGTCGACGCGCCGGCGCATGATGTTCACCGAGCGTGTCATGTCCTCGGAGGTCACTTTGCGCCCGCCGGTGGGCTCGGCTTGCAGCACCACCTGGAGGCCGCCCTTGAGATCAAGCCCGAGCGCCGGCGGCTTGTAGAGAGGCGACTGCGGCGCAGCAAAGAGGAAGACCCCACCCAGCGTGGCCAGGATCAGCAGGAGCAGGATGATGTGGGGACGGCGCGACGACATTCGAGGGTGCAGCTTAGCTTGACGAACCTCGGTCCGAGTCCACGTCTGCGCCGGTTCCATCCCCGGTGCCAGGTTCCTGCGACGGTGCCAGTACAGCCGCTACGGCGCCCAGCGCCAGCGTGACCACAGTCTCGGGTGCGACCTCGAGCCGAACGGTGTCCTCGGCAAGCTCGCGCACGACGCCGTGGAAGCCGCCCGCGGTCACCACTCGATCGCCTACTTCGAGACCGGCCACGACCTCGGCGTGCCGACGGTTTATCCGTCTCTGCGGCAGCGCCACGAGCAGCCAGAGAACACCGATGAAGGCGACGACGGCGACTACGTAGTAAGAGGGCATGCTCAGAACCTTAGAACCTATTCCGCCAGGCCTGCACGACCGAGGCGCCCGGTGCGCGTCGCACGAGCTCCTCGCGTAATTGTGCAGACCGTGGACGGTCTAGCGCCAACGGTAACGCACTCGAAAACCGGCGTCTGAGATCCGCTAGCGCAAGCCTTACGACGACGCGGACGCGAGCCGCGCCAGAGCTTCTCCCTTGAAGCCGGCAAAGCGGCCTTGCTCGATTGCCAGTCGCGCCTCGCCGACGAGCCTGATCAGAAAGCGCAGGTTGTGCAGGCTAAGCAGGCGCAGGCCGAGCAGTTCCTGCTGATTGACCAGGTGGCGCAGATAGGCGCGGGTGAAACGGCCGCAAGCCGGGCAGTCGCAGCCCTCCTCGAGTGGTCGCGCGTCACGGGCGAAGCGGGCGTTGTGGAGGTTGAGCCTCCCCTCCCAGGTCAGCGCCGAGCCAGTGCGAGCCGTGCGCGTGGGCAGCACGCAGTCGAACATGTCGATCCCGCGCTCGATCACCTCGAGCACGCCCTCCGGATCGCCGATACCCATGAAGTAGCGCGCTTTCTCGCGCGGTAATAGCGGCGCCGAGAAGGCCGTCGCCGCGAGCATCTCGGGCCGCTCCTCCCCCACGCTCAGTCCGCCGAGCGCGTAGCCGTCGAACTCGAGCTCGGCCACTTCGGAGGCCGAGCGGCGGCGCAGCTCCTCGCTCGTGCCGCCCTGGACGATGCCGAAGACGAGCTGCCCGTCGGCCCGAGGCGCCTGCCGTTGCCGCCGCGCCCAGATCGTCGTCAGCTCGAGCGAGCGCTCCAGCTCGGCGCGCGGAGCACCGGCCGGCGGGCAGACGTCCAGGCACATGGCGATGTCCGAGCCGAGCTTGCGCTGAATCTCGGCCGATAGCTCGGGCGTGAAGCTCGCCGCCTGGCCGTCGTAGACCGAGCGGAAGGTGACGCCCTCCTCGTCAACGCCCAGCAATGTGTCCCTGAGCGAGAAGACCTGGAAGCCGCCAGAGTCGGTCAGGATCGGCCCCTGCCAGCCCATGAAGCCGTGTAGCCCGCCCAGCTCGGCGACCAGGTCCTCGCCCGGGCGGAAGTGCAGGTGGTAGCTGTTCGAGAGCACGATCTCGGCGCCGAGCGCGCGCAGCTCCTCGGGGTCGACGCTCTTGACGCTCGCCTTGGTGCCGACCGGCATGAACACGGGCGTTCGCACCTCGCCGTGCGCCGTCCTGAGCACGCCCGCCCGGGCCTCGCCCTCGCTCGCCACTAGCTCGAATGTCGGTATTGCCGTCGTCACGCCCTCATGCTCCCAACCGCCCCCAAGGGATCAAGCCGTGACCCCTGAAGTAAGGCTATCGGGGAAAGCGATACAAGTCTGTCGCGGATCTACGCCGCTTTACGCGCTCGCGTCGTGTCGCAAAGGGCGAGCGGCGTCGGAAGTGGGAACGGCTGAGTAAGCGTGAGCGGGCCGAGGCGATAGCGCAGGCGCACGTAGCGCACCGGCGCCAGGTCGCCCACGCGCCGACAGTGCTTGGGCCGGAAGACCACGGTGATCTGGCGCGTGGCGCGCCCCGGGAGCGTGAGTCGGTGAAGCGGTGTCTTGATGAAATCGTTCGGCAGCCCGTCGGGCCAGACCGCGTTTTTCGGACCGAACCATGGTTCCCAGTAGCCGACCAGAACGCTCGTCAAGCGCCGCTGCGCCGTCGGCGCCTCGACTCCGACGAGCGTCGCGCCGAAGAGACCCGAGTTGTGGACGAACAGCGTTTCGATCGAGAGACCGTGCCTCGGAAGCTCCCACTGCTCGCCGTCCGGTCGTGTGGTAGATCGCACTCCACTTGACCCATTCGTATCGAACGGGTGCAAGGGACCGTAACCAAGGGAGAAAACGAGCGCGAGCGCCCATACCGCCGCAAGAGCTTTCTTGGGTCCGCGCGAGAGAATCCAGTGTCGCTCCCGCACACGAGAAGCGACGTACAGAGCTGCCAGAGCCACCAGGAAGCTGAGTACGAGCCAGTGGCGACCATTGCGAACGAATACCGGCAGACCGGTGGGCCCAAGCAAAAGCGCAGTAAAAGTGAGACTTGGCGCCACGTGAAAACCACGATCGCGCAGGGAGCCNNTGAAAAAGCCCAGTGAACATCCCGACGATGGCGAAGAGGAGAACCACCCCGCCGAGCATCAGCTCTGCAACGAAGAGCCGGCCGGCAAGCGTTGACAAACGCGGGCGCTCGGGCGGTGTCGGGGCGGCGGCCGACGGGGCGGTCATTGCCGGGAGTCTAGAGCGTCAGAGCACCAGCATNNAGCGCGAGTAGAGTCGAGCGCGGCAGGTGGAAGTTGGTCAGGAGCGCGTCGACCCGTTTGAACTCGAAGGGCGGCTGCACGAACAGCTCCGTCCGGCCCTTGAGCGGGGCGCCCCTAACGAGAGTCTCGAGCACGCGCACACTCGTCGTCCCTACCGAGAGCACACGTTCGGCGGCCTTGATCCTCTCCCAGCTACCCGGGCGCACCTCGTAGCGCTCGCCGTGCAGGTGATGCCGGTCGAGGTCGTCCACCGTCACGGGGCGGAAGGTGTCGAGGCCGACATGCAGGGTGACGCGCTCGACGTCGAGGCGCTCGAGCAGCTCGGGCGTGAAGTGGAGACCTGCGGTCGGCGCTGCCGCCGAGCCGAGGCGCTCCGCGAAGACGGTCTGGTAGCGCTCCGGGTCGTCGAGCTTCTCGTGGATATAAGGCGGTAGCGGTGTCTCGCCCGCGGGCTCGCCCTCGAGCGCTATCCGCCAGCGCCCCTCTCCGAGCGCCTCCAGGAATTCGACCGGGCCCAGCCGCTGCCCGGCGCGAAGCGTGCGGGAAGGACGCGCAAGAGCCTCCCACTCCCCGGCGCCGAGCGCCTCGAGCAGGAGCACCTCGACCTGCCCGCCAGTCTCTTTCCGCAACCGCAGCCGTGCAGGAACGACGCGGGTGTCGTTGACCACGACCAGCTCGCCGTGCAACTCCTCGGGGAGGTCGCCGAAACGGCGCCGGCGGATCTCTCCGCTCGCCCGCTCGAACACGAGCAGCTTCGACTCGTCGCGGCGATCGAGTGGCCGCTGGGCAATCAACTCGGACGGGAGCTCGTAGTCCAGGTCGCGTAGGAGCATCCGCCGCCAACGTTAGCCTTCATTTCCATGGAAGACGCACTGGCACGAGCACGCGAGCGCCTCGATCAGGCATCACGTAGCCTCCTCGATCCCGCTCAGACGAAGGCGGCTTTCGAGCACGCGCGGGCGCAGATGGAAGCTCTGGCACAGATGGGCGCCGAGCTCGAGAGCCTGCTGCCCGAGCAGATCGGGCTGGCCGTGCGCGAGGGCCTGCAGGCCGAAGCGGTACCGGTCGCCCGCCAGCTCGCCGAGCTACGCGGCCTGGCCAACCAACTCATCCGCCGCCTCGACCAGCTCGAGCAGGCGCTCGAGGCCGAGCGCTTCGCCAGGGTCGAGGATCTCGGTCTGCTCGTCGATCTGATCGCCGGGGGCTGGTGTGGCGTGGACACGCGGCTGGCGCGGATCGAGCAGAGCCTGAGCGAGCGCGAGGCGACGGTCTATCAGCTCGATCAGGTCGAGCGAGAGACTGCGTAATTAGAGCCTATCCCGCTAGGCCCGCACAACCGATGCAGCCGTTTCGCGGCGCCAGCGGCTGCCTGGACCGCTCGATGCACTACCAGTGCGCCTTCGCAGCCCGTCCAACCCCTAGCATCCACGCCTCGACCACCTCGGCCGCGCATTCCTAACGGGATAGGCTCTTTATACCGACTGCTTTTAGTCGCTCAACCGACGCAGCCGGCGGGCGATTTCGCTATCAACCTTAGTGGCTTTACTACCCTTGCCCGAAAAGAATCGACTGAGAGGTTGCAATGCCCATCGCTGACCCCAAGACCTATGCCCAGATGCTCGACGCCGCCAGGGCCGGCAAGTTCGCTTATCCCGCGATTAACGTCTCCTCTTCGGAGTCCCTGAATGCCGCTTTGCGCGGATTCGTCGAGGCCAAGTCCGACGGCATCGTGCAGGTGTCCACCGGCGGTGGAGAGTTCGCCTCCGGCGCGACCGTCAAGGACGGCGTCCTGGGCGCGATCGCTCTGGCCGAGTTCGCCCACATCGTCGGCGAGCGCTGCCCGGTCAACATCGCCCTGCACACCGACCACTGCCATCCCGAGAAGGTCGATACCTTCCTGAGGCCGCTGCTGGCCGCCTCGCGCGAACGGGTTGCCGCCGGGAAGGGACCGCTCTTCCAGAGCCACATGTACGACGGCTCGCCGCTGCCGCTGGCCGAGAACATGCGCGTCGCCAAGGAGCTCCTGGCCGAATGCGCCGAGCTAGACATCATCCTCGAGGTCGAGGCCGGCGTCGTCGGCGGCGAGGAGGACGGAGTCTCGAACGAGGGCGTCGCACGCGAGAAGCTCTACACGACCCCCGAGGACATGCTTGCCGTCGCCGATGCGCTCGGCACCGGCGAGAAGGGCCGCTACCTGTTCGCGGCCACCTTCGGCAACGTACACGGCGTCTACAAGCCCGGCAACGTCGTGCTCAAGCCGACGATCCTGCGCGACGGCCAGGCGGCGGTCGAAAAGAAGTACGGCGAGGCCGGTCGCTTCCTGCTCGTCTTCCACGGAGGCTCGGGCTCGGCGCTGGAGGAGATCCGCGAGACGCTCGACTATGGCGTCGTCAAGATGAACGTCGATACCGACACGCAGTACGCACTCACGCGTGCGATCGCCGATCACATGTTCAAGAACTACGACGGCGTCCTCAAGGTGGACGGCGAGGTCGGCGTCAAAAAGGTCTACGACCCGCGCTCGTACATGAAGGCGGCCGAGACCTCGATGGCAACCCGCGTCGTCGAGGCCTGCGAGGACCTGCGCTCGACGGGGACGACTTTGCGCAAGTAACGAATCCGCAGACTCGCTTAGTGCGAAAGCCCCGGCGACCGCCGGGGCTTTCTTTATTCAGCGCGCAAAGACGGACATCCCGAACCGGGGCGTCTGCGACAGCATTCGAAGCTGCGCTACACTCGCGCCGCTAGTGGTCGTTGCGGCAAATACGTCTATCGCCCGGCACTTTGCTCGCCGGAGTAACCGCTAAATGGAGCGCCGAAAGCTGTTCACACGCATGCGTCGCCCCGAAGACGCGGGCTCGTCCGCAGGCGAAGACCCGGAGCAAGGTCTGCAATCTCCAGACGACGGGCCAGCCGAGGAGACCGAGCCGTCGCCGGAGTTTCCGCCGTCCGAGGTCGGAGCGGAAGAGCTTCCCGCGCAGGTAGCCGAGAGCGAGAAGCCGAAGAGCCGAAAGAAACGGAGAGCGAGCGCTCGGGCGACACGTCCTCCCGCCGCCAATCTCTCGCTCGTACGCCGCGAGCGCAGGGCACTCGTGCGCGAGCGCGAGCGACGAATACGCGACCTCGGCGGGCTCCTGCTCGAGATGTACCGGCGTGACCAGTTCCACGAGGATCTGATCGTCGAGCATTGCGCCCAGACCATGGGCGTCGAGAATCGCATCCAGGAGCTCGAGACAATCCTCGCGCGCGGAAACTCGCGCCGTAGCGCCTCCGGCCCGCACTGCGCCTGCGGCGCGCCCCTTTTCTTCGGCGCTCGCTTCTGCGCGAGCTGTGGTCGCCCGACCGATCTCGGCAGCACCGGAGAACTGTGCGCCGGCTGCCTGCAGCCGCTCGCCGAAGGGGCCAGCTTCTGCGCCAACTGCGGAGCCGTGGTGAGCGGCACCGCCAGCCCGGAAAAACCAGGCGAGCAGACGATCTCCCATTCCATCCCGGCGGCGGAGGGAGCCGAGGAAGAGGCCGCCGAACGCGAGGGCGGCGAGAGATGAGCCCCGGCGCCGAGGAGCCTGCGGGCGAAGAGGCGCGTTCCGACGTCAGAAGCCTTTGCCCGAACTGTGGCGCGGTCTGCGAGCCCTACCAGGAGTACTGCCTCTCCTGCGGCGAGCGGCTCTTCGAAGCGGGAGCGGTCGCAGCCGGTCTCGCGGAACGCTGGCGACACGCCCTCCCTTTTTCGAACGGAAGTTGGAGCTGGCCGGTTCTTGTCGCACTGGCTATCGCAGTCTTGGCCGCGACCTTCGCGATCCTGGCCACGCAGATCAACCGGACCAAGACCCTGCAGGAGCTCGGGCCAAAAGTTCATCCGACCACGGCCAGCACCGGAACTGTCACTAACAATACGGTTACGGGCACGACGACGACGGCCACGACGACGAGCAATAAGCCGCCCAAGCCGCCGGTCGACGCCACAGGCGTGATCGCCTGGCCGGGCCCCCCCGGTTACACGATCGTGCTCGCATCGATACCCATCTCGGGCGGCAAGGCCGGCGCGAGGCAGAAGGCGCTCGAGGCCCTGAACGACGGCCTCGGCGATGTCGGTGTGCTCAAGTCGTCGGACTACTCCAGCCTTCACCCCGACTACTACGTTGTCTTCAGCGGTGTCTTCGACAATCAGAGCACAGCCCTCAAGCGTCTTCACGCTGCGCGTAAGGCCGGCTTCAAGACGGCTTTCGTGAAACGCGTAGCTTCCTGAGCGGCTTTCTTCGCGTTTTTTGTCACAGCTCGGAAAAGCCGCTACACTGTTCGCGCGCCGCGGAAGCCGAGTAGGGCTTTGGCCAGTTCGCCGCCTGGCGTGGGGCCTCGCTCCGAATCAGAGGAGAACATTCGAGTCGCATGGATAAGCAAAGCACGCAGCTTGTGAGTTGCATGTACCAGTACTCGCGAGCGATCTATCGCTCGATCAAGGATCTCATCGATCCTTATGCCGCTCCCGATCAGCAAATCGAGTTCAAGCGCTCCGTACTCGACGCCTGCGAGCAGACGATGGTGCGCCTGGCCACCGATCCGCACTACTTCGCCAAGCCGGATCGAGCTCTCTTCCAGGACATCCGACGCTACTACCCGATCACTGTGCAGGCTCAGGTCGGCTGGGCGGTGGAGAAGGGCGTCAACGCGGCCGGCGAGTTCATTCAGAAGCAGATCGAGGCCGGCGCTCTCGACGGCGGTATCGCACGCTGCAAGGCGACGACCCGCAAGGGTAAGGCCTGCCAGCGCACACCGCTTCCCGAGCGCGACTACTGCCCCTCGCACCAGCACCTCGAGCGGGCCAAAGTCGCGGCCTGACAACTCGTTTTCGCCTTAAAACCGAGACCCAAGCGCCTCTGGCGCGTGGTCATTCTTTCCTGCCCAGCGCCGGTACGAAATGTCGAGCGCACGAGCTCTCCAATCCGATCCCGCTAGCTGTAAGCTCGCGGAGCGATGTCTCACGACGCCGACAAGCTGATCCGCCAGCTCTCGCTGGTCGCATTTCTGATGGCCGAGCGCCGTCCGGTAACGGCGCGCGACGTGAAATCCAACGTCGAGGGTTACTCCGAGATGTCGGACGAGGCCTTCGCCCGCCGTTACTACGCCGATCGCTCCGAGCTGACCTCGCTGGGAGTGCCGTTGCGCTCACAGCGGGACGAGTTCACAGGCGAAGAGCTATACACGTTGCGCTCCGAGCAGTACTTCCTGCCACCGCTCGAGCTGACCAACGACGAGCTGGCCGCCCTACAGACCTCCTTCTACCTGCTCGAGGGCAAGTTCGCCTACGCTGAGCCGCTCAGACTCGCGCTCCAGAACCTGGCCCTGGGACGGCCCGGCTTCAGTGAACCCCCGACCGCCACCGCCGTCCGCGTCGAGGTGCTCGACCCCGACTACTCACCCGAGACGCCGGGACGGCTCGGCAAGCTCGAGGCCGCGATCTCCAAGCAGCGCACGGTCAAGTTCAACTACTGGTCGATCTCACGTGACGAGCACTCCGAGCGAATCGTCAACCCCTATGGTCTTCTCTCCGACAACGGCCTCTGGTACGTGATCGGCCACGACCTGGAGCGCGATGCGATGCGCACCTTCCGCGTCTCGCGCATCCGCAGCGACATCCGCTTCGCCACGCGCAAGGAGCGTGACTTCCGCGTTCCACCCGACTTCGACATCGACGACTACCGCGGTCGCGCGCCCTGGCAGATCGGCCCGCCGCTGGGCGAGGCGAAGATCCGGGTCGGGCGCGAGACCGCCTGGTGGGTCGAGCGCGCCTACGAAAGCTCGGGCCGAGTCGAGAACGGGATTTTCACGACCGAGTACTCCTCACTCCGTCTGCTCGCCTCCTGGATTCTGCGTCAGGACGGTCGAGCGGTGCCGATCGAACCCGTAGAGCTGCGCGAGGAGGTTACGCGCGCTCTCAGCTTGGTCGAGGAACGCCACACTGCCGCGCAACCCGTGCCGGCGCCGGAGCGAAGCGAGCCGGGCGAAAGCTCGCAGCTCCCCGACCACCCCTCGGGGCCGGTCGCCCCGGAACGATTCGCGCTTCTGCAGGCCTTGCTCGCCCACCTTCTCGCCGCCTGCGGCGACCGAAGTGAAGCAGTGATCCCAGCCGCCGAAATAGTCGAGCGCCTGCGCATCCCCTTCGACGAGCTCGAGGAGCATCTGTCACTGCTCAATCTCGTCAACTTCGGCGGCGGTTGCTACACCGTCTACGCCGAGCTCGACGGCGAGTCGGTACGCGTCGACAAGGAGCTCTTCGGTGACACCTTCCGGGCTTCGCCACGCCTAACGCCGCTCGAGGCGCGCGCAATCCGGCTCGCGCTCGAGTTCGTCGGCCCGATGATCGCCGCCGACGCGCACACGCCGCTCGAGCGCGTGCGCCGTAAGCTCGAGGAGACTTTCGGCCAGTTCGAGCTGCAGCAGACGCCCGAGACCCAGGTCAGCGAGGCCGAGGAAGACCTGATCGCGCGCCTCGCCGAGGGCATCCGGCTGCGTCAGCTGGTCGAACTCGAGTATCTGAAGGAAGGCGACGAGCAGCCGTCGCTACGCCTAACCGAGCCCTACGCTCTCGAGCGCAAGCTGCCCTACTGGTACGTGCACACATGGGACCGCACGACCGGCGGCGAGCGCAGCTTTCGCCTCGACCGTATGCGCCGGGCAAAGCTCACGGGCGAGCACTTCGAACCTCGGCCCGGATTCGAGCCACGCGGGCTCCGCGACGCCCGCCGGGCGCGTATCTGGTACTCGCCCCGGGTCGCCCGCTGGCGCCTGGAGCGCGGCGGCGCCTGCGCGCTCACCGACGGTGCCGTTCTCGCCGAAACGGCGGTGGGAAGCCCGGAATGGCTCGTCGGAGAGATCCTCTCCAACCTGGGCGAGGCGATCGTGCTCGAGCCCGGCGACCTGCGCGACCTGGTTGCCAACCGGGCGCGTGAGCTGGCCGGCGTGCTGGTTTAGGCGTCCTAACCGAGTGCCGTCTCGCGGCCGAGACGCTCGCGCAGGCTACGAAGAGCCCAGTGGGCATACTCGGCCAGCAACTCGTCGTCGTCGCTGATGTAGCGCTCGAGCAGCGATTCGTGCTCGCTCGTGCCCGTGCTAGCGAGCGCGAGCAGCGCGTTTCGGCGCAGGAAGCGCGGATCTCGTCGCGGGATGTAGAGGCGCTCGTAGCGCTCGAGCAGCTCTTCGTCGCTCGCCGTCAGCCAGTCCTCCAGCGAGACGAGCGCTTCGCCGCCGCCGGGCGCGTCGGCGCGTCGTTTCTCTACGCCGCGGTTCCAGGGGCAGACCTGCTGGCAGATATCGCAACCGTAGACCGTCGCGCCCAGCTCCGTTCGAATCGATTCGGGGATCGCCGTCCGCGCTTGCGTCCAGTAGGACAGACACAAGCGCGCATCGAGCACGCCCGCCCGAACAAGCGCACCGGTCGGGCAAGCATCGAGACAGAGCCGGCAGGAGCCGCAATCGCGCTCGAGCGGGTCGGACGCCTCGAGCCCGAGCTCGCTCACAAGCGTCCCGAGCACGATCCAGGAACCGAGGCGGGGCGCGATTACCAGCGTGTTCTTGCCGTAGAAACCGATTCCGGCACGCACCGCCGCCTCCCGGTCGACGTGCTCGTTCGCGTCGACGAGCACGCGGTATGCCCCGCCGATCCTCTCGCCGAGAGCCTCGAGCGCCGTCCGCAACTCGGCGTAACGGTCGCGCCGGGCGTGGCGGGCGAGGCGCCCCTCCCCCGCTTTCGGCTCCGGCCCGGGCTCCCAGTAAACAAGCGCCGCCGAGACGACACTCCGCGCGCCCTCGAGCAGACGCTCGGGATGACATGAGAGCTCGGGGCGCGCCGTGGTGAAACGCAGATCCGCGAACAGCCCCTGCGCGCGGCGCTCGGCGATCGCTTTTTCGACGCGTTCGTAGGGCTCGGCCGCCGCCACGCCGATCGCGTCGAGTCCCAACTCAGTGGCGATCTCGCGAAGCTGATCGGCGTTCATCGACGCATTGTGACGGCGCGAGTAAGAGCAATGTGACTGTGGCAAGTACTCGGAATTGCTCCCGGAGTCCACGGCGAATCGGACTGCCCGTATCCGAGCCACTCCGACCCAGGTTGATCGAAATCGGTTTACGATCAGCCGCATGAACGGGCTCCAAGCGCTTTCCTCGCTGCGAGTGAATGCAAGATGCGCGATTCGGCCGGATATGAATGGGACGCATGCGTAAGGTTGCCGCGCCGGACGGAGTGGTCTGGTCCGTTCGCAGGCGACTGATCGGCCCTTTGCCCGGATCGGAGCTCGGCGAGCTATTCGACGAAGGCGACGCCTTGGCTCCTTACGACGTGGAAAGCACGCTCGTGTTTGGCGCAATAGGAGCGGTTTTCGTCGTGCTGTCCGGGGTTTTCCTCGTCCCCGTTCGATTGATCGCCGACCTCCTCGGCTTTCGCCCGTGCACGATCGAGGCGAGGTCGCTGCGGGGCTTAGTACGCCTCCGCGTCCGTGGAATCCGTGCGAGCGCTCGCGCTCGCGATCGTCTGAGCGCAGCGCTAGCCGCCGGAGAAGATCCGACCCCTCTATTCGCCAGCCTCGAAGTAGTCGGTCAAGTCTCTCCGGGGTAGGAACGCGCACTCCCCGGTTGGCCTGGAGACGCTCAGAACCGAAGCCGTGCACCACAGTTTCAGGGGCGCCTCGGTACTACCGAATTGAGCGCCGGTGCCAGACTGAAGTCCGGCACCGAATTGCTAGTAGCCGAAGCCGAGCAGGAGCTTGGCGTCCTCGGACAGCCGCTCGGGCGTCCAGGGAGGATCCCAGGTCAGCTGCAGATCGACCTTTTCGACCCCCGGCAGCTCGCGGACGGCTTCCAGGATCTGCTCCTGGATCAGCGGCCCCGCCGGGCAGCCCATCGAGGTCAAGCCATAGCTGACGGTGACCTCGCCGCCGGCGATTTGAACGTCGTAAAGAAGTCCGAGCTCGACGATATCGAGCCCCAGCTCGGGATCGAAAACTTGCCGCAGCGCTTCGGTGACGTCGTCGGCGGTGAGCATGAGGCCAGTGTAGATGCCGGGCTAGGCGCTACCGAGCAGGCGCACCTCTTCGCGGCGCTCGCGGGCGAAGAAGTGGACGCTGTCGATGAAGCGCACCCAGTTGCAACGCGTACACATGACCAAGGTGTGGGTGCGAGCGCTATCGGCGAGGAAGCGAACGCCCCGCAGGAGGTCGCCGTTGGAGACTCCCGTGGCGGTGAAGATCACCTCACCGGGCGCCAGATCGCTGGTAGTGAAGATACGCTCGATGTCGTCGATGCCCGTTGCCTTCGCCTGCTCGATCTCGCGCCTGGAGACCGGCCACAGCTGAGCTTGGAGCTCGCCGCCGAGGCAGCGTAGAGCCGCGGCCGTGAGCACGGCCTGGCGCGTGCCGCCTATGCCTATCGCCAGGTGGTCGTTGGTGCCACGGATCGCGGCCGAGATCGAGGCGGTCACGTCGCCGTCGGGAATCAGCTTGATGCGCGCGCCGGAGTGGCGGATCTCGTCGATCAGATCGTGATGACGGGGCCGGTCGAGCACGATCGTCGTGATGTCATTGGGGTTGCGCCCGAACGCCTTTGCGATCGTGACGATGTTCTCGCCCACGGGCTTGCGCAGATCGATCCGATCGCGTACGCGCGGTCCGACCGCCATTCGGCGCATGTACATGTCGGGCAACGTCACGAACGCGCCGGGCTCTCCGATCGCGATCATCGACATCGCGCCCGAGCCGCCACGGGCAACCACTTCCCGCCCCTCGAGTGGATCGAGGGCGAGATCGACCGGGATGCCACCGGCGCCGATCTGCTGCCCGGCCGCAAGCGGCCCCTCGTCGGCCGCCCCGACGACGATGCGCCCGTCGATCGGTAGGTCGTTGAGCGCCTGCTGCATGGCTGCGAAGGCCGCCTCTTCGGCTCCCTCGCGGTCGGCTCGGCCCAGCCAGCGGGCGCTCGCAAGAGCCGCCGCTTCGGTTGCACGGGCGTAGTGCGCGCAGCTACAAACGGCGCCCGTCTTCTCGACGACGGGCTCGCTCTTCTTCTTGGGCGTCTGCGTCTTCGGAGGATTCATTTCACCTTCTGTAAACGCTCGGCTCCTTCGAGCACGAGCTCGATCACGGCGCCGACCGTACGATCGACGTTCTCATTCTCTATCACCGGAACGCCCGACTTGCGAGCACGTTTTAGCAGGAAGTCCTGTACCTGGCGGATCTCACCGAGGTTCTGAAGATACTTCTCTACCGGGCGAACGCCCTCTGTGGCGAGATCCCGGACGAAGAAGTTCGATGCGTGCACTTCCTCGTTGTAGACGACGAGGAGCGACTGGACGACGAGCGCTCCCTCGATCTCCGAGGGCAGCATCCCGGGCACAAGGTGCACGCCCTCGAGCACCATCGACCAGCCTTCTTCGATCGCGCGCTCGATCGAGGCGCGAACGCCCACGAGCACGTTCTTCGTCTGCTGGAGGAAGCCACGGATAAGCGGATCACCCTCCTCGCGCTCGGCCTCCGGTAGCGCTTCCCAGGCTTTGAAGCTGGAGTGGTGGATCGTGGGCATGAACTCTTCCGAGAAGAACGCGCGCATCGTCTGGCGGATGAAGTCGGTCGAGGAGAGGCGCGTGATCCCGAGCCGGTGCGCCGACTCGGCGGCGATCGTCGTCTTGCCGGTGCCTGTGGCGCCGCCGATGAGCAAGATCACCGGCATGTCGAGCTGATCGAGATCGCGGTAACGACGCAGGCGCTCGACGGCTTCGTGCCCTTCAACCGGCCCGAGGATCTCGACCGCCAGCTCGTGTAGGCGCTCCAGCTCGACCGTGCGCTCGTCTCGCTTCGCCAGGTCGATCTCCACCTGCCGTGCCAACTCGTAGGCGCGTACACCTCCGACTCCGACCGCGATCAGCGCGCGCGCCATCAGACCCTTGGAATAGGGAAGGCTCTCGTCGCCGAGCGGGAAGGGATTGTGACGGTGCTGGGTCATCGCGGAGCCGGCTCCTTCGCCCTCGCCTGCTCCCCGAGCCGCAGGAGCGCGCTTTCGAGATCGGGCTCGCCGGCGAGCGTGACGAGCTCGTTGTCGACTACGGCGACCTCGCAACCGCGGGCTACCGCCTCCTCCACAACGACGTCGACCGCCGCCGCCTTCAGCTCGACCAGGAATAGGTCGGCCTCGATTGTCTCCAGCTCGGAGCGCAGCTCCTTGCGCCGGGCAAGGTTGCCCGAGACGTGAACCACCTCGGCGCCGTACGCACTCTCGAGGTGCTCGGCAAGTGGAGGCAGCGCCGGCTCCGGAGCGGTGGTGAAGAGAGCCGTCTTCTTACCCGCCACCGGGACGAGCGGGCGCGGTTTCATCGTGGTGGCGATCACCGGCAGCTCAGGACGGAGCGAGGCGAGCGCCCCGCGCAGCTGATCGAGCCTCTCGCCGGGCTCGGCGAAGCTGAGCACAACCAGGTCGGAGACGAGGACGCGATAGGTGTTCAAATAGCCGCAGGCAAGCTCGGCGTCCTGATGGGCACTGACGACGAGTACTCGCCGATCGGTTGCGATCGGGGGCAGAGCGGCGCCGCTTCCCTCGAAGACGACGAGGTCCGGGCGGAGCTCGAGCGCCATCTGGGCGGCCTCGGCGACATTCGAATACCCCACTGCTCCGGCCAGGCCGCCACCACAGCGCCGAGCTCCGATGCTGACGATCTCACCCAGCAGCGCGTCCTCGAGATAGTCGGAGGCGGCATGCCTTCCCATGCGTGCCAGCTCGAGCAGCTCCTCGACGCTCGGTGGCGTCTCCCGCAGCTCGGGCTCCGGCGGCCCGCCGCGTCCCATTGCCACAACGACGACCTCGAAGTGCTGCGCGCAGATGCGCGCGAGCTGGACCGCCAGCGCCGTCTTCCCAACCCGCTTGCCGGTCCCGATCACGCTCACGCTGGGTAGGTCGAAGGGCTCAAGAGCAGGCGGATCGAAGCGAAAGTCGGCGCCCGTGTAGGTCAACCCGAGCGCGAGCACGCGACTGGCTGTCGCCAAGCGTTCACGCGGGCCGAGCACCGGTTCGTCGGAGAGATCGACGACGATCTCGGGCGAGTAAGACTCGATCCCCTGCTCGATCGAGCCAACCAGAGGAACGCCGTAGACCGCGTCGTCCTGCTCGACGTCGAGCCGGAGCTTCTCGCCTCCACCCACGTTCACACAGCAGGCGAACTCGTAGGGCAGGGCCGCAAGCGCGTCACGAACGACCGGCGGGTAGTGCTCTCCGTCGATCAAGGCTAGCGCGCGCACTAGCGAATCGTCACCTCGCCTTCGATCGAGGCCGTGTACTTGCGGAACTCGAGCGTGTCGGTCTCGAACTCGATGATCTTCTCGGTACCGTGGAAGGGGTGCTTGCGATAGACCTCGATCCTGTTTCCGCTGAACTCGATCACGTTGTAACAGGGTCTCGTGTTCCCGCGCAGGCGCAGCGAGGAGACGGTTCCGGCGTTGACGACGAAGATGTTCTCGAGTTTCCAGGCGTAGGGAACGTGCTTGTGCCCGGCCAGGACGAGATTGACTCCGGCGCGCTGCAGGCATTCGAGCGCATCGCCGGCGTCGTTCACCACGTTGCGCTCCCTTCCGGTGCCGGGCACCGGAAGCAGGTGATGGTGGAGCACGAAGATACGCAACGAGGCGGGAGGTGCGAACTGCTCCTCGATCCAGCGGTAGCGGCCGCGCCCGATCTGCCCGTAGTCGAGATCAGGAACGGTCGAGTCGACAGCGACGATGCTGACGCTACCGACGTGCAGAACGGAGCTGCGCTCGCCGAAGAGTTGCTCGAAGTGGACATAGCCGACGTTGCGCGCATCGTGGTTGCCGGGGATAACGACCAGGTTTGGACAGTTGATGCGGTCGAGGTAGGCCTTGGCTTGCGCGTACTCGCCCTTGAAACCGAAAGTGGTCAGATCGCCCGAGCAGACGACAACGTCCGGCGCCAGGTCGTTGATCTCGGAAACGGCACGCTCGAGCAGGTTGGGCACGAAGTGCACACCGCCGCAGTGCAGATCCGAGATCTGGGCGATACGAAAAACGCGACCGTCGTTCCGGCCGGGCATGGCCGAAGTGTATTCCGTGAACACCATTCTGCGAAACTCCCTCCCGACTTGACGACCGACCGCCGGCCCGGACGGAGCGTCCGACCCTACTGCTAGGCTTGCGCGCAGATGGGCTTCGAAAACCTCGATTTCCAGGCATATCGTGGCTCGACACCCCCTCGTTTCGCCAACCAGGCAGAGGTTGAGTGCGCCCGGATCCTTGACTACCACCGGATCCCCTGGGAGTACGAGCCGACCTCGTTCGTACTCGAGCGGGACGAGACAGGCCGGGTGAGCGAGGCCTTCACGCCCGACTTCTACCTTCCCGAGCAGGGTCTCTACGTGGAGATCACCGTCATGAAGCAGTCGCTGGTGACGCGCAAGAACCGCAAGTTGCGCAAACTGCGCGAGCGTTACCCGGACGTCCGCATCAAGCTTTTCTACCGGCGCGACGTTCAGCGCCTGGCCGAGCGCTACCGCCTCGACCTGGCTTCCTGAATCGGGCGCTCGCATGACTCGCCGCCCCCGCGCGGAGTTGGATCGAGAAGGAGTTGAGGCCGAGGTGACGCGTGACGATGACTGAGAGCTCGTCAGGCGACCAGCAGATCGGCGAGATTTACCTGCGCCGCGAGGAAATCGCCGCCCGCGTGCGCGAGCTGGGAGCGGAGATCGCCCGCGACTACGCGGGAAAAGAGCCGATCCTCGTTGCACCGCTGAAGGCGAGCGTTGTTTTCCTTGTCGACCTCTCGCGAGCGATTCCGATCGCCCACACGATCGACTTCGTCGAGCTGTCGGGCTTCGCGGCGGCGGCGAGCGGTGGCCATCAACGCATCCGCCTGCTCAAGGACGTCGACTGCGACGTCACCGGACGCGATCTGATCATCGTCGAGGACGTCGTGGACACCGGCCTGACCCTCAACTATCTGACTCGGGTACTGGCATTGCGAGCGCCCGCGTCGGTCGCAATCACGACCCTCTTCGACCGGCCGTACCGGCGCCTGGTCGAAGACCTGCCCGTTCGCTACGTCGGCTTCACTATTCCCGACGAGCTCTTCGTCGGCTACGGCTTCGATATCGACGAGCGCCTGCGCAACCTGCCCGACATCCACGTCATGAGAGGTAGGACAGCGGGTTGACAGGCGTTCCGTTGACACGCACCTCGAAGTGCAGGTGCGGACCGGTCGAGTGCCCGGTCGAGCCGACATAGCCGGTCAGCTGGCCGCGAGAGACTGTCTGTCCGTTCGATACGGCGATCTGCGACTGGTGGCCGTAGGCGGTTGCGAGACCGTTGCCGTGGTCGATCACCGTCAGGTTGCCGTAGCCGCTCTCCCAGCCCGCGTAGATCACGGTTCCTCCGGCTGCCGCATAGATCGGAGTCCCGGTTGCGGCGCCGATGTCGATGCCCTCGTGCATGCGTCCCCAACGCATCCCGAAAGGACTGGTAATCACACCTTGCACCGGCCAGATCAGTCCCGCCGCCGAGGGAGTTGCGCTGGAGTGTGAGCCGGCGCTGCGGATGCGAGCGGCGATGTTAGCGCTTCCGGCCTGGAGCGCAGCAATATCGCTCAACCACTTCTCCTTCGACTCGCGCACGCTGGCGAGCGTTCGCTTCTGCTTGTTTCGCTCGGTTCGCAACCGGTCGCGGGTCGAGCTCAGCCGATCGCGCGTCTCGAGAACCTGGGAAGCCCGCAAGGTCACCGTTCTAGTCTCGGCATCGATCCGCGCCAGCAAGCGGCCCGTTCGCCTACGGATCGCCGATATGCGGGTCTTGGCCACCAGCGCCTCCCGCGCGACGCGCTGATCGAGATCCGAGAAGGCACCTAGATACTCGAGCCGATCAACCGCGTTCGACAAACTCCGAGCCGAGAGCATGACCGCGACCGTGTCGGGTGGGTCGCTCTCGTAATCAGCAACGATGCGTTGGGCGAGCCGGTGCTGGGCCGC
Organism: Actinomycetota bacterium; assembly: GCA_003162235.1. Classification (GTDB taxonomy): domain Bacteria; phylum Actinomycetota; class Thermoleophilia; order Gaiellales; family Gaiellaceae; genus Fen-549. The sequence continues at coordinate 48,499 of PMMN01000075.1, read as the reverse complement.
GTCGAACTGGCGCTGTGCCAGCCCGAGTAAGTGCGACTGCTGCTCGTACACCGTCTTGACCTGACCTAGGCGCTGCTCATGCCGACCGACCTCGACCTGGAGTCGCGTCAGCTTTGACTCCGCGCTGACGACGCTACCGCGGAGCGAATGGACGCGCGCGTTCATCGCGGCAATGCTCGAGGTGAGGACACCCTCCCGCTTGTTTGCGTTCTCAACTTTTTGCTGCAGCCGTATGACCTTTCCCCGACCTGTCTCCGCGCCAGCGGAGGAAGCGAGCAGGAGCACGCAGAGCACGGCGAATGTGATGCGCCGAACCATCGAGTGCGACTTCGTCAGCGAAGCTCGGACTCCCCCTCTCGCCGCTCGCTATTGGCTCAGATGCCGTAACGACCGAGTCGTAACGAGCCTCTGCGCCGCCGAGCGCGGCCAAGCGGCGGAGTGCTTCGTATTGAGACGAGTTCCAAAGGTCGGACGGGCCTTGAAGGCGCACTGGTAGTGCGTCGAACGGTCTGGGTGGCCACTGGCGCCGCGGGGCGGCCGCTTCGGGCGTGCAGATCTGGCGGGATAAGCCCTCAGGCGGCGCGACGGTCCGGTACGCGATAGCCGTGATCGGCACAGAGACGGCCGAGATCGTCCTCGGTCAGGGCGTCGCAGTAACCCTTGCCATAGGCAGCGCGCATGAAGGCCGCCACCACTTCTAGGTTCCAATCTTGGATTTCGAGCGCCTCACGCCAGAGATCGCAGAGCCTCGTGTCGATGTCGAGCTCGAGCAGCTCGATCCTGGACGGCGCTTTGCTCACCGGGTCAAGCTTAGGCGTCGTATCGGACGTTCCTTTACTCGCGAGAGATCGGAAAAGTGCTCGAGACCGGAACTCGCGGAGCCCGGCTTTCTGACACTGTCAGCGCGGTCTCTCGGGGCGCCGCGCCCTGGCTTAGATCAACAGTCCGCTCCGGCGCCGACTCTCGATAGCATCCCGACCATGCTCGAGCCCGATGTCTTCAAGGCCTACGACGTTCGCGGGATCTACCCGACCGAGATCGACGAGGAGGGCGCCTACGCGATCGGGCGGGCCTATGTCGAGGAATTCAGCCCGAAGCGGATCGCCGTCGGGCACGACATGCGCGTCTCGGGCCCGCAGATGGTGGCGGCGCTGACGGAGGGAGCAACCGAAGGAGGCGCCGACGTGATCGACATCGGGTTGATCGGTACGGAGATGCTCTACTTCGCAGTCGATTCGCTGGAGCTCGACGGCGGCATCACCTGCACCGCCTCGCACAACCCCAAGGAGTACACCGGTTTCAAGATCGTGCGCGCTGGCGCCCTGCCCGTTGGAGGCGACTCGGGACTCCCTGAAATTCGCGACCGCGCTCTGAAGGGCTTCGGCGAAGTCGCCGGCAAGGGCAGCGTCGAGAAAGAGGACATCTGGCCCGCGTTCCTCGAGCGTGTCCTCTCTTTCATCGATCCGAGCGCCGTCAAGCCGCTCCGCGTCGTGGTCGACGCGGCCAACGGCATGGGCGGGCGCATGCTCGAGCCCGTGCTCGAGCGACTTCCGCAGATCGAGGCCGTTCGCTGCTACTTCGAGCCGGACGGCAACTTCCCGAACCATGAGCCGAACCCGCTCCTGCCCGAGAACCGCGAGTTCATCGTCGCCAAGGTGAAAGAGGAGAAGGCCGATCTCGGTATCGCCTTCGACGGCGACGCCGACCGCTGCTTCTTCGTCGACGAGACGGGCGAGTTCGTACCAGGAGACTTCATCACGGCGCTGTTTGCCGAGATCTTTCTGGCCAAGGAGCCGGGCGCCAAGATCATCTACGACGTGCGCGCCAGCTGGGCCGTNNCACCGCATGCGCGAGACCGGCGCCGTCTTCGGCGGCGAGGTCTCCGGCCACTACTACTTCCGCGACTTCTCCAAGGCCGACTCGGGGATCATTCCCGCGCTTCTGATGCTCGAGTACGTCTCCAAGCAGGGAAAACCCCTTTCAGAGGTGCTTCGCCCCTACCGCGAGCACTACTTCATCACCGGCGAGATCAACACCCGCGTCTCGGATGTCGCCGCCAAGCTCGAGAAGCTCGAGAAGCACTTCTCGCCACAGGGCAAGGTCACACACCTGGACGGGCTCTCGGTCGACGCTGAGGACTGGCACTTCAACGTCCGTCCCTCGAATACCGAGCCGCTGCTCCGTCTCAACCTCGAAGCGCTCTCTCCCGAGCTGATGGAGAGCAAGCGCGACGAGGTGCTCGAGATCATCCGCTCCTAGTTTTCCGCGTGCCTCGGATCGGGCGGCTACTGGTCGGGCTCGGGATTGCCGCGGCCCTGACCGGCGACGGGCGCACGNNGCTCAGGACGGCGTGACGCGGTAGACGTCGAAGACCGCGTCCACATTGTGAAGCGCGTTCAGCAGAGTCTTCAGCGCCTTCACGTCGCCGAGCTCGGCCGTGTACCAGTTTTTGGCCAGCTGATCCTCGACCGCACCACCGTAGGAGACGATATTGGCCCCATGCTCGGAGAAGGTGCGGGCGACATCCTCGAGCAGGCGCGGTCGGTCCCAGGCCGAGACGGCGATCTGGACGCGGAAGCTGTGCGCCGTGCTGCCGTCCCAATCCACCCGNNCCGACGATCTTGTCGCCCGGCACGGGGTTGCAGCACTTGGCGAGACGAAGGAGCACGCTGGTGTCGTCCACCCCCTGGACTCGGATGCCGAGGTTGTCGGAGGCAACCGCCCGCTTGGTACGAGGCTTTCGCGACGGTAACGTCTGCTCGGGCACGGCCTGGTCGGTCTTCAGACGCTGGAGAAGCTTGTTGACCACCTGGCTCGCGGGTACCTTGCCCGAGCCGAGCGCCAGGTAGAAGTCGTCCGCCTTCTTGAAGCCCATCTCGCGGATCACCTGAGCCAGCATCGAAGAGCCGGCCAGCTTGCGGTAGGGAAGGCTCTGCGCCTTCAGCGCCTGCTCGAGCGAGTCGCGGCCCTTCTGCTCGGTCTCGCCGCGAGTCTGCGAGCTGAGCCAGTGGCGGATCTTGTTACGCGCGCGCGAGGAGACGGCCAGCGAGAGCCAGTCGCGTGAGGGACCGCGCGGCGAGCGCGAGGTCAGGATCTCGACGAAGTCGCCGTTCGAGAGCCGGGAGTGCAGGGGCACGATGCGCCCGTTCACCTTGGCNNTCGCCCTTGGGTGTGAAGACGAAGACTTCGTCTTCGAACAGGTCACTGCGGAAGGTGCGCATGAACTCCCCGGTATCGGCTCCTTCGGGGATCGCATGGGTGTCGACCAGCTGTTTGACCCAGGCCAGCCACTCCTCTTCCTGCGCCTTGGCCGCGCGCAGGCGTTTGTAGAGCCAGTGCGCGGCGATTCCGAGCTCGGCCTCCTCGTGCATCTCGCGTGTCCTGACCTGGATCTCGAGCGGCCTGCCCTCGGGCCCGATCACCGTAGTGTGCAGCGAGCGGTAGCGGTTCGCCTTGGGCATGGCGACGTAGTCCTTGAAGCGCCCTGGTATGGGCTTCCAGAGCGAGTGGATGAGGCCGAGCGCCCCGTAGCAATCGCGGGTGCCCTCCTCGCTTTTGCGCTCGACGATCACACGCATCGCCGTCAGGTCGTAGATCTCGTTGAACTCCTTGCCCTTGCGGGCCATCTTGTCGTAGATCGAGTAGAAGTGCTTGGCCCGCCCGGAGATGTCCGAGGGAATGTCGAGCTTGTCGAGCTCGGCCTTGAGTAGGGCGGCCGCCTCGCGCACGTGCGCTTCGCGGTCCGAGCGCTGCTCGTTCACGATCGTCTTGATCTCCGCGTACTTGCGGGGATGCAAGACCTGGAAGGCGAGATCCTCGAGCTCCCACTTGAGCGTATGGATACCGAGGCGATGAGCCAGCGGTGCGTAGACCTCGAGCGTCTCTCGGGCCTTTTGCACCTGCTTCTGCTTGCCCAGGTACTCGATCGTGCGCATGTTGTGCAGGCGATCGGCGAGCTTGATCAGGATCACCCGCATGTCGGTCGCCATCGCCACGACCATCTTGCGGTAGTTCTCCGCCTGTGCTTGTTCGCGGCTTTGGAACTGGATCCGGGTCAGCTTGGTGACACCCTCGACCAGGCGCGCGATCTCCTCGCCGAACTCCTCTCTGAGCTCGGCGACCGATACGCCGGTGTCCTCGACGACGTCGTGCAGGAGCGCGGCCGCGACCGTCTGCTCGTCGAGCCGGAGCTCGGCGCAGATCTTGGCGACGCCGAAGGGATGGTTGATGAACTCCTCGCCCGAGTGGCGTTGCTGACCGTCGTGTGCCTTGGCGGCGAACTCGAAGGCGCGGAAAATTAGATCCCGGTTGACGTCCGGGTTGTACGCGGCCACCTCGGCGAGCAACTCCTCGACGAGATGCTCATGCCGCTGGAGCGCATCGAGGACAGTCATATCTTCTAAGTGTATTGTCGGCACAAGCGCCGGCGCCTGTAGATCTCCGGTCGGTGCGGGATCTCGCCTCCGCGCTCGCCGGCGTTAGAATCGCGAGCCATGAGCGTCTCCATCCGAGCGCTTCGAGAGGACGACCGCCCCTGGGCGGCAGAGCTGATGCACGAGCGCTGGGGTGGCGAAGTGGTCGTCACCGGCGGAAAGGCGCGAGACGCGAGCCTGCTAGAGGGTTTCGTGGCCGAGGCGGACGGCGAGCCGGTGGGCCTGGCGACCTACGAGACGCGCGGCGCCGAGTGCGAGCTGGTCACGCTCGACAGCTCCCGCGAAGGGACCGGCGTCGGCTCGGCTCTTCTCGCGGCGGTGGCGAACGCCGCCTGGAAGCAAGGCTGCCGCAAGCTTTCGATCGTGACCACGAACGACAACGTCCGCGCGCTCGGCTTCTACCAGCGCCGCGGCTTCGTTCTCGTCGCTCTGCGAACACGCGCGGTCGAGAAGTCGCGCCGGCTCAAGCCCGAGATCCCCGAGCTCGGCCTGTTCGACATCCCGATCCGCGATGAGCTCGAGCTGGCGCTGGATCTCCGCAAGAGCCGAGCTTGAGCAACCAGCCAAGCGCGGGGATCAGGCAGTAGCCGCGGCTGACTCGTCTTCCGCCAGCAGGGCCCGGAAGGTCTCCGACTCGAGTAGGCTGCGCCGGCCGGCGCCCTCGTCGAGCAGGCCCGCCTCGGCGAAGATCGTCCGCGTCTGCTCGGCCCAGGCTCCGTCGCCTTCTTTCCAGCGGGCCGCCAGATCGGCCCGCAAGCTCTCGTAGTGAGCCGCCTCGTCGAAGATGCGTCTGACCTGAAGCTGGGGAGTGACGGTTCCGTTCCAGCGATTCTCCTCCAGCCGGAAAGCGATGTCGTAGCGACCGACACGTCGGTAGCGATCGAGTTGCGACCCCAGACCGAAGGCGATCGCGCCGCCGGCTTCCGAGCCGTCCATGCGCACGCGGAAGCGCAGGTGCTTGCCCTCGCCGCAGGTGGAGAGATCGATCAGCTCGCAGCTGGGCGCGAGCAGCACCACGCCCGGATTCCCGAGCCCGAAAGGAGCCAACCGCTCCAGCTCGCGGCAGAGATCGAGCGTCAGCTTCGTCTGCGGGGGCACGATCGCATCAACCTTCGTGACCGGAATCAGATCGACGTCCGACAGCAACGCGTCGGCGTGGGCTGTGAAGGTCTCGACGAACTTTTCGAGGCGCTCGGGCCGGATCGAGAAACCGGCCGCGGCCCGATGGCCGCCGAACCGCTCGAGCAGCTCGGCGCAGACGACGATGCCGCCGTGCAGGTCGAAGGCCGGAATCGAGCGGCCCGATCCCCTCCAGTCGCCGTCGGTGCCGGCGACGAGTACGACCGGACGCGAGAAGCGTTCGACCAGGCGCGAGGCGACGATCCCGATCACGCCTTCGTGCCAGTCCTCGCGCGCGAGCACGTAAGCGCGGCGGCGGCGCTTCTCTTCGGGCCACGACTCGACCTCTGACACCGCCTCGCGAAGGATTCTGTCCTCGACGGCCTGGCGCTCGCGGTTTAGCTCCTCGAGCTTCTCGGCCCGCCGGGCCGCCTCGCCGTCATCTTCGCCCAGTAACAGCTCCAGCGCCAGCCCCGGGTTGCCGAGCCGGCCGGCCGCGTTGATGCGCGGCGCCAGGCGAAAGGCGATCTTACCGGTGTCGACCGTCGCCGGATCGACTCCAGCCGTACGCATGAGCGCGCGCAGCCCGGACCTGCGCGTTCGCTCGAGTGCGCGCAATCCGGCAGTGACGAGCCAGCGGTTCTCGTCGACGAGCGGGACGACGTCGGCGACCGTGGCCAGGCAGACGAGGTCGAGCTGGCTGCGCAGGAACTCCGAGTCGGCGCCCAGCAGCGCCTCGCCGAGCTTGTAGACGACGCCGGTTCCACACAGTCCGGCGAAGGGATAGTCAGACGGGCGCGGCGCCACGATCGGACAATCGGGTAAGCGTTCTCCCGGCCGGTGATGATCGGTGACGATCACGTCCAAACCGAGCTCCTTGGCCTGGGCCACCTCCTCGACGGCGGTGATTCCGCAGTCGACGGTGAGCACGAGCGAGCAGCCGTCCGCCGCCAACCGCTCGAGCATGCCGGGATTGAGCCCGTAACCTTCGTCGAAGCGACTCGGTAGGGCCCAACTCGCCTCGGCGCCGAGCTCCCTGAGCACGTTCACCGCGAGCACGGTCGCCGCGATTCCGTCAACGTCGTAGTCGCCGTGCACGCAGATCTTCTCACCGGCCGCCACGCCCGAGCGGATACGCTCGACCGCTTCGGTCATGTCGCCGAGGGTAAACGGATCGTACCCTGGCGCCTCAGCCGCCAGAAATGCCCGCGCCTGTTCCGGATCGCCGAGGCCACGGCGGACTAACACCGAAGCGGTGAGCTCGCTCAGCTCGAGCTCGCTTGCGAGCCTCTGCACCTTACGCAGGTCGACGGCTTCGATCGTCCAGCTTCCCTTTTGCATGGGAAGAGAAAGGTATGCCTAGTGCCGGACGGAGCCTGACCGGCCGCGGGCTCCGTTCGACTTGCCGCCGCCGCTAGGGCTTCGCTAGGTAAGAACCTATTCCGATAGGTATGTGCGACCGAAACGGAAGATGTCGTCGGCCTATTCGGCGGCCGTCGCGTGGCTGCTATCAACCGGCAGATCGAGGCGAACACAAGCGCGCTTATTAGGCTCCTGACTGATCCTGCGCGATATAGGCTCGCATCCGATCCATCTTCTGTCCCTTTATCGTTTCGTCGTCGCCTCGAACGAGCGCCTGCCGCTTTTGCGCCGGCTGCCACCCGTCATCGAGATAGACCCTGGGCCGCGACCGTAATAGCGCGGAAGCGGTGCCCGAGTCGATCTCAAGCGCCCGCCTCTTCGCTCCGATAGGAGCGAAGAGAACCCGGATTCCGGGAAACTCCCCCTTGGGTACCAAGTCACAGAATCACTACGAGATCCTCGGCCTCTGGCGCGACGCCAGTGAGGCGGAGATCCGCCGCGCCTACCGACGCCTGGCGCTGTTGAATCACCCGGATGTCAGCTCCGACCCGGGCGCCGGGGAGCGTTTCCGCGCCATCAAGGAGGCCTACGACGCGCTCTCGGATCCGGTCGCGCGAGCGAGGTTCGACGCCACTCTCGGCGCCGGAGCCAGCCCCGCTCGCAATCGTGCCAGGTCCAACCGCGGCGCCGACGTACCGGAGGGATGGAATCCGCCCTGGGTACAGGACTGGAAAGCCGAGGCGTGGCTCAGAGCGAACGTCAGGCCGGCGCCCTGGAGCGTGCACACAGTCGGAGCCGAGCTGCGCAGGTCATGGAAGACGCTGGCCGGCTATCTCTCCTTACTCGCGCTCATCATCGGCGTTTGCGCGCTGCTCGACTGGGCAATCCCAGGTCTTGGCACGGCGGTGGTGGCCACCACCTTCACGCTCCCGTTCTTCGCCTACATCTTCTTCTTCCGTGGGCTGCGAGACCCCGAAGATGCTTTCGGCAGCCGACGGCGCCGTAATCGCACGCGAGTTGACCGGACGGCGAACGCCGAGCAGGGACACAGACCGCGCTGAGAACCCTGGAGCGAACGACTTCCCGTTCGGGATACTCGTACGCTCGATGAGACTCCGAAGCCAAGGACGACCCCGGGGCTATCCTGGCAAGGTGACAAAGCAGCCGAACTACCGCTCGGGCAACGACTACGTCGTCGAGTTTCTCCACTATCGCTTCTCTTTCGGCAGCTGTGACTTCGAGGAACGGGTAGTGGCCGCGGCCGTGCGACTCGAGCTCGTGACCGGGAACGATCTCGCGCCGGAGGAGACAGCCGATCTGGTAGAGCTCGTCGCCAGCCCGATCGGTCAAATCTCCGACCCCCGCAGCGAACTCGGACGCTACCTGGCCGAGCACTGGGAGCACGTCTCGCTGCTAAACGGCGAGTCGCTCGTCTACTGGCTACGCAAGCTAGTTTTCCGCGGCGCCTGGCTCGACCACCGAGTCAAGGAAGGGCTGCTCGAAGTCTCCTGGGACGACGACCAGGCCGATTTCGGCTACCGCGATCCCGATGGCGATCGCACGTTGCTCGAGCTGGCGCCGGTACCGTCTTGGCGCGGACTGCGTTACGACGACTAGCGGGGCCGCTGCCGGTTTCGAGGACGCGCGCGCGGGTGACGGAACGTAGCTGCTACCGCCAGGCAACCGGGGCTACCAGCCCTCGCGCGACTAGTCAGCTTGCGAAGTCGGGGCGATCTTCGCCACCTGCTGCAAATCCTCGGGCTTGGTTGCTTGCCACTCGGGGACCTTTCTGACCGCGTTCGAGTCGGGGCCGACGGAGAGCCTGGCGCCGGCGAGGCGATTGCCCGAGGCGCGAGCACCGGCACGAAGCAGCGCGAGCTCACGATAGTGTCTTTCTCTAGCTCGCCCCCGACGAGAGCCCGAAAGCTAGAACAGACCCTTGTCTTCTACCGGAGCCGGAGCGCCGATATGCGCCAGCCCTGCCTTGGTGACAATACGGCCGCGGTTCGTGCGCTGGATGAAGCCGAGCTTTAGCAGGTAGGGCTCGTAGACGTCCTCGATCGTGTCGGGCTCCTCGCCGAGCGCGACCGCCAGTGTCGAGAGCCCGACCGGCCCTCCGTCGAAGCGCTCGACGATAGCGCGCAGGAGTTCGCGGTCGGTGTGCTCGAGCCCGACCTCGTCCACTTCGAGCAGCTTCAGCGCCTCGCGCGCGATGGCCATGGTGACCGCGCCCTGGTGGCGCACCTCGGCGACGTCGCGGACGCGGCGCAGGATGCGGTTGGCGATTCGCGGCGTGCCGCGCGAGCGAGCGGCAATCTCGGAAGCCGCCTCGGGCTCGATCTCGACTGCGAGTATTCGCGCCGAGCGGCGCACGATCGTGGCCAGGTCCTCCACGCCGTAGTAGTCGAGCCGGAAGGTCATGCCAAAGCGGTCGCGCAGGGGTGTCGTCAGCAGACCGGTGCGCGTGGTCGCGCCGACGAGCGTGAAGTGCGGTAGGTCGAGCGTGAGCGTGCGCGCCGCCGGCCCCTGGCCGACGACGATGTCGAGGCGGAAGTCCTCGAGCGCCGGGTAGAGGATCTCCTCGACCGCGTGGTTGAGGCGGTGAATCTCGTCGATGAAGAGAACGTCGCGCGCCTCGAGACTGGTGAGGATCGCCGCCATGTCGCCNNAAGGCGAGCGAGGTCTTGCCCAACCCAGGCGGACCGACGAGGAGGACGTGGTCGAGCGCTTCCTCCCTCTTCTGCGCCGCCTGCAAGGAGATGCTCAGAGGTTCCTTGATCCGCTCCTGACCGACGAACTCGCCCAGGTTGCGAGGGCGCAGCGAGCGCTCGATCTCGTCGTCTTCGGGCTCGAGCGTCGGTGCCAGGAAGGTCTCGCTCATCTCACACCACTAAGCCGCTCTGAGCGCCAGGCGCACGCGCTCCTCCGGCGGTAGCTCGGGATCGATCCTGGCCAGTGCCTGTTCGGCCTCGACAAGTGTGTAGCCGAGCTCGACCAACGCTTCGCGCGCGACCAGATGCGCGTCGCCGCCACCCGTCTCTCCGGCCGAAACCAGATCGCTCCCGCTCAGCTTCTCTTTCAGCTCGAGCACGACCCGCCGCGCGGTCTTCATCCCGATACCCGGAATGGCCTGGAAACGGGCGACATCCTCGCGGGCGATCGCACGCCTGAGCTCGGCCGGCGCCGAGCCGGAGACGATCGCCAGCGCCACTTTGGGCCCGATCCCCGAGACCGAGAGGAGTTGGATGAAGAGCTCACGCTCCTCGGCGTCGGCGAAGCCGTAGAGGGAGAGCGCGTCCTCGCGCACGTGCAGGTAGGTCTCGACCGTCATCTCGGCGCCGTCGGCGTTGGCCAAGGCGCGTGGGGTCGCGTGGACGAGGTAGCCGACGCCGTTCACGTCGAGGATCAGGCCCTCCGCCCCGTGCCCCGCCGGCCGGCCACGCAACCGCGCGATCATCCCGCCAGCCTCTCGAGCGGCGGCGCCAGCGCGTGGCAGATCGCCACCGCGAGAGCATCGGCGGCGTGGTCGGGAGTCGGGATCTCCTTCAGGTGCAGGATCGTCTTCACCATCCGTTGCATCTGCGCTTTGTCGGCGCGCCCATAGCCACAGGTCACCTGCTTGACGTGTGCCGGTGGGTACTCGAAGCAGTCAATGCCGGCCAGCGCGGCGGCGACGAGCACGGCGCCGCGTGCCTGCCCGACAGAGAGCGCGATGCGGGCGTCGGCGCCGACGTAGGACTCTTCGAGCGCGACGGCATCGGGCTGCTCGCGGGCGATCAGCTCGCTCACCCCTTCGAAGAGAGTCCGCAAGCGCACCTCCAGCCGCTCCCCGGGGGACGTTCGCCACCAGCCGTGGCCGAGCGCCTGAAGGCGGTTTCCGCTTCCTTGGACGATTCCGTACCCGCATGCAGCAATGCCAGGATCGATGCCGAGAACCTTCACGACGAGACTGTAGGTGTGGCGTCGGACGTCGGTTCCGCCGCGCCCGGGAAGAAGTGGAGCGACGCCGGGGCGGCTCAGCCGTTACCGAGCGAACCGGCGACCTGCATCAGATCAACGACCTGATCGGGCGACGGAATGGTGATCGAGACAGGCACGTCGTAGTCGTAGAACTCGAGCTTGAAGCTCGTCTTGACGCTCCCGACCGACGAGTTGCCGCTGTCGATCGAGTAGTCGAACGTCTCTTGCCTGATCCGGCCCTGGGCATCGACCCAGACCTCGAACGGCCCGTACTGCGGCTTACCGAGCTCGTTCAGCTTGTCCAGCGCCGCCTTCGCCGCCGAGCGCCGGTCGCCGGAGAGGGAGTTCAGGTAGGCGTCGAAATCGACGCTCGCCTCGTAGTGCATGGTCAGTACGCCGCGCACCAGCTCGTGCCCCATTACCACGGCCCCCTCAGAGCCACGCAGATAGTCGAGGTACTGCGTCCACTGGGTCGGGTCGTAGCTCATCAGACTGGAGAGATTGAGCCCGGCCTGCTTGCCAACGTTCTCCATGTCGATCTTGACCCAGGGCTTGTCCAGCTTGAGCGCCGTCTGGAAGAAGGGCGCATGCATGTAAATGGTGAGCCCGTCCATGACCGTCTCGATCTTCCAGTCGTCGGGCGAGCCCAGGCGCCCACCTGTAAGCGAGGCGAGCGCCGACATGTCCATGTTCATCGCGGCCCGCCGGTTGGCGAAATCCTCGACTCCGTCAGCCGCGATCGTAAACGGCGCCGGTAGAGAAGACGCCTCCTCGCTCATCGTCATCGAGACGTGCACGGTCTGTGCCGTAACGGTCTTCTCGGCGGCCACGGCGACCGGGTCGACCGACGACTTCACGCTCGACGCCCCGCAGGCGCTCAGCACGAGCACGAGCACCAGCGCGAGAGCGCTCAGAACGAGCATCAGGACGGTGCGAATCCGCATCACCTTTGGAGCATATGTACGAGCGCCATGAAGTCAATACGTCCCGAGCACGGCTGCCAGAAGGGGAAGAAACGTGAGCGTCTCGAGAGAAGAAGAGGGCGGGCCTAGACACCCCCCAGCGTCCGGACCCGCCCCAGTATCCGCAAGCGCTGCACTAACCGTAGTACAAGCCGCAAGCCCGCGCACGCTCAGCTGCTTCCGGTCTAAGACTCACACCAAGACCATCTCGCGATCTCGGCAGGGACGGGCTCGTAGCGCTTGCCCGTGAAGCAGTCGCGCGGGCCGCGGTGGTTCATCTATGCGCGCAGCTCGGCGGCCGTACGCCCCTTCTTTTATCGGTCCGATCTTTAACAGAGGCGGGCTCGCCCGTCAGCATGCCAGCCACCGTAGTTCGACTGAAAGAAGGTTAGGAATGAGCAAACTGCTCAGGAAACCGTCGCCGGCAACCGTAATCGCTTGTCTGGCGCTGTTCGTGGCGTCGACCGGAACGAGCATTGCCGCGAGCCACTACCTGATCACCTCGACCAAGCAGATCAAGCCGAGCGTGCTCACCAAGCTCAAGGGCGCTAAGGGAGCCAAGGGAGCGAAGGGCGCTACCGGAGCTACCGGAGCTACCGGAGCGACTCACGTCGTCAAGCGCTACGCCGATGGCACGGCGGATGCGACTTTGTCAGGCGCCGAGGCGGACTGTAGTGCAGGAGAGGTCGCGACAGGCGGTGCCACGGATACGTTACGTTGACCGGCGGCGCGGTACCGGTCGTGGCTTATAGCGCCCCCGTCCCCTACGTAGCGAGCAATACCACCTCGACGGGGTGGAAAGGCGCCATCAGGAACACGGGTAGCGGTACGGTCACGGCGCGGGTCTGGGTCATCTGCGTTTCGCCCTAGACGCTTACCGAAGCAACCACTCTAATCGGCGCCCTCTTCGGAACACGTCGCGGCTTTCTGGAGAGGGCGCCGAAACACCGATCTTCCCCGGCGACCAGTTACGAGACGACGGCCTCGAGGATCGCGTCGGGGATGTCGAAGTTGGCGAAGACCTCTTGTACGTCGTCGAGTTCCTCCAGCGCCTCGACCAGCCTGATCACGGTGCGAGCCGTCGATTCGTCCGAAAGCTCGACGGTCGTCTTCGGCAGCATCGTCAGCTCGGCCGACTCGATCGGGAACCCTGCGGCCTCGATCGCTTCGCGCACGCCTCTCAGCGCCTCGGGCGCGCTCGTGACCTCGAAGCTGGAGCCATCGCCGGAGACGTCGTCCGCCCCACCCTCGGCCGCCGCCAGCATCAGGCCGTCCTCGTCCACTCCGTCCGCCGGCACGAGCACTACCGCTCGCCGCTCAAACATCCAGGCGACCGAGCCGTCGGTGCCGAGGTTGCCGCTGTGTTTGGAGAAGGTGTGGCGCACATCGGACGCGGTGCGATTGCGGTTGTCGGTCAGGGCTTCGACGATGATCGCCACGCCGCCCGCTCCGTAGCCCTCGTAGATGACGGTCTCGAAGGCCTGCCCGCCGGCGCCCTCGCCCGCTCCCTTGGCGATCGCGCGCTCGATGTTGTCCTTCGGCATCGAGTAGGAGCGCGCCTTCTCGACGGCGTTCTGAAGCGCGAGGTTGGCGTCGGGATCGCCGCCTCCCTCCTTCGCCGCAACGATGATGGCGCGCGAGAGCTTGGAGAAGAGCTTGCCGCGCTTGATGTCGGCGGCGCCTTTCTTGTGCTTGATCGACGACCACTTGCTATGACCGGACACTCGCTGCCTCCCGTACGACCTCGCAGAAGAGCTCGTGGACGCGCGTGTCGTCGGTGAGCTCGGGATGGAATGCCGCGACAAGGATACGGCCTTCGCGCGCCAGTACGGGCCGGCCGTCGTGCTCGGCGAGGATCTCGACGTCCGCACCGGCGCGCTCGATCCAGGGCGCGCGGATGAAGACGGCGCGCAAGGGCTCGCTCGCGCCCTTCAACTCGAGGTCGGTCTCGAAGCTGTGCACCTGACGCCCGTAGGCGTTGCGGCGGACGACGATGTCGATCAGACCGAGCAGCGGCTGGCCCGGCAAGCCGTCAACGGCATCCCGGGCGAGCAGGATCATGCCGGCGCAGGTACCGAAGATGGCGCCCTCGAAACCGAGGATCGCCTGCTCTAGCTCGTAGGCGCGCACCAGCTTGCCGATCGCTGTGGACTCGCCGCCGGGGATGATCAACCCGTCGAGCCCGTCGAGTTGGTGCGGCTTCCGCACCTCGCTCGGCGTCGCGCCCAGGCGCCGGAGCATGGCCAGGTGCTCGCGAAAGTTCCCCTGAACTGCCAGAACACCTACGCGAAGTGGCTCCGTCATCACTTCCTAGTCTAGGTGTCAGGTTTCGCCGCCCGCGTAATTGGAATCATTGTCCTGGAGATGCCCGTCGCGCTCGTCAGCGGAGGAAACCGCGGTATAGGACTGGAGGTCTGCCGCCAGCTGGGCCGGCTCGGCTACACGGTGCTGCTCGGTGCGCGCGATCCCGACAAGGGCGAAGAGGCGGCAGGCGCGCTTCGGGGCAAGGGACTCGACGTGACGGCGCTGCGACTCGACATCACCAGCGAGGGGGACATCGCCCGCCTGGGCGAGCTCGCGCGAGTGGATACGCTCGTGAACAACGCGGCCATTGCACCCGATCGCGCTCACCCCGATACGAGCGCGCTGCACGTCCCCACCGAGCTCGTTCGTCTCGGCTTCGAGGTCAATACGCTCGGCCCTTACCGCATCTGCCAGCAAATCGTTCCGATCATGCAGCGCCAGGGCTACGGTCGCATCGTCAACGTCTCCACCGGCATGGCTCAGCTAGCCGAGATGAACGGTCACTCGCCCGGCTACCGTCTCTCGAAGACGGCACTCAACGCGCTCACCCGCATCCTCGCCGACGAGCTGCGCGGCACTAACATCCTCGCCAACTCGGTCGATCCCGGCTGGGTCAAAACCGACATGGGCGGCCCTTCCGCTCCGCTCAGCACCGAGGAGGGCGCCGAGACGATCGTCTGGCTCGCCACGCTTCCCGACGGCGGACCTACCGGCGGTTTCTTCAAGAAGAAGAAGCAGATCTCCTGGTAGGGCCCCGACCGCTCCGCCGTATCCGGCCGTAACCGTTGTTACGCTGCGCGAGTCGTAAGAAGTCCTGCCAAGCGAAGGGAGCATGGATTGAGCTGGTACCTGGAGGTGCTCGAGAAATACGCGGTCTTCGAAGGCCGCTCCAGACGAAGCGAGTACTGGTACTTCGTTCTGTTCAACTTCCTGATCAGCATCGCGCTGAATATCATCGATCGCGGAATCGGGACCTACGACTCCAAGGCGACCGTCGGTCTCCTCAGCACCATCTACGCCCTGGCGGTGCTCGTCCCCAGCATCGCCGTCGGTATCCGAAGACTCCATGACACCAACCGCAGTGGCTGGTGGCTCCTGATAGCTCTCATCCCTCTCATTGGCGCCATCATCCTGATCGTCTTCATGGCGCAGGACAGCGACGCCGGCGAGAACCAGTACGGCGCGAATCCGAAAGTCGCTCCAGCACGCTCTTAGCCAGATATTCCGGGTACCTGGCCTGTTCATCGGGTCTCGCTCTAAGAATCGACAACTCGTTCGTCTCGACCGAGTTCGTCCGGCTTCCTCAGGAAAGGGGAGAAAAGTTCCGCTGGTGATTACCAGCCGCGAGTCTCGAGCAGCTGGCCCTCGTCGAGACCGGCGGTCGAGATCGAGGCCATCGCCTCGCCCAGGCCCTGCGAGACGCGCGCGAGGACCTCGGGATCCTGGAAATGCGTGGTCGCCTCGACGATCGCCTTGGCGCGGGGAGCCGGATCGTCCGACTTGAAGATGCCCGAGCCGACGAAGACGCCGTCGGCGCCGAGCTGCATGCAGAGCGAGGCGTCGGCGGGAGTGGCGATGCCGCCGGCGGTGAAAGTGACGACCGGGAGCTTGCCGTTCTCGGCCACCCACTTGACCAGCTCGACCGGGGCGCCCAGGTTCTTGGCCTCGGCGTAGAGCTCTTCCTCGCGCAGCGAGCCGAGGCGGCGGATACCGCCGTAGACCGCGCGCATGTGGCGGACCGCGTTGACGATGTCGCCGGTGCCGGCCTCGCCCTTGGTGCGGATCATCGCGGCGCCTTCGGCAATCCGCCGCAGCGCCTCGCCCAGNNGCCTTGGCCATGACGGGGATCGTCACGGTCTCCTGGATCTCGCGGATCTTGGTCGGATCGGCCATGCGCGCGACGCCACCTTCAGCGCGGATGTCTGCCGGCACGCGCTCGAGCGCCATCACGGCGCACGCGCCGGCCTCCTCGGCGATCTTCGCCTGCTCGGCCGTGGTGACATCCATGATCACCCCGCCCTTGAGCATCTCGGCCAGGCCGCTCTTGACNNCATCGTCCCGATCTCGCTCATCGAAGCCAATTCTACCGCCATGCTCCGAACAGCCGTCCGGTTCCTTTTGAGCAGGCCGGTGCCGATCCCGTCTCTGTCCCAACTATGATCCGCCGCGATGAAGCCACTGCGCGAGATCTCGGAAGGAGTCGGCGGATGAAGAGGGTTGAGACCTGGCTCCTGGCAGTCGGTTGGGCTGGCGCGTTCCTGTTCCCGATCGCCGGTATCGCCGCCGGGCTGTACATCAGATTCGCGAACGCCCCGGGCAACGATGGCACCCGCAGGTACGACGACTGGTCGCGGAAACAGGCCATCCCGATGATCGTCGCCGCGCTCGTGGTATTCGTACTCTTGATCGCGCTCAACCCCCGGCACCGATAGCCCACGAGTTCGCCACCGAATCCGCGAACACCGGGTGAGCCACGATCAGCTACCCATCGGAGGAGATCGCGCGCAGGGCGAACCGTTGCCTCTCTGGCCGGGACAAGTCACCAGACTTGCCCCGGAATACACAAGCTCCCGGGAGGGGGAACCCCGGGAGCTTGGGTAAACGCGAGGAAACGGGCTTGCCGGGAGGCTAGGTACCTCCCCGCGATCCCGATCCCCAGAGGGCACTGCCGCATTCGTGCACCGCTGTGACTCCTTTTTTTCCGCCGATTAGCGGTACCGCAGACTTACGAATAGTTCGGGCTCGAGCAAGGCCGCTGGAAGCACCGAATAGCTTGACGTTAGTCCGGCTCCAGAGCGCTCGCCCTCCCTCATTCGAGGGAAAAGAAAACGAATCCCCCCATCGGGGTATAAAGACGGATCGAGGAACCCCTGGACAGAGGGACGAAAACGCTTGCACTAGTCAGAGGCTGTCCCCGATTCCGGATAGCACGAACTCTGTCTCGACCTTGATCATTCCACCCCGCAAATCGGAGCAGGCGCTGAGCAACGTGCCGAAGGCCCGGCTCAGTGCTAGAAATCCCTTGCCGACGGAAGTCGTCAAGCCGACCGTAGGGAGGCGGACTTTCGGCGGCTTAGGGCCTGTAGCTCAGTTGGTTAGAGCAGCGGACTCATAATCCGACGGTCGCTGGTTCGAATCCAGCCGGGCCCAATATCCACCGGAAATCTTGCGATTTCCGGTGGATAACCGAGCGGGCGGTTGAGCCGCTCGAGCCCACAAAGAAAGCCGTCGCCCACGTGCCAAAGGCGCTCGACGACTTCCACGCAGCGATCGAGAGCGCGGCGAGCGAAGTTCCGGCGGAGCGCAGAGAAGCAATCGCGGCTTTTCTCGCGGCCATGAGCGCGGCCGCGCACGACACCGTCTCGGCCCCGCTCCGGGAGCGTCACGCGCGTTGACCTCAGCCAGCCCGCCGCGATCGCGCGCCTTCCCAACACGCCGCTCGTCCAATACGATCCCGGCATGCGCACAAAGGTGAAAAGCCCAGCCTTCGTCGCCGTACTCCTCGTCGCTCTCGCGACCTCCTGCGGCGGCAACAAATCGACCGCGAAAACCACCTCGACCGCAGGAACCACCACAGCGAAACCGCCGCCGGCCGCGACCTTCAAGGCCGTCTTCAGCGCTCCCACCCACCACCCGGTGGTGAACAAGAACTGGCCGATCACGGTCACGGTCGCCGACCTGGCGGGTAAGCCGGTCGCCGCGACGCTGCAAATGAACGTGCTCTTCGCGGGCGCGCAGGTCGGCCAGATCGACAACGGCAAGATCTACCACTTCGTCGGCCGCTACCACGAGATCATCACCTGGCCGCAGGCCTCGATCGGCCAGCCCCTGACCTTGCAGTCGGTGGTCATCGTCAACGGAGCGACCAAGAAGCTGCTCTGGACGCTCTCGGTCGTGCGCAAGTAATACCGCCTTTTCGGTAGCCGTCATGAGACAATCACCTGACCGGCAGCTTCGATCGGCCATCCGATCGCTCTGCAGGCGAACGTGAAGGCGACGGGAAAGACGGAGCTGATCAATTGGCCGAGACGGGTCAAGCGGTGAGCACTAACGGACGGCACGGCGTCGAGGTCGTCGTCGAGCACGTGCGCAAGGGCTTCGAGGGAGGCCTGATCCACTCGCTCGAGGATGTCTCGCTTCGCATCGAACCGGGCGAGTTCGTCTCTCTGACCGGCCCTTCCGGAAGCGGCAAGAGCACGCTCCTCAACCTGATCGGAGCGCTCGACCGGCCCGATGCCGGCTACATCGCCGTCGGCGGTCACCGGCTCGAGCAGCTCCGCCATCCCTCGCGCTACCGCGCCAACATCGTCGGCTTCGTCTTCCAGTTTCACAACCTGATCACGACGTTGAACGCGCTCGAGAACGTCCAGGTGCCGCTGCTGGGCAAGCGCCTCCCGCGCAAAGAGCGCGAGCAGCGCGCTCGCGAGCTACTGACCGAGGTCGATCTCGGGCACCGCCTGAACGCCTACCCGGGAACGCTCTCCGGAGGCGAGCGCCAGCGCGTGGCGATCGCCCGGGCGCTCGCCAATCGGCCCTGCCTGCTTCTCGCCGACGAGCCGACCGGCTCGCTCGACTCGGCAAGCGGCGAGCGGATCATGGCGCTGCTCAAGGGCCTGCGCGACCAGCACCAGATGACGGTGCTCGTGGTAACCAACGATCTCGCCACCGCCGCGGCCGCCGATCGCACGCTGCGCATGCGCGACGGCCGCGTCGAGGAAGTCGACGGCCCGATTACTCCCGCCGCAGCGCTTCGATCGGAGTGAGACGGATCGCGCGCAGCGCTGGATAGATAGCCCCAACCAACCCGACGCCGAGCGAGAAGGCGAGACCCCAGGCGAACACCCCGGCCGTGAAGTCGGGCACGACGAAGGTCGAGATCAGGCCGTAGGCGGTGAAGAGGTGCGCCGCCATCACGCCCACACCCAGGCCGATACCCATCGCGAGCAGGCAGATGCCGAGCGCCTCGCTCACGATCAGAAGCGCGATTCGGTAACCAGGCCAGCCGACCGCGCGCAGGATGCCGATCTCGCGCGTGCGCTCGAAGACCGACATCGCCATCGTGTTGGTAACACCGATACCGCCAACGATCAGTGCCAGCAGGGAGAAGATCCAGCCGGCCGAGATGAGCAGACGGCTCGAGGTGTCGATCTTGACGGCCTGGCCCGGCTCGGCCAGCGAGGCGATGTTCGGGAATCGTTTCGTGATCTCGCTTGCGATCTTCTTCGAGGGTTGACCCGGGATGACAGTGATAGCGATCGTGGTGATCTCGCCCGGCCGCTTGGTTAGGCGCTGGAGCGCGGCCAATGGCATCACGGCGCCGTTGTCCTCGAACGGATCGCCGGTGTGGTAGACACCGGAGACGCGGTACCGATGCCGGTTGATCGTGATGCTGCCACCGATCTTCGCGTGCAGGGAGTTGAGCGCCGCGTCACCGATCACGACCTCACCGCCGGCAGGAAGCTGGCCGTGGATCACGACCAGGCGCTTCCAGGGGAACTGGCCCGGCTGCATCCCGAGCACCAGAAAGGAGCTCTGGCCGTCCACCTGACTGACATAGAGCTGCAGCCCGGCGACCATCTGCACGCCCGGCTCCTTGGCGATCCCGGGCTCCAGCGATTGGGGCAGGATCGACTTGGTCAGATCTGAGGTGCCCGACTGAAAGAGGCCGAAGTCGGCGCGACCCAGGTGAATAAGATCGTTGGCGGTGTTGCGCACTCCGGCGGTGATCGAGAGCAGCGCCACGATCAGCCCGACCCCGATTGAGACACCGGCCGCCGTAAGCGCCGTGCGCATCGGCCGCCGAAGCAAGTTCTTACTTATTAGCTTCGCCCAGGTCACCCGTAGATCTTCCTCGTTTACGAGTTTCTCTGCAAACTCTGGGCGGACGAAAACGGGCGCCGGGCGCTCGATTTGGTGGCAAGCGACGCCTTCGAGTGGCGAAGAGTCGATCTCTCGCGCACAATTAAGCTCCGTGAGAGCGTTCCTACACGAGCGCGAGCTGCGGACGACCGGCAGCCTGACAGCGACCGACATCACCGACGAGGTGGTCGAGGCGGTGCGTCAGAGCGGCATCGAGAACGGGATCGCCTGCGTCTACTCGCCCCACACGACCTGTTGCATTCGCATCAGCGAGCTCGAGAACGGCTTCCTCGAGGACTTCGCCTCGCTCCTGCAACGGCTCGTCCCGCGCGAGGGCTACTACGCCCACGACGATTGGGATCGGCGCACGGAGAACATCTGCGAAGAGGATATGGAAGCCGGCAACGGACACGCCCACTGCATGGCGATGCTGCTCGGACCAGCGGGCGAGTCTATCCCGGTTCAAAGTGGTGAGATCGTGCTCGGGACATGGCAGCGAATCCTCTTCATCGAGCTCGACCGCGAGCGCGACCGCCGCTGGCTNNGGCCGCTTCGAGCGTGTAGGCCTAGCGGGATAGACCCTTAGATCAACCCGCAGGCGCGGGCGGTGTTTGGCCAGGGGTAGAAGCCTCTGCCGCTCTTATAGGCGCGCTCGGCAACCCACATCTGCTCATAGGAACTCCAGCGATTAGCAGTCCCCTTCAAGTGGAGCAGGTAGCCGCCGTAAGAGCGCTGGAAGGAGAGATCCATCTGCAGTCCGCCGTAGTAGCTGTTGCCCGTATTGGCGTTCCAGCTGCCTTCGCCGCGGTGGATGCAGAGCCATTGGGCCTTGTGCGGAACATGCACGACCCGGTGCCAGACACGGGTGGCCCGATTCCTCCAGAGCCTGAGCATCCAGTGTCGATAGGCGGTACTGACCGCCCACTTCTCACTCTGACTCGTCGGCGTTCGGCCGACCCCCATTACCTTCTGCCAGTGCCAGGTCGACATCCGAAGCCGCTGGATCTGCCTGACCTCGGCTGTTCGTTTACTCGCGGCGACGGCATACGTGGGCCCGAGCAAGAACGCGAACGCGATCGCCACCGCCAACATACGCAGAGCATTGCTGCGAAACACGAAGATGAACCTCCTAGGTGCTAACGAAGACCGGCGACGCCCGCGAGAATCGGTCGGGCCGCCTCGGCCTGACGCCGCTCGAGGCAGCGCCAGCGTGATCAGGCTATCAAAACTTCGTGAACGCAACCTGAGCATAGCGTAAATAAACTTTAAGCTGGAATTGGCCAGCTTCAGGCAAAAATCGCCAGGAACTTTCAGCCACAACCGATTTTTTCGATTCCACCAATCGAGCGATGCGCGATCACTCTCGCCTGACGAAACTACATCTAGCCCCAACCTGCTGCGGACTATGCAACTGCGACTCGGCGAACCGATCTACACAGAGCGTCTGGCTTCCTTCTTGGAAAGCCTCGGCCAGGCGACGATTGTCTCCGGTCCGAACGAGATCGAGCTTCTCGTACCGGACGAGGGAAGGCCGGGCGAGATGGCCCGGAGAGAGACCGCCATCTACCTACGCGTCTGGGGCGTGCTCTACCCCGACGCAGACGTTTCCGTGATCGACGAAGCTGCGCCGGAGCTTTCCCGAGCGCAGGCCGTCAGCGCCGGCTAGTCTCGGACGCCTCTCCTCTCGCCAACGCAAGCGGTGCCCGGTGGACCCGCCGCACGCCTGCGCGACCTGGCGATCTCTACGGAACGGAAGCCGGCTACTGGCGTCGGCACAACTCCGCACATCGCCATCGAGAGCGCCTGCGAACAAAAACAAATCGCTGCCGGCACATTCCCGAGCGCCTGATCTCGATACCGTGCTACGCCCCGTGGAAGGGTGAGAAGAGGTGGGTCCCGCCGCTTCCGGGGATAACGAAGAGTCTCGTCAAAGCCTTGCGCGGTGTGTCTCGCCCTAAGAGCGCGGCCAGACGGCGAGTGCTTCGTTTCGCCAGAGGTCCAAAAAAAAGAGCGCCGAGCCGGTGACGCTTTCGTCCCCTCTTCCTAGGAACCTCGGCTTCTGCCGTTTCCGGCTTCTGCCGTTGCCCCCCGGAGGAGGATCGACCTACTCACGTTCCGTGCTCGACGCTCGAGGATCTTCCCACGGCATCGCCCGGACTTCAATCAGGGAATACACGTATTCTCATGCTCGGCTCCGCCGGAGCGCGCCTACCGGCCGTTGCCCCGTGATATCCGGGCGCCGATGACCTAATTTGCGCGGATCGAGAGTACGAATGAGTGGAAGGGCGGCGTTCCTTTTTCCCAGGAGCGTCGATAGACGAGCTTGAGCCTGCCTTGTCCGGATCGCACCGAGAAGCGAAAGACGGAAGTTCCACCTTGACCGGGCGGGTGCGGTGGCTTACCGGACATGACGAAGATGCGTTCGAGCAGCTTCAGCGCCTTCGGCTTCGAGACGACCCACCAGCCGAAGCCCGTCGTCGGGTTCGAGGCCAGGCGCAAGACCAGCGTATCGCCCTTCTTCAGCACTAGGGTCTTACCGTTGGCGGCAGCGCCGACCGTAACGGTTCGCGCCGCAACGGCGGCACCGGCCGGGAGCGCAATCGCCACGAGCAACGTAGTAGCGACGAGCGACCGGCGAAATAATCCTGCGTGACTTCGAATCAAAACCTCTTCCCCTCCCTGGACACCGTGTTCGGCGCTCGCCGGCGCTGCGGACCTAAGCCTGCAACCACATCACCCGATACGCCGCCGAGCGGTGGTGGTGCCACATCCGCGCACTAAGAGGCGTTACTTGCGCCGGTGCCGGTTACCGTGTCCGGCCATGCCGAGCAAGAAGATGATGAGCACGATCACGGCCCACCAAGCGATGCTGAGCGTGCCGTTGTGCCACTCGAGTACGTCCCACATAGCGTGGAGCTTAATGGTCGGCCGAGCATTTTTCTACCGCCGCTCAGACCGGTATCGCGCCGACGAGCGCGCCGGTCGGATTGGGCTCACTTCGTCGAGTGCTCGTCAACACACTCGCAGAGCCGGGCCGGGCCTGAGGCGCACAGGCCTCTCCCTCGAGAGTTCTCGCAAGATTGAAGTCCGGGTGCCCGCAGGAGCTCGCGAAAGTGTGCGCTCAGGTTGTCGCCAGGCCATCCGCACCAGCCGAAAGAGAATCGGTTCAGGCCGCGTTCAAGATCCAGACGGTCGGTTCGGAGACGACGCCTGCTTTCTGCATCGTCTCGCGCAGTTCCTCACTCGCGAAGAACTCCTGCGCCCGGTCGATATCGTCGGTCTGGAAGACCATGACGACGTTACGGGGCTCCTCGGCCTCACGATACAGACCGCCATCGTGGATTCCGTACCGTTCGCGACTAGTGGCGTGCTCGTCGTAGTACGGCTTCCAGGCGTCGAAGTCTTTGACCGTGTGACGCACGATGATGGTAGGCATTTCGACCTCCGCATTGGATCGTTGAGGAAATGGACTCCTCGTGTTCCACGTCGGACCTTTCTAAAACCTCCCCGGGACGCTTGGGACGTACTCAAACGAACCTGAACGCAACGAGCGCCACGGCAAGCGCAATCACCGAGGCGGTCAACGCCCGCAACGCCGCCTCGGGAGCGGCAAGAAGCGTCTGCTCTCCGATCGCCTCGACACTTCCGTCGCGGTAGCGGATCGAACCGGAAATCCCACTCGCGCGTCGGCGTACCGCGCGAACCTGAGTCGAGAGCCGGCGCTGGGCGACCGAGAGGAGCGCGGCGAAGAGGGCGGCAAAGAGAGCGCCCAGCACGGCCTCGGCGCGCAGCGTCCCGGCCGCGCCGACGTAGGCGGTTAGCACGGGGAAGGCGCCCCAGGCGAGCGCAAACCAGACATCGCCGTGGAAAAATCCGCCGGCCAACTCGAGCGTGTAGGCGACCGCGATGAAGGTACCGAAGACGACGAAGGGCGCTAGCCAGAGCGTCCAGGCGAGCGCCGCCCCAACCCCGATCGCCGCCGCTCCTCCGATCGAGATTATCGCCACCGAAACGAGTACGCCCCGCGGAATCCGGGTCGCCAGCGGTCTTCCGTTCAGCTCGTCGAGCGCGTGCGCGCCGACTCCCATCGCCAGGAAGAACGCAACCAGCCCCCAGACGAGACGGTGCGGCTGCAGACCGGGAGCGAGCGAGGCGCCGATAGCCACGTAAGAGAGGTGCCAGAGCGTGTAGGGCGGATGCAGGAGCGTCAGGTAATCGCGCCAGCCGCCGGGAGCGAGCGCATAGAAGGCCGGACGTGCCTGTGTCGTCACCGGCGTCTCCCCCAGATCACCACTCCCCCTCCGAGCGAGAGCCGCCGGTAGCGAAGCTCTCCGATCCCCGCGCGCAGCCAGCAGTCGAGTGTTCGTTCCAGCCCGCCTCGGGAGTAGAAGTCGCGGATGCTCGGGCCGAGGAAGCGCCCGACCTCGCCCCAGCCGGGCGAGAGTAGAGTTCCCGCCACCGGGAGTCCCGCGCGAACGTAGAGCTCCCAGGCCAGACGTGGAAGCGGGCGTGTGGGCACGGCGAACTCGAGCGAGGCCACGACGCCGCCGGGACGCACGACGCGCGCCAGCTCACGCATCGTCGCCGCCGGATCGGCGACGTAGCGGAGCAGATAGGTGAAGCTGAGCGCCGAGAAGGATCCGTCGGCGAAAGGGAGAGACTCGGCCCGTCCCTCAACCAGCTCGATGCGGCCACTGAGACCGGCCCGAGCGGCGCGCTCACCCGCGACCGCGAGCATCTGCGAGCTCTGGTCGAGCCCGACGATGTGAGCCCCGGTATGCCTGGCAAGCTCGATCGCAACCGCGCCGGTACCTGTGGCTACGTCGAGAATCCGATCGCCTTCGCCGGCGTCTATGCGCGAGACCAGAAAGCGGCGCCAGCGTGGGTCCTGGCCGAAGGAGAGGAGGCTGGCGTAGCGGTCGTAGTTCGGCGCCAGCGGCGCGAACAGAGCCTTCGCGAAGTCGTTCGGCGGCGCGGCCTCCTTCACCGGCCCAGTCTACCCCGATCTCCAGGCTAGCGAGCTTGACGAAGTCGCTTCAGAACGACCTACTCCGCCGCGGCGCGCTTAGCCTGACCTTAACCCGGGCTTGCGTTCGCTTAACACGCGGATGACAATCATGAAAGTCATGAACCAACTTCAACCAATCCTGAAACTCCTGAATGAACTCCTAGGCTTCCTGGGTCCGATGATGCGTAACGGCGGCATCTTCGGCGCTCAACCGCAGCCACACAACACCGGCACGAGCTCGGTCGAATGGGCCATCCTCGGCCTCGCTATCGCGACTCTGGTCGGCGTGGTCTTACTTCTGGCCGATCGCTGCCGACATCGACGGCACCACCGCCACCTGGGCTGGGATCAGCCGGATGGGTTCGACAAGCCGCTCGCAATCGTTCGCATGCGCTACTCGCGCGGCGAGATGAGCCGCGAGGAGTACCAGCAGGCGCTGGAGGATCTAAGCGCCTCGCCAGAACTGAAGCCCACCGCGGCACCCGAGCCACCGGAAAAGGCTCCGTCGCGCCGACGCGGTCGTAAGTAGGAGGAGGCCGATCGGCTTCCCGAGAGAAGGCGCCGGGCTCGGGTGGTGCGGCGCTACATGGAGCCCGGCGCCGCTCTCTCCTCGACCGAACCAGTTCGTAGGCTCAATCCGTAACAGCCCAGTGCGGCCGTTACGAATACAATCCCGTCATGCGAAGACTCTGATGCCCGCCCGGATCGATTTCTCTCTCTATTACCTCCGGAGGAACAGATGTCTGCTCGTGCCGAATCGAACCCGTACGACCTGAGTAATCGCACCGCGCTCGTCACGGGCGCCAACATGGGAATCGGCGCGGCGACCGCCGTATCGCTCGCACGCCGCGGCGCTGCTGTTCTCATCACGTACCTGTCCATGCGCGATCCCGAGGACGACACGACCTTTCCGGCCGCCTACCGCGAGGCCCGCTCGCGCGACGGCTCGCGGGTCGTCGATGCCATCCGCCTCGAGGGTGGCCGGACCGAGGCACTCGAGGCCGACCTCGTGGACCAGCTAGCGTCGACGCGTTTGTTCGATTACGCCGAGCAGGAGCTCGGGCCGATCGAGATCATGGTCCTGAACGCCACCGGCTGGCAGTGCCCGGATACTTTCTCGAGCGGGCGCGAAGATAAGGTCGGCCGGCCACTCCACCCCGTCACCGCCGAGACGTTCACCGCCCAGTTCGGCGTCGATGCCCGCGCGACCGCTCTCCTGATCGCCGAGTTCGCCCGTCGTCACAAAGAGCGCGGGGCTGGCTGGGGCCGAATCGTCGCGCTCACCTCGGGCGGGCGTGACGGCTTCCCGGGTGAGGTTTCCTACGGCGCCGCCAAAGCCGCGCTCGAGAGCATCACGCTGTCGGCCGCCTGGGAGCTCGGCGAACAAGGAGTGACGGCCAATCTCGTTCATCCGCCGCATACTGACACCGGCTGGATGACGCCCGAGGTCGAGCGCGAGGCGATCGCGGCCAGCCCGCTCGGTCACTACGCGCAACCCGAGGACGTCGCCGAAGTGATCGCCTACCTCTGCTCGCCCGCGGCGGGTTTCATCACCGGCAACCGGATTCAGATGCGCTGAGCGCGCCAAGCGGAAGCAGGCCAAGCGACGATCCTTAAGGGCGCTTCTCTCCGCCGCCCGCCACCGAGNNCCTGGAACCATCTCTACAGCTTGTAGCCGATCTTCCGCAGCAGCTCGTGGCGTGCGACGGCATCCTCGTCACTCTCGACCCCGAGCGGGCTCGCGCCATCCACGACGCCGGCGATCCCGCGTCCCCGCTCCGTCTCGAACACCAGCACTTCGACCGGGTTGGCCGTGGCACAGAAGATGTGGCAGACCTCGGGGACCTGCTTGAGCTGGTTCAGAACGTTGACCGGGAAGCCCTCGCGGAGGAAGACGACAAAGGAGTGCCCCGCGCCGATCGCGGATGCGTTTCTGACCGCGAGCTCCACCAAGGCTTCGTCGTTACCGGCGCGGCGCACCAGGCAAGGACCCGACGCTTCGCAGAAGGCGATCCCGAAGCGCAGATGCGGAGAGGTGCCCACAAGCGCCTCGTAGACGTCCTCGATGGTCTTGATGAAGTGCGACTGGCCGAGGATCACGTTCACGTCCTCGGGCTTCTCGATCTCGACTGTTAGGAATTCCATGGGCGACCTCCTGTCGGGATTCTCCATTCCGGAGGGCGAGGATTCAAGCCGACTCCGGTAGCATCACCTACCAGCGCAACCGCCGTCTCGAGGCCGTGCAAACGAACGAGCTCATCACCTGGCCGACGCTGTGCGTCTTCGGCGACAGCATCGTCGTTGGGTCCGACGATCGCGAGGCCGGCGGCTGGGTCGCGCGGCTGAGGCTCGACTTCAACTCACGCGAACGGATCTCCGTCTACAACCTCGGCGTCGACGGCGACCGTAGCGAGCAGCTCCTGCGCCGGCTCAGCCCGGAGGCGGCGGCCCGCAACGCGAGTGTGATCGTGATCGCGCTCGGCGCGAACGACCTCGGCTGGCAAGGGAGTGCGGGAACCGACAACGCTCTCTTCCGCGAGCGCTACGACCGCATCCTCTCCGAGGCGGGGCGCTTCACCAGGCGCATCCTCACGCTCGGAGTCCTCAACGTCGACGAGTCGAACGAGTCGCACGGCGTCTCGAACCGGCAAGTGCTCGCGTTCAACGCGATCATCGAGGAACTCACTCGCGCGCGCGCCGCCGATTTTCTCGACCTCTTCGGCGCGCTCGAGCCCGAGGACTTCGTCGACGGCCTGCACCCGAACGCCTCGGGTCACGCCAAGCTGGCACCCCTGATCGCTCGCGAGCTCGAACGCCTCGGTTGGGATCTCAGCTGAAGCCACCGACGAGCTTACGCCCGTCCGCGCTCCAGGCCTGCATCCCGCCCTCGAGCTCGGCGATGTTCGTGTAGCCGAGCTGCTCGAGAACCGGGACGGCTAGCGAACTAGTGTGGCCGCTCCAACAGTAGACAGCCAGCTTGGTCGAGGTTGGCGGCAGGTCGGCACGACGAGCGGAAAGCTGATCGACCCGGATCTTCAGATCGGTTCCGGCGATGTAGGGAGCGTTCGCCTCGAGCACGTTGAGCGTCACGGTTCCGGGCTCGGCCATGACCTGGGCGAACTCCGCGGGCGAGACGAGCCTGTGCCCGGTTTGCTGCTTCTTCTCGCTACAGGCGACGGTGAAGAGGATGAGCCCGGCGGCGACGATCACGCGGGCGCTATGCACGGGAAACACCTTACGCGAAGCGCGAGCCTCGGAGAAAGGCGAAAGCTGGGAAAGCTCTCCGGGCCGCCGGTTATTTACAGCGGATGTCCGCGGGGACGCGCTTGACGCTCGTGCAGCCGGCGCGCTTGTCGATTGTGCCTCGGCGCTCGTTCATGACCGTCCAGGCGGCCTTCGCGGAGAGGCTCTTTCGCCGCAGCCACCAGTGTTCGAAGTAGGAACCGCCGCAGGACACCTGGGTGACGATCAGGCCGTAGTGCCGATCGCTGCCGCTGAGCCAGGCGTTCTGCTTGAAACAGAGCCGCTCGTGCACAGCTCGCAGCATGCTCCGCGTGACCGCGGCCGAGGGGTGTCTGGCGCCGCGGGTGGCCGCCGACGCGCCAAGGCCCGAAGCGGCTAGAAGAAGCGCGAAGATCCCACAAGCCAGAGTTGTCGCCGAACGTTTGTTCATCACCTGTAGACGGATCGTAATCGACCGGAGCGAAAAGCCCTCGCTGCGTTTCCTGCGCCGCCTACCGGGGCACGCCCGATACCCTGCGCTCGATGAACCGGCTCTTCGGACTGGCGCTCGTTTCGATCTCGCTCGCAGCGACTCTCGTCGCGGGCGCGTCGAGCTCGATTGCCACCGCCCCCTTCCAGAGCAAGATCGCCCCGCTTGCTCCGGAACTGCGCGCGCAGATGACCGGCGTCTCCTGGCACCGCGGCTGCCCCGTGCCGCTCTCGGACCTGCGCCTGCTGACACTCAGCTACCGCGGCTTCGACCGCCGCTCGCACACCGGCCGGCTCGTCGTCAACAAGAACGTGGCAACGCAGGTTGTCGCCGTCTTCCGGAAGCTCTACCGNNTCGATCGAGGCCGACAACACCTCGTCTTTCAACTGCCGCCAGGCCACCGGTTCGTCCGCCTGGTCGAACCACGCCTACGGCCTGGCGATCGACATCGACCCGATCGAGAATCCCTACGTCACGGCGAGTGGCTCGGTGGCGCACCGAGCTAGCCGCCCGTACTTGAACCGCTCACAGATCAGGCGTGGCATGGCCTATCCGGGCGGCGTGCTCGTCAACGCTTTCCGCTCGATCGGCTGGGGCTGGGGCGGCTACTGGAGCGGCGACCGCGACTACCAGCACTTCTCGGTCAACGGCCGCTGAGGTAGGCCATTCAAAGGGAAAGCGAAGAACGCCATGGGCGGACTGGACGAGCTGGAGCTGTTGGAACCGGCGAACCGCGGCGAATGGCGCACCTGGCTGACGCGGAACGCAGACTCGGCGGCGAGCGTCTGGCTGGCGATCGGGGAAAAGGGCAATACGGTCACGACGCTCACCTACGAGCAGGCGGTCGAAGAGGCGCTCTGCTTCGGCTGGATCGACAGCACGGTGCGCAAGCTCGACGATGCTCGCTACAAACAGCTCTTCTCGCGCCGCAAGCCGGTCAGTACCTGGTCGCGGATCAACAAGGAGCGTGTGGCACAACTGGAGGCCGAGGGGAAGATGGCGCCGGCCGGGCTCGCCGCGATCGAGCTGGCGAAGCAGAACGGAAGCTGGAACACGCTCGACCAGGTCGATGACCTGATCGTTCCCGACGACCTCGCCCGGGCCCTGGCTTCGAACCCGACCGCGCTCGAGAACTTCGAGACCTTCTCGCCATCGGCGCGGAAGATGTTCCTGTACTGGATCGCCAACGTGAAGCGCCCGGAGAAACGGGCTGAGCGGATCGCCGAGACGGTGCGGCGCGCGGCCGAGGGGCGAAGGCTCACCGATTAAAGGCCTATCCCGTTAGGGATGCGCGTTTGAAGTGGTTGAGCCGCGGATGCTAGAGGACTTCGGGACGGAAGTCCGGTCGCTCAGCTTGTGATGGTGACCGGCACGCCGGGGCCGATGCGGACAACCAGCCAGCGCATCGTGCTGCCGTCGAGGCGCACGCAACCGTGGGACGCGGCGCTGCCGAGAACGCCGCCGACGTTCGCCAGTCCGTGCAGGGCGATCTGGCCCGGGCCGCCTTCGAACTCCTGGAACACGTTGGAGCGAGCGCTCAATGCGAGCGCGAATGGCGCGCCGACATCGCCGGCGCGTAACTGGATCACTTCTTCGACAAAGAACTTGCCGTGCGGCGTCGGCGTCGACGGCTTGCCCACGACTGCCTCGACGGTTCGCACCCGGCGGCCCCACTGGTAGAAGATCACGCGTCGCCTGGAGGTGTAGACGACGATATGCCAGCTCGTCTTCGAGGCAACCGTCCCACGTTGTTTGATCCAGCCCGTATGTCCGTTCGGGCGCCCGGGGAGCCTGACGTGCAGCCACCGGAGCCCGTCGGCGCCGGTCCCGTGACCGAGAACCGGAAGCACCGTCCGCTCCCCCGTGATCGGCCGCCGCGCCCCTACCACACCAAGCCGCGCTGAATCTTTAGCGGGCTTCGAGAACGCCTCGTGCGCGCTGTTTAGCGCCGCCAACGTTTGAATCGGCCTCACGACCGCCGGAGTGACGGAGCGCGCCGGTGCCGCTCCCGTCCACGTCGCGGCGAACAGCACGAGCGTTGGCAGTATGAGCCGTAAACAGTGGGTGCGCACGGTCACCGCTCTTAATACCTGGTTGCACGAAAAACGAGAAGAGCGGGCGGCATCGCCGCCCGCTCTTGGTCGCTGGACCCGTTCGGGATCCAGGGGGACATCGCTCAACCTGTAAAGGCGGCGCGTTTGCGGGCTGGTCGGGCGTGACTACGACTCGCCGCAGCCTTCTTCGCGGCCGCCTTCTTNNTGGTTGTCCCCGTCGTGGTTGTCCCCGTGGTCGCTGTCCCTGTGGTGGCTGTCGTGGGCGGCGTAGCAGCGCAGGTCGACCTTGCGATCGTGTCGGTGTCGAGTGTGACCGCTCCGTTTCGAGCCAACACTCGCCCGTCAACTGTCACGCCGGTGGTGACGGTGATGCTTGTCAACGCGATGACAGTGCCCCGGAAGGTGGAGCCGGTGCCAAGCGTCGCGGAACTGCCTACCTGCCAAAAGACGTTGCAGGACTGGGCGCCGTTGATCATGCTCACCTGACTCCCCGATGCTGTGGTGAGCGAGGAGCCCGCCTGGAAGACGAAGACGGCGTTCGGGTCGCCGCCGGCGTCAAGCGTGAGCGTCCCGGTGAGTCCAACCGAGGAGGCGGAGTTGTAGACCCCGGGCGCCAGGGTTTGCCCGCCGAGATCGGCCGCGATCGGAGAAGTCGGCCCCTCGCCGGCCGCGGTGTTGTAGGCGGTGATCAGATCGGTCTTCGCCCCTTGCGTGACTGCGTCGCCGGCGTGGTTAGCCCCGGTCACGGTGAGCGACGCGGTTCCGGTCATCGACGTGGTCGGGAAGGTCCCAAGATCGCCGGTGACCGTGGTTGGACCGGTGTTGGTGATACCGGCGCCGGCCAGGACCGCGAAGCTGTCTGCGGTCCCGAGCCCCACAGATGTCGCCGCCGCCGAGGCGCCGCCAACGAGTCCAACCAGCATCCCGAGCCCGAACAGCACGAACAGAGCTGTCGCCCATGTGGCGCGGGAGCGTAAACTTCTCGCGCCCGGCCGGCGCTTGAAGATTGAAAGCTTCATATTTGGTCTCCCTGGGCTAGCACTCCAACATTGCCGACCAAGAGGGGTCGCCAGTCGGCCTGCTCCGACCTGTTCTGCTGAGGGCGGACCTCTCGCGGTGGCCAATGGCTATGGCCGCCGCTACTGAATGCTGCGCCGGTTAATGGGGCGCTGCAAGGAAAAGCTTAACAGGAACGTACGTCCTTTACCAGCGTCAAACTCCGCCTTGCTCTTTGGCGATCGAGAAAACGATACTGACGGTTTCGTCCGGCCGACGCTCCTCGATCTTGCCGAGCTGGATGGGAAGCGCTAGTCCGGCGGCTGCGGTATCGGCGGCACCAGAAGGAGGTGGCTACAGACGATCGCCTCGGCCACGTCGACGAGCTTGTGGCCGTTGTGCTGCGAGTGGTCGCGTAGCATTTCGAACGCGTTCTGCTCGTTCAACGCGTAACGCTCCATCAGGATGCCCTTCGCCTGCTCGATCATGGCCCGGCGCCCGAATGCTCCTTGCAGGTTGTGGTACTCGGTAAAGCGTTGGAGGGTGATGTCGATCGCGCTCTGAAGCTCCTCGGCATCGGCGTCGACGATATAGGCGAAGACGCCTCGCCTGGCCGCCTCGTGGATATAGGCGGGATCTGTCGCCGAGAGCAGCGCAATCACGGGGCAGGTCGACTCGTGGACGATCTCCGCGATCAGCCCGAGTGCATGGTCGGAGCTGAGCCCGAGCCCGACGAGCGCAACGTCGGGGTTTTCTCGAGCGGTCACGGCGCCGACTTCTCGGACGTCGATCTCGCGGGCGATCACCTCGTGGCCGAGACCGGTCACGACTTGGGCGAGCAGCTCGAGCCGGTCTCTGCGCTCGTTTGCGATCAGGATGCGCAGATGCGAGATTTCTTTACCGGTCATCGACTCAAGCGCTGGGAGGTTTTAGATCACTAATTCTAGACGTTGCGCGCTACACTGATCGCGCGAGCCAAAACGATCGGCTTCGCACGCAATCCCGCGACTGCAAAAGGAATCGGCGTCGCGCAGATCCACCCTCAGCAACCAGGGCGGAGCGATTTCCGTCGGCCGGCTTGAGGAGGATCGAGATGGAGATGCGGATCGTATTACCGGACGCCGGCAGTGCGAGCGCGCTCGCCGAACGACTGACTACCGCGCTTAGCACTGCTTGCATCTCACTTTGGGACGATCGCCCGGAGGTCGATGTTCGGGTCGAGGTGGAATCGGACCGAATCGTCCTCGGCGTCTTGGAAACGGTCGATCGATGGCTCGACCAGGCTGGCTCCGGGTCAGCCGAGATGTGGCTCGGGGAGAACTCTTACCGACTTGCGCGATGGGCTCCGGTCGAGATTCGGCAATGACCTGGGCACAACTCAGCTGCGCTCCTTAGCCCAATGAACGGAGAAACCATGCCCTGGGGAAAAAACAGGACCACCATACGTCCCACTTCCGACGCCGTTCCGAACGGTGAGCCCGCCGTCGCAGACGCACCGGAGGTCACCGAGACCCCCGCCGCGGCAGCGACTGCCATCGAGACACGCGGAGCGCGCTTGAGCCG
The DNA here is from genome assembly GCA_003162235.1 of Actinomycetota bacterium. Classification (GTDB taxonomy): domain Bacteria; phylum Actinomycetota; class Thermoleophilia; order Gaiellales; family Gaiellaceae; genus Fen-549. The sequence continues at coordinate 15,167 of PMMN01000075.1, read as the reverse complement.
CAAGGCCCGGCGGATCCGCTTCCACCTCTATGCGCTCTTCACGGTCGCGTTGATCGTGTGCCTGGTCGCGCTCGTGATCGCGAACACGCGTCAGGTCAAGCTGAACTGGGTGTTCGGCTCGTCAACGACCTCGCTCGTCTGGATCGTCCTCTTCAGCGCCATCCTCGGCTGGCTGCTCGGGACTGTCACGAGCGCCCTCTTCCGCTGGCGCACCCGAGCGCCGCGAGCCTGATACGGGCGGGCCAGAGCCCCGCCGCAGCCGAAGAACCGCAAACAGTGCCATCCCGCCGAGACTTTGTTGGAACTGAAAGTTGGAACTCAGCGCCCCAACTCCTTGACGATCTCCCGCGTAGATCCGCTCCGTAGTCCCGTCGCGGCTCCTCGACTACGATCCCAGGCACTGCGACGGCGTGAAGTCCGGTCGCGCGGACAGTGAGGGGAGTCAGAGGTGAAGCGTCCCAATCTAAAGCTCGGCGGCGCCTCGAGGCCGGAGATCTGGCTTGGGGTCAACTACTGGTCGCGGGCGGGCGGGCCGGACATGTGGCTGGAGTTCGACGCCGACGTGGTCGAGCAGGAGCTACGCCAGCTCGCCGAGCACGGGATCGGGCTGACCCGCTCCTTCCTCGTCTGGCCGCAGTTCATGCCGGAGCCGAGCATCTTCGACGAGAGCCTCTTCGATCTCTACGGGGTCTTCCTCGACCTCAGCGCGAAGACCGGGATGAAGACGATCCCCACCTTCATCGTCGGGCACATGTCGGGCGAGGACCGCGACCCCGTCTGGCGCGAGGGGCGCGACCTCTACGCCGACCCGTTCATGCTCGAGCAGCAATCCATCTACGTGCGTGCGGTGGTCGAGCGTTTCGCCGGGCACCCCGCAATCGTGGCCTGGCTGCTGACGAACGAGATGCCGCTCTACGCCGGCCCGTCCGAGCCCGAGGCCGTCACGAACTGGGTCAAGACACTCGTGCAAGCGGTCAGGGACGCCGGTGGCACGCAGCCTGTCTCGCCGGGCGACGGCGCCTGGGGAATCGAGACGAGCGGCAAAGAAAACGGCTTCCGCCTGCGCCAGGTGAAGAACCTGATCGACTTCGTCGGCCCTCACGTCTACCCGCACGAGCGCGACGAGTGGCGCCAGCTTCTCACGGCCGCCTTCGTCTGCGAGCTCGACCACTTCGGTCTGCCGGTGATCATGGAGGAGTTCGGCGCCACCTCGGCCTTCGCCGACGACGAGGCGATCGCCGACTACTACCGCCACGTCCTCACGACGACTCTGCTCGCCGGCGCCACGGGCTGGATCGCCTGGAACAACACCGACTTCGACCGGGTCGACAAGGATCCGTACCGCCACCATGCCTTCGAGCTCCGCTTCGGACTGGTGGACGCGCAGGGCCGGCCGAAGCCGCAGCTCGCCGAGATGACCGCGCTCGGGAAGCTGCTCGACAAGATCGAGCTGGGCCGCTGCGAGCGCGCCGAGACGAAGACGGCGATAGTCGTCAGCTCCTACCTCGAGGTCGGCTACCCGTTCATCGACCCTGGCACGCGCCCGCTTATCCGCGACTGTCTGCTCCAGTCTTACGTGGCGGCACGGGCTGCCGATCTGGCGCCGGCCTTCACGCGCGAGCTGGACGGAATCGCCGAGGACGCCGCCCTCCTGATCGCTCCCTCGATGCAGACGCTGACCGGCCCGGGCTGGGAAGAGCTGCAGGAGCGAGCCGAGGCCGGTGCGACCGTCTACGTCTCCTACTTCACCGGCGACGTCCCCGGACGCACTCCCTTCCACCCCGGTCTCTGGCACCCCGATTTGAACGCGTTCTTCGGCGTTCGCCACCTGCTCCGCTACGGGCTCGTCACCCCGATCGAAGACGACGAGATCGTCTGGCGCTTCGAGCAGGGCTTCGGCGAGCTCGAGGCCGGAGCGGAGCTTCGCTTCCGCGTTCGCGGAAGTGAAGACGGGCGCTCCTTCCTGCCGCTGGAACCGAAGGAGGCAGAGGTCGTCGCCGTCGACTCGCACGGGCGTCCCGCGCTGGTTCGTCGCCGTGTGGGCGAAGGGGCGATCGTGCTCTCCACCTATCCGCTGGAGTACATGGGCGCGCTGGGCAAAGCTGTCAATCCCAACGACACGGTTCGCCTCTACCAGGCGCTCGCGCGCGAGGCGGGCGCCACCGCACCGCTCCGGGTCGCGCGCCCGGACGTGCACGTCGACCGCCTTGTACGCGACGACGGCAGGGTGTTCGCCTTCTTCGTCAGCTACAGCCCGGAGCCGCTCGAGGTCGAGCCCGAGCTCGAAAACGGCGCCACGCTGCGCGAGCTGACGACGGGCGAGCCGCTCGCACGGATCGCGCTCGCGGCTCGAGGCGTCGCGGTCGCGGAGTTGCTAGGCTCGCAGGCAGAGAACTCCTATCGGCCTTGATCGGGCTGGTTTTAGTTCCAACTAACACTGCGGAGGGGAAACGCCCGAGCAACCCGCACGCGTAAGTCGGAAGCCGGCGCCGGTAAAGGCCGAGAGCGCGAGCCGCAAACTCGACGGGTCGCCCGTGACCGAGGAGTTGCTGCGGACAATCTTCGACGAGACCGCGGCGGGCGTCGCCATAACCGATCCCGAAGGTCGGCATCTCGCCTGCAATCCCGCGCTGGAGCGGATGCTCGGTTACTCGCTGCGCGAGTGGAAAAAGCGGCGGATCGGAGACACCGTGCACCCGGACGACCGCAAGAAAGTTGCGGCGGCTCGGGAAGAGCTGATCAGCGGAAAGCGTGATGAGATCGCGCTCGAGCACCGCTTCATTCGCAAAGACGGCGAGTCCGTCTGGGGCCGGTCATCGGTCTCGGTGGCGCGCGACGAGGGCGGAACGCCCCTCCGCTTGGTCGCGGTCATCGAGGACATCACCGAGCGCAAGCAAGCCGAGGGGAACGCGAACGAGGCCCGCGAGTTCGCGGAGAATCTGCTCGAGACTACCGACGCCGTTGTCGTACAGCTGAGCAGCAAGGGTGAGATCCAGTTTGTCAACCGCGCCTTTGAAGAGCTCGCCGGCTACTCGCGTGAGGACCTCGAAGGGAAGAACTGGTTCGAGATCCTGGCGCCCAGGAATCGCTACCCCGAGATCTGGGAGGAGTTCCAGCGCCTCACCGCCGGGGAGATTCCGGTCAGGTCCGAGAACCCGATCCTGACCAAGGCGGGCGAAGAGCGCTACATCCTCTGGCGGAAAAGCAGCCTGCACCGGGACAACGAGATCGTCGGGACGGTCTCGATCGGCATCGACATCAGCGAACGTAGACGCGCAGAGGAGCAGATCGCGCTCCTCACGCACTCGCTAGACATGCACTCCGACGCCGCCTACTGGATGGACAGCGAAAACAGGTGCTTCTACGTCAACGACGCCGCCTGCGCAGCCGTTGGCTACACGCGCGAGGAGCTGATCGGCAAGCCTGCCAGCTTCCTCAATCCGCAAGCCACGCCCGAGGCTCTGAAAGCCGTCTGGGAACGGCTACGAACCGACGGCTTCTTTTTTACCGAGTCGGTGCACCGGCGCAAGGACGGAAGCGAGTTCCCGGTCGAGATGATGGCGACCTACGTGCAGTTCGGCGGCAAGGAGTACAACTGCGGCTTCGCGCGCGACGTCAGCGAGCGAAAGCAGCAAGAACGCGAGCTCGCTCTACTCACAGAGAAACTCGCGCAGGCGGAGAAGATGGAGACGGTCGGCAGGCTCGCGGGCGGTGTGGCGCACAACTTCAACAACATCCTCACCGCACTGATCGGTTACTGCGAACTCCTACTGGCGAAGCTCCCCGAGGGCGCCGACGGCCACCAAGAGGCCGAGCAGATCAAACGGGCAGCCGATCATGCGGCTTCGGTCACACGCGAGCTTCTGCTCTTCAGCCACCGCGAGGCCGGAAAGCGTGTCCGCCTCGACCTGAACGCGGTCGTGATGCAGACAGGACCGCTCCTGCGCCAGCTGATTCGAAGCGATATCGAGCTCACTACGGCGCTCGCCCCAACGATCGCCCTGGTCACGGCCGACCGTGACCAGATCGAGCAGGTGCTCGTCAACTTGGTTTTGAATGCGAGAGACGCTATACGCGGGGGAGGAAAGATCACGATCGCGACCGGCGATGTCAAGCTCGCAGAGGAGATGATCAAGGGCAACTTCTC
>PMMN01000075.1:3992-10968 GCA_003162235.1 Actinomycetota bacterium | reverse complement strand
CCGAGCAGCTTCTGCGTAATGCCTTCGACCGTCTCCTGACCGTAGAGCGAGCTGGGGTCGCCGTCGGTCATCACGCAGATGACGATCATCTTCCCTCGCCGCTCGAGACGAGCGACCTGGTGGATCAGCTGGCCGCGATCCGTTCCTCGCCAGCCTCCCTTGAAGAAGACCTTCCAGCGGTGCGGCCGCGCGACCTCGGGAATGCCCCAACTCTCCGAGGAGACGACCGAAGAGAGCAGCGAACGAGCGTAGAGGTAGTAGGGCCGGTAGATGGCCTTGGACAGGTTCTCCATCAACAGAGACTGGTCGTTCGTAGTCAGTTGCGCGTTCGCCCAGTAACCGTAGATCGAGAAATGGCGCATGCCCAGGCGGTGCGCGAGGTCGTACAGGCGACCGTCTCCTACCGCGTCGTAGACCCAGTTCGCGGCTTCGTTGTCCGACATCGTGATCATGGCATGGAGCTCGCTGCGGTCGGTCGAGCTGAGCGACTCGTGCTCGATCGTCTTCATGTTGAGGAAACAAGTCATGAGCATGGCCTTGATGACCGANNGTGAAGGAGACGATTCCCGCGCGCGAGCTCGCGTAGCGCTTCGCGGCGGCGACCTGCGCCGAGCTGGGAACGACCGGCCCTGGAGAACGCTTGTGGCCTATCCCCGACGCCAGCGCCGGTCCGCATAGCGCCACGGCGAAGGCGAAGAAAAGTAGGAGCCGCGCTCGCGCCATCGCCGAACTTTTAGCGGACGTGACGGGAAATGTCGAGCGCCCTAGAGTCGATCCGGCGACGATCGTGCCGCTCTCGCGGGAGCTCCGGGTGCCAAGGCTCGTTATCCTGCTCACAGCGATCGAGAGGGTAGGTGCCAGGTGAAGATCGTCGACGCGAAGGTTTTTGTCTGCTCCCCGGGCAGGAACTTCGTCACCCTGAAGCTGACAACCGAGTCGGGATTGACCGGCCTTGGCGACGCGACCCTGAACGGGCGTGAGCTCGCCGTCGCCAGTTACCTCACCGATCACGTCTGCCCACTTCTGATCGGCCGCGATGCCGGCCAGATCGAGGACATCTGGCAGTACCTGTACAAGGGCGCCTACTGGCGGCGGGGGCCGGTGACGATGAACGCGATCGGCGCCGTCGATCTCGCCCTCTGGGACATCAAGGGTAAGGCGGCCGGGATGCCCGTATACCAGCTGCTCGGCGGCAAGGCGCGCGACGGAGTGCTGGTCTACGGGCACGCGAACGGCGGCGACATCCCCTCCACCCTGCGCGCGGTCGAGGGCTTCCTCGAGCGCGGCTACCTGGCGGTGCGCGCCCAGACGCTCGTGCCGGGGCTGGAGAAGATGTACGGCATCACGAAAGAGCAGCTTCGCTACGAGCCGGCGGAGGGCGAGCTGCCGCTCGAGACGGTCTGGGAGACCCGCCCCTACCTCGAGTTCGTGCCCAAGCTCCTGCATACCGTGCGCGAGCAGCTCGGCTTCGACTTCCACCTGCTGCACGACGTCCACCACCGCCTGACACCGATCGAGGCGGCCGAACTGGGCAAACGCGTCGAGGACTGTTCGCTCTTCTGGCTCGAGGATCCGACGCCCGCCGAGCTGCAGGAGTCGTTCCGGATCATCCGCCGCCACACCACCACTCCGATCGCGGTCGGCGAAGTGTTCAACACGATCTGGGACTGCCAGCAGTTGATCACGGAGCAGCTGATCGACTACATCCGTATGGACGCGGCCCACTCGGGCGGGATCACGCACCTGCGCAAGATCGCTGCCCTGGCCGAGCTCTACAACGTGCGCACGGGCTGCCACGGCGCCACCGACCTCTCCCCCGTCTGCCTGGCCGCCGCGCTGCACTTCGACATCTCGGTGCCGAACTTCGGCATCCAGGAGTACATGCACCACACCGAGGAGACCGACGCCGTCTTCCCGCACGCCTATCACTTCGAGGCCGGCTACCTGCACCCAGGCGAAGAGCCGGGGCTGGGGGTCAAATTGGACGAAAGCCTGCTCGAGCGCTTCCCCTACAAGCGGACATACCTACCGGTCGCGCGACTGCGCGACGGCTCGGTCACGAATTGGTGAGGAGCAAGCGATGACGACGCCCGAGCGGGATAGCTATCTCGAGCGCTCATTCGGGCTGGGCGGACGGGTCGCCGTCATCACCGGCGGAAGCGGGGCGCTCGGAGGAGCGATCGCGCGCGGGTTGGCGCAGGCCGGTGCCCTAGTGGCCGTGCTCGCGCGCCGGCGCGGTCCGATCGACGCGATCGCCGAGGCGATCGCGCACGAGGGCGGCGAGGCGATCGGGATCGAGGCCGACGTGACCGACCGCACGCAGCTCGAGAGCGCGCGCGAGGCGGTGCTGAAGCGCTGGGGCCGCCTCGACGTGCTCGTCAACGCCGCCGGCGGCAACCTGCCCGAGGCGATCGTCAACGAGAGCATGCCCTTCTTCGACCTTCCCGCCGAGGCCTTCGAACGGGCCGTTCGCCTCAACCTGCTTGGGACGGTGCTGCCTAGCCAGGTCTTCGCCCGGGCGATGAATGAGGGCGAGCCGAAAGGACGCTCGATCGTCAACATCTCGTCGGTGACGGCACGGCGGCCCGCGAGCGGCGTGGTCGCCTACGCGGCGGCCAAAGCGGGAGTCGAGAACTTCACCCGCTGGCTGGCGGTGGAGATGGCGCGGCGCTACGGCGGGCATATTCGAGTGAACGCGATTGCGCCTGGTTTCTTCATCGCCGAGCAGAACAGAGCGCTTCTGCTCGACGCCGAGGGTGGCCTGACCGACCGTGGGAAGACAGTGGTTCAGGCGACGCCGGCCGGCCGCTTCGGGGTGCCAGACGAGCTCGTCTCGACCGTGCTTTGGCTCACGGGCCCCGGCGCGTCTTTCGTGAACGGGACGGTCGTGACGGTGGACGGAGGAATGGACGCGTTCCTTGGCGTCTAGCCGGCCCTCCTTCTCCGATCGCTTGCTGGGCGCGAGCGAGCCTGAGCGCAAGCTCGCCCGCTTCTTGTACGAGCCGGTCGCGAAACTCCCGATCGTGAGCCCGCACAGCCACGTCCCGGCCGAGCTCCTGGCCGACCCGGAGGCGCGCCTCGATCCGCCCGGACGCCTCTTCGTTACCGGCGACCACTACGTGCTGCGCATGCTCTACTCGCGAGGGATACGGCTGGAGAAGCTGGGCGTCCGGCCACTGGACGGCGAGCCGGCGGAAGAGGACGACCGCAAGATCTGGCAGTGCTTCGCCGACAACTTCCAGCTCTTCGACGGGACGCCGAGCGGACTCTGGACGGCCGGCACTCTGGCACAAGTGTTCGGGATTGAGGAGCGTCTCTCGGGCGCGAACGCGCAGGCGATCTACGGCCTCCTCGCCGAGCGACTCGGGTCGGCGGACTTCGCTCCCAGAGCGCTTCTCGATCGCTTCGGGATAGAGGTGCTCGCAACGACCGACGCGGCCGGGTCGAGCCTCGATGCCCATCGGCGCCTACGCGAGGAGGGCTGGGGCGAGCGCGTGCGACCGACCTTCCGTCCCGACGCGGTCACGAACCTCGGCGCCGCCGATTGGCGCAAGTCGCTAGAGACGCTCGAAGCCGCCTGCGAGCGGGAGATCGGAGACTACCGGGCGTTCGTCGAAGCGCTCGAAGAGCGCCGCGAATACTTCAAGGCGCTCGGCGCGACCGCGACCGACCACGCCACAGAGTCGGTGCGGACGGAGAGGCTATCGGAACGGGAGGCGGAAGCGATCTTCCGGCGAGCGCTGTCCGACGAGGTCACGGCGAACGAGGCTGGACGCTTCGGCGCGCACATGCTCTGGGAGATGGCCCGGATGGGTTGCGAGGACGGTTTGGTTATGCAGATCCGGGCCGGCAGTATGCGCGATTACAACGACGAGCTACGGAAGCGCTTCGGCACGGACATCGGCGCGGACGTCCCGATCGCCCTCGACTGGTCCCGCGGCCTGCGCCCGCTTCTCGCCGCCCACGGCAACGACCCGCGGCTGCGCCTCATCCTCTCCACCCTCGACGAGAGCACCTACGGCCGTGAGCTCGCTCCGCTCGCCGGCCACTACCCCGCTCTGCTCCTGGGCCCGCCTTGGTGGTTCCACGACAGCCCGAACGGCATCGCCCGCTATCTCGACTCGGTCACGGAGACGGCCGGCTTCCGGAACCTGGCCGGCTTCGTCGACGACGCGCGTAACCTGATCGCGATCCCGGCCCGCCACGATGTCTGGCGCCGGGTCACCTGCGCCTGGCTGGCGGGGAAAGTGCTGCTCGGCATCCTCGACGAGGAAAACGCTGTTCGGATCGCCGGCGAGCTAGCCTGCGGGCTGGCGAGACAGGCGTACCGGCTAAGCGATCGCGAGCGTAGTGACGTCTAGACGGTCGCCGGCTCGGCGGCGCCGCGCGGGGAAGTCGCGCCCGAGTGTCGACGCCAGGTACAGCTCGTAGGAGCGCACGCGCCGAATTCGCCCCGGACGATCGAGACGGCGAGCCCAACATACGAGGGTTTGGGCTCAACTACGCCGGCAACTACCTTCAGCGGCTCCGAACTGTGACCCGACACGACGGGTAATGTCCCGGCATGTCGCCGCTCGCCCCCACGCTGGCCTCATGAACGAGCTGGAGCGAGTTGCACGCGAGGTCGCGGCGGATTGGCGCGTTGAGCTCGGAGTGCCGTTCCACCTTTCTCGCCATTCGTTCGTCGCGCCCGCGGGTGACGACGCGGTGTTGAAGATCGCGCCCGCGGAAGACGAGGAGTCGGATCACGAGGCGGACGCCCTCGAACTCTGGAACGGCGACGGCGCGGTGCGACTTCTGCGCCGCGACCCGAACAGAAAGGCAATGCTCCTCGAGCGGGCGCGGCCCGGCACCGACCTCTCTCAGGTCGCAGAGGACGAGGCGATCGCAGTGGCTGTCGACATCTCCGCGCGGCTCTGGCGCCGGCCGCCTCCGGGAGCGCCGTTTCGCCGCGTTATCGACCTTGCCCCCGCATGGCTGGAAGCTGTAGCCGATGAGTCCGAGCTCGTCTTCCACGCGCGAAGAGCACTTGACGCGCTCGGATCGCGGACAACGACGGTCGTGCACGGCGACTTCCATCACCACAACGTGCTTCGGCACGGCGACCGTTACGTAGCGATCGACCCGAAGGCGGCGATCGGCGAGCCAGAGTTCGACGTACCGCCATTTCTCTGGAACCCAATCGGAACTACGCCGACCGTTGAGCGAACGGAGCGACGGATCGCGGCGTTCGTTGCGGCAGGTCTCGACGATGCGCGCATCCGCTCCTGGTCGATTATCCGAGGCGTCTACTTGGGGTTCATACAAGGCCCCTCGATCGGGGAACCACCGCAACTCGCGGTCGCGCGGATGCTGACGGCGACGTAAGTCGTCAGGCCCGCGCGACGCGTTTCGCTACCAAACCGTCAGATTCAACCCCCAGGCTTGCGAGCCCGCCGGTTAGAGTCAGGCATGATCGCGATTCTCGGTGGGCTCGGCGCGGCCGTTTGTTGGACGGTGACAACGCTCTGCTCCTCTCGCGCGAGCCGGCTGATCGGTCCGTTTTCCGTGCTCGCGTGGGTGACGATCGTCGGCCTCGCCGTCACGGCCCCGATCGCCGCATTCGGGGGCACTCCCTCGAACGTCGGCGGGAGCACCGTGGTCTGGCTCGTGCTCTCGGGCGTGTGCAACGTCGGCGGTCTCCTGCTCGCGTACCAGGCACTACGCATCGGCAAGGTCGGCCTCGCCTCGCCGATCATCTCGACTGAGGGCGCCATCGCCGCGATCATCGCCGTCGTCGCCGGCGAGGCTCTGGGCGCGCCCAGGGGCGTAGCGCTGGTGGTGATCGTCGTCGGCATCGTTGCCGTCGCGGCCGGCTCCGCCGGCGAGGAGGCGCCGGGGATCAACGACACCGAAGCGGTTCTGTTTGCGACCGGCGCGGCGCTCTCCTTCGGCTTCGGCCTGTATGCGACCGGACGCATAAGCACAGAAGTGCCTCTCGCCTGGGCGGTGCTGCCGGCCCGCGTCGTCGGTGTTGTCGCGGTGGCGATACCGCTCATACTCGCCTCCCGGCTCCGTCTCACTCGCCGCGCGGCGCCTTTCGTCGTCGCGTCCGGGCTGGCCGAGGTCGGCGGCTACTTCGCCTTCACGCTCGGCGCCCGACATGGGATCGCCGTCACCGCGGTGCTCGGATCGCAGTTCGCGGTCACCTCGGCGCTTGCCGCCTTCCTGCTCTTCGGAGAGAAGCTCGGGCGGATTCGAATCGCGGGCGTGATCGTGACCGCGATCGGGGTTGCAGTACTTAGTGCGCTGCAGGCTTAGCGCTCGATTGTGCTGGACAAAGCGGTTCGCACCATTCGCTTCGGCCTCATCGATCCGGTGAACCCCTACTTAAATATTCGCGAGCTACTTATCCAACTGCTCAAGCAACCACTTGGCATGTGCAGCGGGATCAACCAGCGCCCAGATCTTGAGCACGCGCCCCGATCCATCAACCAAGAAGGTGGAACGCGTGGCCTTACTGTCCATTCCCCAGGTGCCGTATTGATCGCAAACGATGTGCTCAGGGTCGGAAAGGAGTGTGAAGGGCAGCGCGTAGCACTCTTTGAAAGCTTTATGTGACGTTACATCGTCTGAGCTTACTCCCAGCACTACCACGTCACGCTTGACGAACTCCTGCCAAGCATCGCGGATATTAATGGCCTCTGTCGTACAGCCTGGTGTGTTGTCCATCGGGTAGAAATACAGGGCGACCGTTTTACCACGATAATCGGAGAGCTTTACCTGGCGCCCATCATCAGCCATTAGCTCAAAATCAGGCGCAATATCGCCCTCTTTTATAGTGATTGCTGGGGTTGCATCAGCTTCAGTCATATTTACGTCATTGACTGAAAGCGCGAAAAATAAACCCGCGAGCAGGATATTCATCGAATCTCGGCATCGTTGCCGTCGCAGTCGGCTCCGCCGGCGAGGGGCGCGCCGCCGGATATCGTCGTCC
>PMMN01000075.1:0-3984 GCA_003162235.1 Actinomycetota bacterium | reverse complement strand
CTTCGGGGCGAGGAGTTCGACGTCGTCGCCGACTGGGTCGCGTACGTGCCGGAGCACATCGAGACCGACATCGAGCTCTTCCACGACACGGTCTCTCACTACGTCTTCATCAGCTCGGCGACCGTTTACCGGATTCCGTCGCCGTTCTTCCCGCTCGTCGAGGAGGCACCGCTCGAGAACGTTCACTGGCGCTACGCCCGTGACAAGATCGCCTGCGAGGAACGCCTCCGGCGCGAGCACGAGCGGAGCGGCTTTCCGGTCACGATCGTGCGCCCGTCCTACACCTACGGCGAGACTTGGATCCCGACCGCGATCGAGGGCCAGGACTACACGATCGTCGAGCGGATGCGCCGCGGCAAGAAGGTGATCGTCCCCGGCGACGGCGAGTCGCTGTGGACGATGACTCACAACAGCGACTTCGCGCGGGCGCTGGTGGGGCTACTCGGCAATACGAAGGCCGCCGGCGAGAGCTTCCACATCACCTCCGACGAGGTGCAAACCTGGAATCAGATCACCGAGACGATCGCCGCCGCCGCCGGGTTCGAGACCGAGATCGTGCACATTCCGTCCGACTTCATGGCCGCAATCGACCCAGAGCTGGGAGCGGGACTACTCGGCGACAAGTCGCACTCGCTGGTCTTCGACAACGCCAAGATCAAGCGCTTCGTGCCCGGCTGGGAAGCGGTCGTCCCGTTCGCCGAGGGAGTCGCGCGCTCGCTCGCGTGGTTCGATGCCGATCCGGCTCGGAAAGTTGTCGACGAGGAGTGGAGCGCCGAGCTCGACCGGATCGTGGCTGCATATGAGGCTGGGTGGCCTACGGTTGCGCAGGCCAACCTGAATGAACGGCCGCGGCCAGGTCTATAGAGTCTCGGCAGAGTCGATGCACTCGCCTGCGCCAGCGTCAGACAAAGGAGTTCAGCCATGAAGCGGCTTCGGCTACCGCGGCGCGGCGATACCAACGCACCGGTCGGGCCTCGCTACCGCTGGATCGTGTTGTCGAACACGACGCTAGGCATGCTGATGGCGACGCTCAACATGTCGAGCGTGATGATCGCCATGCCGGCGATCTTCCGCGGCATCCACCTCGACCCGCTCGGCCCGGGCAACTTCAACTACCTGCTCTGGATGCTGATGGGCTACATGGTCGTCACGGCCGTGCTGGTCGTGAACCTGGGCCGACTCGGCGACATGTTCGGCCGGGTGCGGATGTACAACCTCGGCTTCCTCGTCTTCACGATCGCCTCGATTCTACTTTCGCTCGTCTGGTCGACGGGGCCGACCGCCGCCCTCGAGCTGATCGTGCTGCGAATGCTGCAGGCGGTCGGCGGCGCGATGCTGATGGCGAATACCGCGGCGCTCTTGACGGACGCCTTCCCGGCGGAGAGGCGCGGCCTCGCGCTCGGGCTCAACCAGGTCGTCGGGCTCGCCGGCTCCTTCATCGGCCTGCTCGCCGGCGGTTTGCTCGCTCGCTACGACTGGCGGCTCGTCTTCGTGATCAACGTGCCGGTTGGCCTTTTCGGGACGGTCTGGTCGTACTGGAAGCTGAAAGAGCTCGGGAGGCGAACGCCGGCCCGCATCGATTGGCTCGGCAACCTCGCCTTCGCCGCCGGCTTAACGATGGTCCTCGTCGGCGCGACCTACGGGATTCGCCCCTATGGCGGGCACACGATGGGCTGGACGAGCCCGTTCGTCATCTCGATGATCGTCGCCGGTCTCCTGCTCCTGGCCCTGTTCGTTTCCGTCGAACGGCGGACAGCCGACCCTATGTTCCACCTCGACCTCTTCCGCATCCGCCCGTTCTCAGCCGGAAANNTTCGAGCGGACGCCGCTCTGGGCCGGCATCTACATGATCCCGCTCAACGTCGGCTTTCTCGCCGCCGGGCCGGTCTCGGGCTGGCTCTCCGACAAGTTCGGGGCGCGACCGTTCGCTACCGGCGGCATGCTGCTCGCCGCGGCCAGCTTCGGCGGCATGATGGCGCTGCCGGTGAACTTCGCCTACTGGCTGTTCGCGCTCACGATCTTTCTCAACGGCGTCGCTTTCGGCCTGTTCGCGGCGCCGAACACGACCTCGATCATGAACAGCGTCCCCGCTCGCTACCGCGGCGTCGCCTCCGGCATGCGCGTCACCTTCCAAAACACGGGCATGCCGGTCTCGATCGCGATCTTCTTCTCTCTGATGATCATCGGGCTCACGAGCCGCGTCCCGCACTCGCTCTACGCGGGGCTCACCGCCAACGGCGTCCCAAACGGGACGGCGAACTCGCTCGCCCACCTCCCCGCCGTCGGCTATCTCTTCGCCGCCTTCCTCGGCTCCAACCCGCTGCATTCATTGATCGGCCCCAAGGTGCTGGCCGCGCTGACACCGGCGCAGCAGGCGAACTTGACCGGCCGCAGCTTCTTCCCGTCGCTCATCTCCGACCCGTTCAAGCACGGGCTCGTGATCATCCTCACCTTCTCGATCGTCATGTGTCTGCTCGCCGCCTGGGCCTCCTGGCTACGCGGTGCCAGGTACATCCACGAAGAAGAGGAAGAGGACGTGCTTTCCCCGAGCGACCTTCTCTGAGTGCTGCCGCATCCTTTTGGAGGCGGCAGGCTTATGGCCGCGCGCGGGAATGTCACCCGAAGGTCGTGATATCGCCGCGAGCTATGCGCCGCTCTCGAGCCGTTCCTTCAGCAGCTGCTGGTCCTTCGGAACCTGCTTGCGCGACTGACTGCGCACGAGCGGTAGCAGCAGCTTTCCGAACCCATGGCCTTCGAAATCGAGCACGAGCGACACCCGCGAGCTCGAGCCGCCGCCGAGAGGCTCGACAGTGACCCTACCGACGGCCCGGATCGGGCCGTCGGTCCCATGGAAACCGAATACGCGTGGCGGATCGTGCTCGGTAACCGCGTAGGTGGTCGTCTGCTCGCGCTTGCCCATGCGGCGCGTCTCGGCGCTTTTCGTACCAACCTGGGTCGGTCCGTCGCCGAGCTTCTGCGCGCTGATGAGCTGCTCCTGCCATTCGCTATGCCGCGCAAGATCGTCCAGGTAGGCAAACACGTCATCCGGGCGTCGAGCGATCTCGATGCTGGCCGTGATAGGCGCCCCCGTCACTCCTTACCGTATGCGAGCGGCTCAGCCCTTGATGATGTTGTGCACCGGGGAGACCATCGGCTTGCCGGGATCGGCCCCGAGCGCCCCCATGATCGGCAACAGCGTCGGCCCAAAAGCCTCGAACGACTCCTGGGAATCCCAGACGTCGAACACCTGGATCTGCCCGTCGGCCTCGAGAGCGACGTGAAAAAGCCTGCCGGCCGGGGCTCCAGCGCCGGCCGCTTCGAGCCGGCTGATCGTTTCGTCGTACGTCGCCGGTGTGAACGAACTGGGGCTGAAATAGAATCCGAGAGCCATTTTTTTTGCCGCCTTTCCGCATCGTCCCGATTAATCCACGCAGATGCTTTCCATTCTGGTTCTATTGAAACGTGCAATATGGCAGCACCGATTTGGGCGAGTGTTCAGAAATGTCGCCTGATCTCCTCGGACTGGCGCGACGAAAGGGCCCGCGGTTCGAATCCGCGCGTCGGCTCTTGGACGTCTATCGCGACGTTTATCGAAATGGGCTATCCCCTTCGCGCCAGTCATCTTTAGATTTCGGCGCCTGTGGCGGTACGGCATGCCAACCAGCTAAGCCCCCGCTCCCTACCCGAGTTCCTCGACCGGTTCCCGGACGAGGCTCGCTACCATAGGAGCTTCTGATGCTGGCCTGGTTCTACACCTACTTCGTCCATATCCTGTCCAGCAAGGGCTACCAGTTCTGGAGCGGCATCGGCTCAGACGTCGGCGAGGTCACCCTCGTCGGTCTGGCGATGGTTTGGTGGCGCCATCACAACTGCCACGTCTATCGGTGCTGGCGCCTCTCCTGGCACCCTCATCCCGATCACAAGCATCCGGTCTGCCGCCACCACCACCCTGACTACAAATAGATCCATGCGTGAAGCCGTCTA
>PMMN01000054.1 GCA_003162235.1 Actinomycetota bacterium | reverse complement strand
ACTCCCCAGAGAACACGGCGAATTACGTAGCGGAACAACGAGGAGCGAAGCATGTTCGCCAACCAGCGGAAAGATCCCCCTATCGCGCGCAGGGGGCCGCCCCCCGGGCTCAAAGCCCGGGGAGCGTTATCCACTGAGTCGTGATTCTCGGTTGTCACTCGTTGCTATTTGATTGAGACCCAGGCCACATCCGGAGCGCCTTCGTTCCAGGTCTGGAGTTGCGGAACAACCCGCGGCGAGAAGAGCGTCGGGAAGTTCTCCCAAACCCAAGGAACGGCCGCCGCCGTTAGCGTGACCTCCTTGTCGATCTTGCCCCACGCGTCGGCGCGAGCCTTCACATCAGTGAGCTTCGCTGCAGCTTCCATCGCAGCGTTGATCTTGGGATCGTTCAACTGCGGCCAGTTGCTGCTGTTCGCAGGCGCGATGCTCTTGCCATTGAACGGAACGTCCAGGATCGTCTGTGCGTCCTTGAAGTCCTGCAGCCAGCCCACGTTCGGACAGATGTTGGGCTCGTTCTTCGGGACGCTGCAGAACTTCGAGTACATCGTCTGGTGGAGAACGGAGATGTTCTTCACCTTGAAGCCGATCTTGGCCAGGTCGGCAGCCACAACCTTGGCCGTGTTCGAGCCAGGAGGTGTGTTGTCGGAGACCATTGTCACTTGAGCGCCCGTGAACATACCGTTCGCGAAACCGGCCTTCTTCAGCATCTCCTTGGCTTTCGCAACGTCACCGGCATCGTTCGCGCTTGGGAACGGGTTCGAGAACCCTCCCCCTTGTTCGAACCCAAGACCGGCGAAGCTCGGGTCGAGGAAGTGAGTAGCGATCACACCGTCGATCGGGCCGCCGCGAGTAAGCCGCATCGCCCGTCGATCGAGCACGTAGGCAACCGCCTGTCGCACTAACAGTTTGTCGAACGGCGGCTTCGTGGTGTTCAACGCCACGTAGCGGCTACCGCTGACCGGGATGAAGAAGAGCTGCTTCTTCTGCGTCGGATTGTTGAGGATCGACCGCAGCTCGGCCGGCGAAGGAGGCGTATCGCCGTTGGCGTCAGCGCTGCCGGCAAGGATCTGGCGGGTCATGACCGTC
Organism: Actinomycetota bacterium; assembly: GCA_003162235.1. GTDB lineage: Bacteria > Actinomycetota > Thermoleophilia > Gaiellales > Gaiellaceae > Fen-549. The sequence goes on along the minus strand of PMMN01000054.1, from coordinate 8,159 downwards.
GGATCCGATGCGCCTTCCTTGTAGTTGATCGTATCGAGGTAGGCGGGCCGGAAGTCGGTCTTCGCGTTCCAGTTCTTGTTCCTGATGAGGTGGATGAACGTACCGGGGTTCCATCCAACCTTGACGTTTCCTGACGCGTCGTTGGCGACCATGTACGGGCCGGTCGCGACAACGTGCTGACCGTACGTCGATGACGCAGCTGCGTCGAACGCCTTCGCATACTCTTCCGGCACCGGAGCTGTCAGCGGCATCACCAGAGCGCCGATGAAAGCACCAGACGGTTGAGTGAGATGGAAGACCAGTGTGGTCTTGTCCGGTGTCTCGATGCCTGGTATCGACACCTTGGCAGGGGTCGAGGCCAGCACCTTCGGTGCGCCCTGAAGAACGCCGAAGTAGCTCGTGGCATAGCCGTTGGCGACGTTTCCGGCGAAACCACGCTCGATCGCGTACTTGACGTCTGCCGAGGTCACCTCGCGGTTCACCGGCTTACTGAAGCGAACGCCCGACCTGATGTGAACAGTTACCGTCTTGCCGTCCTTCGACACGGTTGGCATGGCGGTCGCAAGGTCGGGAATGACCGTGTTGCTGTTCGCCTTGTAACCGTACAGCGGCCGCTGGGTCGCGTAGATGATCTCGTAGTCGACCGCGTAGTACGCGTACCCCGGATCCATACTGTCGACATCGCCGGCCAGCAGGATGGTCATCGATCCGCCCTTTTTCCCATTCGTGTTCAGCGGCGGAGGCGGGGTAACGGCCCCCGCGGCACCAGTGGTCGTCGTCGTCTTCTTTGAGCTGCCGCAACCGGCCAGCAGGCCAGCGACAGCAACGAAGGTGACCGCCGTAGCGACGACTAGGAGAAGCGTGACTATGCGTCTTCTAGGTGCCGGGAGGCGTGTCTTGCTGTGTTGGTGCATGGTGCTCCCTTGTCTAGGTGTTGTGTGCATGTTCTACTGAGCCTCCCGTGGATCCAGCGCGTCACGGATCCCGTCGCCCAGTAGGTTGAAGGCAAGGCAGGTGATGAGAAGTGCCGCACCGGGGAACGCGAAGAACCACCAGGCGGTATTGAAGACAGGAGTGGCTTCGGCAATCATCTCACCCCAGCTAGCTTGGGGCGGATTGATGCCCACCCCCAGGTACGAAAGAGCGGCTTCGAAGAGGATGTTCGACGGGATGATCAGGGTCGAGTAGACGATGATCGGAGCGACGAGGTTCGGCAGGATCTCTCGAAAGAGAATGGTCGAATCCTTCGCGCCGCTCGCGCGCGCTGCTTCGACGAACTCCTTCTCGCGCAGCGACAAAACCTGGCCCCGAATGATACGGCCAATGTAGGTCCAGTTCACGATCGTGATCGTCACGATCACGGTTGGAAGGCCGGGCTTGACGAGGCCACCGAGACAACCGTTTCCAAGCGAGCAGGCCGCGGCGATCCCGATCGCCAACAAGAGCACCGGGAAAGCCAGCATGACGTCGAGGAAGCGTGAGACCAGCGTGTCCACGACACCGCGATAGAAGCCGGCAATCATGCCTAGAACGACACCGATCAAGACAGAGAAAAAGGTTGCTGTCAGCGCGACCTCGAGCGATACGCGGGCCCCGTAGAGAACCCGCGAAAACACGTCTTCGCCCACAGTGTCGACTCCGAAGAGCATGTTCAGCGAGGGCCCGGTCGGGGTTCCGAAATTCTGATCGAGTAGATCCGGATACTGCGCGTTCGGCGGGTGCGCGACGAGCTTCACGATCCACGGGGCGAGAATCGCAATAAGCGCGACAAATACGACCACGCCGAACGAAGCTAGCGCGACCTTGTCTTCGCGGAAACGCGCCCAGAAAAGCTCCATCGGCCCGCGCCCGACAATCTCCTCGGTATCCGAGACGGTGATCTCTTCGATCAGGTCGTCGCCACGGCCGAACGATTCAGGAGTCGACACAGACGATCTCCTTCAGACAGACAGGCAGGCATCGCGTCCAGCCGCCTCGCCGCCCAGCGGCACCTTCGACCTCCACCGCGGAGGCCATCGGAGTCGTCTGGCTCGAAGTTTTTTTCACGCTTTATTGAGGCCGTGCCGGCTCTCGTCTTCCCGTGGCTTGCCGGCCAAGCTCGCGGTTAGACGATTCTACTGTGCTGAAGCGGCTATACAGAAACGACAATTGTCGTTTCTCGATTAACGCACCGGTTCTACCACCCTGAAGGGAGCTCACCAGCCCCGTCCCGGACTCGGAAACGAACGCAGCCCTCCCGATACGCCGTGCAGACGGTCGGCCGACTGGTCGCTCTTATTCGGGGCTGTGCCCGCTCGGTCTGACGACCTTCAGAGCCTGACGCAGTACGGCGTGTTCATCCGACGTTCCCGCGGTCACACGGATCGCCGTCGGAGCCCCGAAGCTGTGCAGCGGACGAACGATCACACCCTCCTTGAGCAGCTGCTCGAAGAAGGGCCTGCTGTCGGTGCCGAGATCGACGAAGAGGAAGTTCGCAACCGCCGGCCCGAGCGTGTCCAGACCGAACGCCCTCAGAATGCGCCCGAGCTCGGCGACGGCGACGGTGTTGTAGGAACGCCTGCGCGCCAGCTCGACTTCGGCGTCCTCGCCGGTGAGGCTGGCGAGCGCGGCTTCCTGAGCTGCCGAGCCGACGTCGAAGGCCGGCCGCACCTTGGCAATCGCGGCGCAGATCTCCTTCGAGGCAACGGCGTATCCGATGCGTAGACCGGCGAGCCCGTAGATCTTGGAGAAGGACCGGAGCACGGCCACGCGCTTTCCCGGCTTGAAGTACTCGGCAATGGCATCGGGATACTCGGGCTCCTCGACGTATTCGAGATAGGCCTGATCGATCACCGTCAGCACGTGCTCCGGCACCCGCTCGAAGTAGGCGTCGAGCTCTTCGCGGCTGTTCATCGTGCCGGTCGGGTTGTTGGGATTGCAGACGTAGACGATCTTCGTCTTCGAACTGATCTGCGCCAGCATCGCCTCGAGGTCGTAGCGGTGATCCCGTAGCGGCACGGTCTTCGGCACCGCGCCCAGCTTGAGCGTGCTCAGCATGAAGCTGGCGAACGAGGGCCAACCGAACACGACCTCGTCGCCCGGATCGAGCAGCGCGAGAGAAAGATGCGAAATCAGGCCGTCGGCGCCGGCGCCGTGCGCGATCTGGTCGATCTCGACCCCAAGCCTCCCGGCGAGTGCCGCGCGCAGCCGGTAGGCGTTCGAGTCGGGATAGCGGTTGAGGTCGTACGACTGGGTTTGGAGAACCTGGCGGGCGATCGGAAAGGGCCCGAAGGGACCTTCGTTGGAGGCGAGTTTGGCAACACGAGCGATCCCGAGTTCGCGCTCGACTTCCTCTATCGGCTTGCCGGCCTCGTACGGTGCGATCGACGCCAGGGCGGGCCGGATGAGGCCTCTATTGGCGCGGGATCCTTTCCTCATGGGCGTACCCTATCGAGTGCGAACGTCGTCCGCTCGAAAGCGGGACGTTCCCTCGTATAAACCACACCGGGACGCCGCTGCGGCTCGGCGTCCCGGTGTGTGTTAGCCCGAGGCTCCCAAAATCGGAACTCGGGCGGACGAGGGTACGTCCGGGATCGATTATCACATATGGCAACCGCCACTTCCAGCCCGGCGGCGAGCCTTTCTACAACCGCCCCGGCGCGCGCGAATGACACCTCGGCCCCTTCGCGGACCCGAATGGCGTGGCGCCTCGCCGTGGGCGTTTCCCTAGTGCGAGCGCCTCCTGGGCGCCACGTGAATCGGTTGCCCCAACGCGACCAGACCGGCCTCCTTGATCGCCTCGGTCAGAGTCGGGTGCGCCGTCATGCCCATCGAGAGCGTCTCGATCGTCGACTCCGCGTCGATTGCGACCCGTCCGACTTCGATCAGCTCGGTTGCATGCGGGCCGACGATGACCAGCCCCAGCAGCTCGCCGTAGCGGCTCTCGTGAATCGTTTTTACCCAGCCCTCGGTCTCGCTCTGCATCAGGGCGCGGCCGTTCGCGGCCCAGGGGAAGCGACCGACCACGACGTCCTCTCCGTGGTGATCGCGAGCCTCGGCTTCGGTCAGCCCGACCGCCGCCACCTCCGGGTCGGTGTAGATAGGACGCGGCACGGCGGCGCGGGTGCTAACCACCGCTTCGTGGCCGGTGGCGTTCTCGGCCGCTACCTCGCCCTCGCGGAAGGCGGTATGGGCGAGTTGCCAGTGCCCGGCGACGTCACCGGCCGCGTAGATGTGCGGGACGTTCGTGCGCCGGTGCTCGTCGCTGACGATGCCCTGGCGCGCGTCGAAGGCGACACCGGCCGCCTCCAACCCGATGCCCTCGACGTTGGGAGCGCGCCCGACCGAGACGAGCATCAGATCGGCCTCGACGGTCTCCCCCTCGCCGAAGTGAACGATCAGCCCCGCGCCTGTCTCTTCCACCTTCGTGCAGGTCTTACCGAGCTGGAGCTCAATACCGCGGCGGCGGAAGCTCTTGGCCAGCTCACCGGAGGCGTCCTCGTCCTCCATCGGGATCAGGCGCTCGAGCAGTTCGACGATCGTCACCTCGGAGCCGAAGCGCGAGAAGATCGAGGCAAACTCGCAGCCGATCACGCCGCCGCCGAGGATGACGAGGCGCGGCGGGACTTCGGTTTGGGCAAGCAGCCCAGTCGAGTCGACGCAGCGCGGCGAGTCGAGCCCGGGGATGGGAGGAAGGATCGGATGCGAGCCGGTGGCGACGATCGCGTTCTTGAAGGTGACCGTCTCGCCGCTCGAGACTTCAATCGCTTTCGGGCCGGTGAAACGACCGGAGCCCTTGATCCACTCGACGCCGTTCGCCTTGAAGAGAGTCGCCACGCCACCGGTCAGGCGCTCGACCGTGCTCGCCTTCCAGGCGTTAGCGCGCTCGAAGTCGAGGCTCGCCTCGTTGATGCGAATGCCGGAGTTCTCGAAGCTCTCCTCGATCTCCTTGATCGCCCGCGCAGTCTGCACCCAGGTCTTGGTGGGAATGCAACCGACGCGCAGGCAGACTCCCCCAAGCGCGGGCTCCTGCTCGACACAGACGACCTTGGCGCCAAGCTGCGCGGCGCGGATCGCGGCCGGGTAACCACCCGGCCCGCCTCCGAGAACGGCAAGATCACACTCCATGACTCGTCCTTCCCTCCACTTGCTGACCTCTCGATCCTATCGAGCGCTCCAGCCCGCCAACATGACTACGATTGCGCCATCGTGACCGAGCTAGAGACGCTTCCCAACGTGGGGCCGGTACTCGCCGGCTGCCTGCGCCGGGCCGATATCGAATCCGCGGAGGAGTTGCGCGTGCTCGGTGCCGAGCGGGCTTTCTCGCGTCTGCGTGCGGTGCTGCCCGAAGATGCTTGCCTGAGCAAGCTCTACGCTCTGGCCGGCGCGATCGAGGGCGTGCGCTGGCACGATTTGCCGCCCGCGCGGAGAACACAGCTGAAAGCCTTCGCAAGGCAGCGATAGGCTCCGCCAGGTGCGCGTTCTCGTTCTTCAGCACATCGCCTGCGAGCCACCCGGCGAGTACGAAGCTGCCCTCGTAGAACGCGGGGCCGAATTCGTGCGTGTAGAGCTCGACAATGGCGAGTCTCTTCCCGACTGGCGCGATTTCGACGCCTGCATCGCCATGGGCGGCCCGATGGACACGTTCGAGGATGACCTCTACCCCTGGCTCGCCGGCGAGAAGCGGGGGATCGCCGAGCTGGTGGCGGCCCGGACGCCTTTTTGGGGCGTCTGCCTGGGTGCGCAACTGCTCGCCGCCGCACTCGGAGCCCGCGTCTACCCCGGCCCAGCGCCCGAGATCGGCATCCTTCCGATCACCCTGACTGCCGCCGCCGAGAGCGATCCGGTCATCGCCGGGCTTCCGACCATCTTGCCGGCGTTCCACTGGCACGGCTGCACCTTCGAGCTGCCCGGCGGCGCCACCCTCCTTGCCTCCTCACAGGCCTACCCGAACCAGATCTTTCGTGCCGGGCGGCTCGCCTACGGCCTCCAGTGCCACCTCGAGGTCTCGACCGAGCTGGTACGCGATTGGCTGGCCGTCCCCGCCTACGCCGAGTCGCTCGAACAGGTAAACGGGCCGGGCGCGGGAGAGCGGATGCTGGTCGAGCTGGCTGCGAGCGAGACTTCGATCCGCACGCTCGCGCGGACCCTGTTCGAGCGCTGGCTAAGCGCGATCGAGCATTCCTGAGCTGGATCCACGACCGAGCCCGCCCGAAGGCGTACTTGGAACTCCTTTCAAAACGCAGCACTCCACCGCCGGACCGCGCTCGGCGGCGCGATGCGTTTTCCTCGGTCGCATCCACCGATCGCACCCGGTCGGCGCGCCTTCGTTCCGAAATGAGTTCTAGAGCGCTTGAGCAAGCTGGACGCGATTCCCGTCCGGATCGAAGACGTCGAGCAGGCGGATTTCTCCGTGCAGCTCGAGCACCGTGCCGACCTCGACGCCCGCTCGTCGCAGTCTTTCGGCTTCGGCCTTGACGTCGGCGACGTCGATCGTCGCCACTCCCCCCTCCTCGGGCTCGCCCTCAGCCAGTCCGATCTCTGCGGCTCCGCCCCGCAACCGCGCCCAGCGGCCGTCCCGGTCGACATAGATCTCCTCCAAACCGAGCATGCCCGTGTAGAAGGCGCGGCCGGCGTCAAAATCGCGCACCCGGTACCAGACGTGGATACCCATTGACGAGGACACTAAAGCATCAGTCCCGGCTCTTCGAGGAAGCCCTTGACCGCGGTTAGAAACTCGGCCGCCACCGACCCGTCCACGGCTCGGTGATCGCAGGTGAGAGTCAACGTCAGCAGAGGCACGATCTCGACCTTGCCCGAACGCGCGACCGGGCGCTCGATGATCGCGCCGGCGGCGATGATCGCCACCTGAGGCGGATTGAGCACGGCGACGAATTGCTCGACTCCGAGCGTGCCGAGATTGGAGATGGTGAAGGTACCGCCCTCGAGATTCTCCAGATCGACCGTACCGACAACGGTGCGCGAGACGAGCTCGGCGCGGGCGGCTGCCAGCTCGGCCAGAGTCTGCCGTTCGCAGCCCCGGATTACCGGCACGATCAGACCGCGCTCGGTCGCCGTGGCGATGCCGATGTCGACCGAGTGGTGTATCTCTACCGCATCGCCTAGCCAGAGCGCGTTCACACCCGGGTGATGGACGAGCGCCTGGGCACACGCCTTGGTCAGGAAGTCGGCGATACTGGCGTGGCGCTCACCGGAGCGCGCGCGCTCGCGCAGTCGCCTGTGCATGGCCAGCACTTCGCTCATGTCGACCGAGGCGGAGATCTGGAAAGCGGGCGCCTGCCAGGCCTCGCTGAGCCGGCGTGCGATCGTGCGCCTCGTGCTCGTCAACGGCACCCGCTCGACCTCGCCCGGTACCGTCTCGCGCGTACGCAGCGGCGGTGCCAAAGCGATCGGGGAGGCCGGCAGGGTAACCGCGGTGCGTGCGACGTCCGCGGCAACGATCCGGCCCTCGGGGCCGGTGCCCGTAATCCCCGCCAGCTCCAACCCGCGCTCACGCGCCAGCCTGCGTGCGAGCGGAGATGCTTTCGCCCGACTTGCGTCGAGGGCGACGCCCGGCTCGCCGTTGCCGATGACAGAGGCCGGCACGGACTCGGCTTCGGGCTCGGGCTCGGACTCGGTTGGCGCCGGCTCAACCTCGGCGACCCTGTCCGGCACCTGCTCGCCTTCCTCACCGACGTAGGCGAGAGTCGATCCCACCGGCGCCTCACCCTCGGCGACGGCGATCTTGAGCAGCACGCCCGAGAAGGGAGACTCGACCTCCTGCGTGACCTTGTCGGTGTCGAGCTCGAACAGGGGCTCGCCTTTCTCGACCTGCTCGCCCTCGCTCTTCAACCACCTGGTTACGACGCCCGACTCCATTCCCTGACCGAGCCGCGGAAGCTTGATCTCGCTCGCCACCGTCACCTCCTCCCGACGCTTCGCATGATCGCGTCGTACACCTTATCCCGCCTGGGGACGCAGGCCTTCTCGAGTACCGGCGAGAAGGGAAGCGGAGCGAAACAGGCACCAAGTCGCTCGATCGGCGCATCCAACCAGTCGAAGGCCTTCTCCTGGATCAGAGCCGCCAGCTCGGCTCCGAAGCCCATCCGGCGCACGGCCTCGTGCGCGATCACACAGCGGCTGGTCTTGCGTACCGAGACCAGGATCGTCTCCTCGTCGAG
>PMMN01000099.1 GCA_003162235.1 Actinomycetota bacterium | reverse complement strand
AACCGGCTGCTCGAGCAGGCCCGACACCAGGCGACCGAGCTGACCAACGCAGCTCGTGCCGAGGTGGAAGGGACGCTCGAGTGGGCGCGTGCTCAGTCCGCTTCGATCATGACGCGGGCCCAGCAGGGTGCCGAGCAGCTNNCTCCCACTCCCACTCCCACTCCCGTGGAGCAGGCAACCGAGCCGGAGACCGAGGAGGCCGAGACGCCGGCCAAGCCCAGCGGCGAGACGAGCGAAGGCTGGAGATGGGGCTCGCAGGGCTCCGAGGACAAGTCCACTCCACGCGAGGACGAGTCCACTCCACCTGAGGAAGAGCCGCCGACTCGAGAAGAGCCGCCGCGGTTCCCCTAGTCGAGGTGCGGTACCGTCTCGTCCCGGCGCTCGGCAGCGTTTGCTTCTGCCATGATCGATGTCGAAAATGAGCTGATCCGCTGGCTCGGGCAAAACCGGGCGGAAGACGGAGACGACTAGAGATGTTGGGGAAGTTGCGCTTAAAGCCGAGTTTCGTGCTCGGGGTAGCCTTAATACTCGCCGCCTGGCTGGTCGCCTGGAAGGTTTTCGATGCGTCGCTGATGGTTACCGTCATCGCCATCTTCGGCGCCTACGCACTCGTCTTCGTGTACGAGACGTGGCTCGATGGCCTCGCCCGGCGTGAGCGGTCAGAGCGGCGGCGCACGCAGCGCGAGACGGCGGCGCAGTACCGAGGCGCCGATCCGAGCGCGCCCTTGCTCCCTCCGTCCAACTCCAGCGTCAGCGAGGCAAGGCAGGTGGAGGCGCCGGTCACGGTCCGGCCGATCCTCGAGCAGCTGGTCGCCGAGCTGCACGAGCGTGACGCCACACTGCCGCCCGAGGTGATCGCGGCCGAGGCCGTGAGAGCCCGCGAGCAGGCGGAGCGCGAACGAGTGGAAAACGAACAGGCGGAGCGCGAGCAGGCGGAGCGTGAGCGAGCAGGTCGAGCCGAACGCGAACGAGCCGAACGCGAACGCGCCGAGCGAGAGAAAGCCGAACGCGAACGAGTCGAGCGCGAGCTGGTAGAGCGCGAAGCCAAAGAGCGGGCCGAGGAAGATAAGCCGCCCGAGCCGGAGCCCGAACCAGAGCCCGAACCGGAGCCCGAACCGGAGCGCCGCTTGTTACTGGCCGAGTTCGCTGCCAGTCCGGGCGAGACCAGGCACACGCACGCCGCCGGTGGCTGGAATGTGTGGCAGCTCGAGCGGATGCTGGCGGCGAACACCAAACCGGACGCGGAGCGCGATTACGAGCGCTCGCTTCTGCTGGTTTACCTGCGTGAATTCGCGGACTCCGACGGGCAGCTCCCGCCCGAGTTCGACGAGCTCGCGAACGAGTCGTTCGGCGATCTCGTGCGCGGGCCTGCCGGGCCGTGAGACTTGTCGCTCAGCGTCTGGGGTTGCTCGCGGCGATCGCGCTCGTCGCGCTGCTCGTGACCTTTGAGCTCGCTCACAAGCTGAGCGGAAGCTCCTCGTCTTCGGGCTCACCGATCCAGGCGGTGCCCGCCCCCGGGAGTAACTGGAACGTTGTTCGGGCCGGCATTCTCGAGCTCAGCGCGAAGGGAAAGCAGACGGCCTGCGGCGTGACTATCGGGTCCAAGACCTACGGCGTGGCTCATCCGAGTCTCCCCTGCGGGGCGCGGATCTTCATCGCCTACGGCCACACACAGGTGCTCACTGAGGTGCTCGAACGCGGGCCCTACGTTCCCGGCCTGGGGCTCGATCTGACCCCGGCGCTAGCGGCCAGGCTCGGTATCGACGCGGTGACAGACGTACGCTGGCGCTTCGCCCGTTGAACCGACGGAAGTCCGCCTCCTTCGGAGGCATGGCAACTTCCGTCGGTGTTTTTCTAGAGCGAGTTATCGCGCCTGCGGCGCGCGTTCCTCGCTGGTCGTGGGCGATCTTGCGCTGAGGGCTCGAGGTGCGCGCTACAGTGAAACGGTTCGACCCTGTTTGGAGCTTCGTGCGACAACGTAGAACCAACACCAAGTAAAAGGGAGCCTGCGTCCGAGCGGAAGCGCCTGGCGCCGAAGCGAGGCAGGGCACCCACCTGGCTTACCAGGTTCACTTGGGCGCGAAGTTGCGGCAGGGTGGAATTCGCGAGGGGGGCTTCGGCCCCCCTCTTTTCCCGCCGAAAGTCCGCCTCCTTCGAAGGCCTTGCGACTTACGGTGGCGATTATCGAGAGCGAGCCACCGCGCTTTCAGCGCGGGTGTCTTGCCTGTTCCTACGAGCGGGGAGGGCTGGCCGTGATTCGGAACGAGGTCCGGTTTGGGTTTGGGGCGGCTTGAGTTCGACCGCTGATGAGGACGGCGTGTGCTGAGCCGCGCCCGCGCAGGTCGGTCGCGGCGGCCGAACCAGGGCTCCGCGCTCGGCTAGCCTGACTGCGTGAGGACAGCTTTCGGGGATGCGACTGTTGGCGGCGAGTGGACCTCGGTGCGGCTGCGACTGCGCGGGGAGCGCATCGTCGAGGCGGATGCGGACGGCTTGGACGAGTCCCTGCCTGGGCTGAGTCTGCTAGAGGCGGCGGCTGTCGGGGGCGAGCCGCTGGCGGTCGAGGCGCTGGCGGCGGCGATCGGGCCGGTGTTTCGCGCGGCGCCGGATCCGGAGCGGACTGCGGTAGCCATGAGCGGCGGTGTCGACAGCGCTGTCGCGTTGCTGAAGGCGGCCCCGAAGGCGATCGGGGTCACGCTCCGGCTCTGGATCGACCCGGCGGGCCCCGATATCGAGAGGGCCTGCTGCTCGCCGGACTCGGTGCGCCTGGCGCGAGTCACCTGTCACCGGCTCGGGCTCCCGCACGTCACGCTCGATCTGCGCGAGCAGTTCTGCAGAGAGGTAGTCGAGCCGTTCGTACGCTCCTACGCGGGCGGCCGGACGCCGAACCCGTGCGTTCGTTGCAACGGCAGCTTCCGGTTCGAGCGGCTGCTCGCCTTTACGAAGCGTGCCGGCGCTTCCCGGCTGGCGAGCGGTCACTACGCGCGCCTGCTCGAGCATCAGGGAAAGCTGCTCCTGGCCCGTGCCCGCGATCGCGAGAAGGATCAGTCCTACATGCTCGCCGGGGTCGATCCAAGGCTGCTCGAACGACTCTGGTTCCCGCTCGCCGAGCTGACCAAGGCCGAGACCCGCGAGCGTGCCAAGGCCGCCCGGCTCACGGTCGCCGACCGGGCCGAGAGCCAGGAGGCGTGCTTTCTGGGCGGAGCCGACTACCGCGACTTCCTCGAGCGCCGCGGTCTGGCCCCGCGCAGGGGCGAGATCGTGGACGAGAAGGGAAACCGGCTCGGCGAGCATGGCGGCTACTGGCGTTTCACGCCCGGTCAGCGCCGCGGGCTCGGCGTTGCCGGCAAGTCGGGGCCGCTGTACGTGATCGAGACGCGGGTGAGGGCAAATCGCGTCGCGGTCGGTCCCGAGCAGGCGCTGGGACGGCGGCGGGTCGACGTTCGCGGAAAGCTCTATCTCCCCGTCGATCGGGCCGAGGTCAAGCTCCGCTACCGGTCGCCTGCGCTTCCCGCCGAGGTGGAGTCTCTCGCCGCGGGATTCCGGCTCAGGCTCGCCGAGCCCGCCTACGCGGTTGCGCCCGGTCAGGCCGCCGTCCTCTACGATGAGGAGGCAGTTGTCGGCTTTGGTTTGGTCACATCCGCCCGGAGCACCTAAGATCGTCCCGATGCTTACACTCTCTTCCACCGCCGGCGACATCGCCTATGTCGCTCTCAGCTTCTTTCTCGTCGCCGTAGGGCTGGCGCTCGGATATGCGCTCTTCCGCCTGGGGGGGATGTTCGGGCGTGCCTCCTCGCTGATCGGCGGCGTCGAGCAGGAGCTGGTTCCGGTGATCAACAAGGCGGGTGGCTCGATCGACCGTGTCAACGATCAGCTCGACAAGCTCGACGTGGTCACCGACAGCGCCGTCGATGCCGTCGAGAGCGTCGATACCGTCCTGCGGGCGATCGCCGGGGTCGTCAAGCTGCCGGCGCAGAAGCTCGCGGCCTGGACGGCAGGGCTCATGCACGGGCTGGCCGCGCTCAAGACCGAGCGAGATCTCTCGGCCGCGATGGCGGCGGCGAGGTTTGCGGCCCGTGAGCGCGAGCGCAGCTTCGGCGAGGAGTTCGAGACCGAGACCGACGAGGGGAAGAACGAGAGCGAGGAATAGGGCTTGGATGAGATCGTGCTCACTCTTCCGCGTGAACCCGAGTGGCACGGAGTCGCTCATCTGGTTCTGTCCGGACTCGCCGCGCGCCTCGATCTGACGGTCGAAGCCCTGGAGGACTGGCAGCTGGCGCTCTGCGAGCTCTTCGGTAGGCAGCACGACGACGAGGCTGTTCGAATCGTCTTTCGGGCGGCACCCGAGACGCTCGAGACACACTTTGGCCCGGTCGACAGTCAGCTCTTGGCCGAGCTGGAACGGGAGGACGATGGCGTTGGGCTGCGCCGAGTGCTCTCGACTCTCACCGACAGCGTCCGGGTCGAATCGAAAGACGGCGACAACTGGATCGTGTTGCGCAAGGCGATCGTCCATCCCGACGGTGCGCACTAGCGCGACTCATCTTGAACGCCAGCGACAGGAACCTTCTTCGGCGCTACCACGAGCAAGGCGATCTCGCCGCGCGCGAGCAGCTGATCGAGCGCTACATGTCACTCGTGCGATCGCTCGCGCGCCGTTACGCGGCGCGCGGCGAGCAGCTCGATGACCTGGTCCAGATCGGTGCGATCGGCCTGATCAAGGCGATCGACCGCTTCGACCTCGATCGTGGCGTCGAGCTCACGACCTACGCCACGCCGAACATCATCGGTGAGATCAAGCGCCACTTCCGTGACCACGGCTGGGCCGTGCGCGTGCCTCGCGGTCTGCAGGAGCTGAGCATCCAGCTGATGCACGTGGTCGAGCGGCTCACGGTCGAGCTCAGTCGCTCGCCGACGATCGGTGAGCTCGCCGAAGCGACCAGCGCGAGCGAGGAAGAAGTGCTCGAGGCGCTCGAGGTCAGCCGCGCCTACAGCCCACTCTCGCTTTCGGTCGCCTCCGGCTCGGACGACGACGAGCTCGACCCGCTCGAGTCGATCGGGAGCGTGGAGCGTGAGTATGAGGTCTCGGAGGACAGAGCAGTGCTCGAGCCGGGCATGCGCATTCTCGACGAGCGCGAGCGGACGATCGTGCGCCTGCGTTTCTACGAAGGCCTGACCCAGTCGCAGATCGCGCAGCAGGTGGGCATCTCGCAGATGCACGTGTCGCGGTTGATCCGGCGCGCGCTGGAGAAGATGCGCTCGGAGATCGGGCCCAAGGTCGGCGGGCTCGACGACCAATAGCCGGGAAGCGGCTGCGGCTGCTCGCGTGGCGCCCCGTCCCGGAACCTGCCGGCACACCCAGCGGCGTTTTGAGACGAGTTCCACGCATACAATCTCCGCGTGCGCACGACCGCTGAGCTGAGGGAGAGCTTCCTCTCCTACTTCGAGAGCAAGGGCCACCTGCTCCGGCCCTCGGGCTCGCTCGTGCCCGCGACCTACGACCCCTCGGTGCTCCTGACGACCGCCGGCATGCAGCCGCTCAAGCCCTACTTCCTCGGGCTCGAGGAGCCTCCGGCGCCGCGCCTGACCTCGGTGCAGAAGTGTTTCCGCACCACCGACATCGACGAGGTCGGCTCGACCGCGCGCCATCTCACCTTCTTCGAGATGCTCGGCAACTTCTCGTTCGGCGACTACTTCAAGGACGGCGTGATCGAGTTGGCCTGGGAGTTCGTGACAGGTCAGATGAAGCTCGACCCCGAGAAGCTCTGGGCGACCGTCTTCCGCGGCAACCCCGAGCTGTCGCTCGACGCCGACGAGGTCGCGATCGCGGCCTGGGAGCGGGTCGGTATCCCGCCCGAGCGGATCGTGCGCCTCGGCGAGGACAACTTCTGGAAGGCCGGCCCCACGGGGCCTTGCGGTCCTTGCTCGGAGATCTACTACGACCGCGGAGCCGAGCAGGGCTGCGGAAAGCCAGATTGCGCCCCGGGCTGCTCCTGCGACCGCTTCCTCGAGTTCTGGAACCTGGTTTTTATGGAGTTCGAGCAGCACTCGGATAGGCGCCTGACCAAGCTACCGCGCCAGAACATCGACACCGGCATGGGCCTGGAGCGCGGCGCCGCCATCCTCCAGGACGTCTACTCGGTCTTCGAGATCGACAGCTTCCAAGAGATCATGGACTGGGTCGCCGAGGCCTCGGGCAGCCGCTACGGCGAGTCGGAGCTGGCGACCAAGGCGTACCTCGTACTCGCCGATCACGGGCGCGGCATGGTCTTCCTGGCCGCGGAGGGCGTCAAGCCGGGCAACCTCGGTCGCAGCTACATCCTGCGCCGGGTCATCCGCCGCGCCGTCCAGCACGGCTCGAGGATCGGGCTCGAGGCTCCGTTCCTGGCCCGTCTGGCCGAGGTCGTGATCGCGCAGATGGGCGGCGACTATCCCGAGCTGCGCGAGCATGCCGACGAGATCAAGGCCGTCCTCACCGCCGAGGAGGAGCGCTTCTCACAAACGCTCGCTCGCGGGATGCGCCTGTTCGAGGAGCTGGCGAAGGGCAAGCAGGTTTCGGGCGAGGACGCCTTCAAGCTCCACGACACCTACGGCTTCCCACTCGAGCTGACGTGCGAGCTGGCGAGCGAGCGCGGGATGACGGTCGACGAGAAGGGTTTCGCGGAGCGGATGGAGGAGCAGCGCGAGCGCTCGCGGGCCGGAGCCCGCGGCGAGGACATACGCGCGGCCGAGTTCTCGAACGAAGCCGGCTTCAAGAGCGAGTTCGTCGGCTACGAGAAGACGGAAGTGCTGACCCAGATCGGCGCGCTCGAGGAGATTGGAGAGGGGCTCTTCCTGGCCAAGCTGAGGGAGTCGCCGTTCTATCCGGAGGGCGGCGGGCAGGTCGGCGACGCCGGCTTCATCGAGAGTGAGGGATCGGGAGCGCGGGCCGAGCTCGAGCAAGGCTTTCGCTACGAGGACGATCAAGTGCTGCTCTTCCGGGGCGAGGGCTTCGAGGTCGGCGAACGGGTTCGGGCAGTCGTTCGCTGGTCGGTGCGTTTCCCCACCATGGCCAACCACACGGCCACCCATTTACTGCACAAGGCGCTTGAAAAAGTGCTGGGCGAGCACGCACGGCAGGCCGGTTCGGCCGTGCGTCCCGACAAGCTTCGCTTCGACTTCTCGCACGGACAGGCTCTGACCGCGGCCGAGCGCGACGAGATCGAGCAGCTCGTAAACGCCGACATCTTCGCCAATCATCCCGTGCACACGTTCGTGACTCCGATCGCCGAGGCGCGCACGCTGGGCGCGATGGCGCTCTTCGGCGAGAAGTACGGCGAGATGGTGCGCCTAGTCGAGGTCAGCGGCGTCTCACGCGAGCTCTGCGGCGGCACCCACGTGCGCACAACGGCCGAGATCGGCGCCTTTGCGCTCACCTCGGAGAGCTCGATCGGCTCGGGTCTGCGCCGGATCGAAGCGGTCACCTCGGGAGCGGCGGTCGGGCTCCTGCGCGAGCGCGCCGCCGAGGCGGAGGCTCTGAAAGGCGAGCTCGAACGGCTGCGCAAAGAGGCGAAGAAGCGACCGAGCGAGAAGGACGGCAGCGGCCCCGAGATCGTCGTCGCGCGGGAGGAGGAGCGCTCGGGCGTCAAGGTTGTGGCCGCCGAGGTGAAGGCGGTCGACGCCGAGACGCTGCTCGCGGTCTCCGACCAGCTCAAGCAGAAGAACGCGCCTGCCGCGATCGTCGTCGGTGCTGTCGAGGACGGGCGGGTGCATCTCGTCTGCAACTTCGACAAGACGCTGGAGGAGCGCGGGCTCGACGCCGTTGCGATCGTCAAGGCAGCAGCGGCGCTCGTCGGCGGTGGTGGCGGAGGCCGTCCGGGCATGGCTCGGGCCGGCGGCAATGACCCCGAGAAGCTGCCCGACGCACTTCAGGCTGCCGCCGAGGCGATTTTGGCCGCACTCGAGTAGCTGCGCGAAACCAGCTCGAGAGAACGTCACGGATAGAATCGCCAGCGGTGAAGGTGCTCGCGCTCGATTATGGATCGGCTCGCACCGGGGTTGCCGTCTCCGACCCCAGTGGCGTCATCGCTCGCCCGCTCACGATCGTGGAGCGAGTCGGAACGAAGCAGGGAACGGAGCGGCTGCTGGCACTCGTTGCAGAAGAGCAGCCGGCGCAGATCGTGGTCGGTCTGCCCCTGACGATGCGCGGCGAGCGGGGCGAGCAGGCGCGCGAGACCGAGGCGTTTGTTGAGCATCTGCGCGAAGCCGTGGCCATTCCGATCGAGCTTTACGACGAGCGTCTCACTACCGTTCTCGCCGGGCAAACGCCCTCGCAGACACCCGAGGATGCGCGTGCGGCGGCACACCTACTGGAGAGCTACCTGACATGGCTGAACCGCCGCGACGGCTGAGCCTGCCGCCGGGTTACCGGATCCCCCGCCGCCGGCCGAACCGTGCGCAGATCATCCGCCGGCGCCTGTTTGCGCTGGTCATCCTGGCGGCGCTGGTCGCCTTGCTCTACGGCGCCGTACGCGTCGCCCTCGGTCACAGCTCGGGCGGCGACTCTACGCCGACGGTCGTCAAACCGTTCACGATCCTTTTCCCCGAGGGCTTTACCCGCCACGATATGGCCGACAAGATCGCGACCGAGGTGCACAAAGTCGCAGGGGCGGGCGACGTCAAACCGTCGCTCTCGGGCTCCGCATACCTGCGGCTAACCCGGCTTTCCTCTCTGCCGGGTCGGTATGCAGGTGATAGCAAGCCTCGCTCGCTCGAGGGCTTCCTCTTCCCGGCAACCTACGATTACTTAGCGTCGACTACGGCCCGCCAGCTAGTGAACGATCAGCTAGTCGCCTTCCGCGAGAATTGGCACAAAGTCGACCTGCGCTACGCTCGTTCCAGGAACCTCACCCAATACGACGTTCTCATCATCGCGTCGATGATCGAGAAAGAAGTGCAGGCTCCCGAGGAGCGGTCGAAAGTCGCGCGCGTCATCTACAACCGCCTCCACCTGCATATGTACCTTGGCATCGATGCCACACTCATCTACGGGCTCGACCTGAAGCAGAGTCAGCTCGTCTCGCACCTAAGCAGCCCCAACGCCTACAACACCCGCAACCATTACGGGCTGCCGCCGACACCGATCGCCAATCCCGGCCTCGCTTCGATGCAAGCAGCTGCTCACCCCAGCAAGGGCTCTTTCATCTACTACCTGCTCAAGCCGAACAGCAATGGGCACCACTACTTCACGTCCAGCTCCGCCGACTTCGTCGCCCACGAGCGCCTCTGGGGGTACATAAAGTGATCGCCGGTACGACGCGCCTCGTCGGCTTGATCGGCGATCCGGTGGCGCACTCGCTCTCGCCGCGGATGCAGAACGCAGCCTTCGCCAAGTGCGGGCTCGACTGGGTCTACGTGCCGCTGCACGTGAAGCCGGGCGAGCTCGAGAACGCCCTTCGCGGTCTGGTTGCTCTCGGCTTCGCCGGCGCCAACGTGACCATCCCGCACAAGCTCGCGGCGGTCGGGCTCTGCGACGAGCTCTCGGAGGTGGCGCTGCGCGCTGGTTCGGTAAACACCGTCGTCGTGCGCGAGGACGGCTCGCTCTTCGGCACCAGCACCGACGGTTTCGCGGTTACCAGTGCGGTCGAATGCGAGGGCGCGGACGTGATCCTGCTCGGCGCCGGCGGTGCCGCCCAGGCGCTGGCGGCGGCGTTCGTCGACGCGGGGATCGCTTCGCTCTCGATCTCCAGCGCCGAGCGCACCGAGGAGCTGGCCGCATACGTGCGCGAGCTTGCCCCCGAGCTGGAAGTGCGCGAGCTGGGCTGGCCGCCGAGCGGCGAGGGGATGAAGATCATCGTCAACGCGACGCCGATCAAAGACGAGCTGCCGGTGCCGCCGCAGGCCGGCCAGCGGGTTGTCGATCTCGCCTACAAGCCCGACGGATCGCCGACGGCGCTGATCGCGGCCGCCCGCGAAGCGCGCTGTCCGGAGGTCGTCGACGGACTCGAAGTTCTCGTTCGCCAGGGCGCCGCGGCCTTCGAGCACTGGACCGGTATCGAAGCCCCGATCGAGGTCATGCGCTCCGCCATCCACCCCGATGACCGATCCCGTTAGGGAAGCGCAGTCCTAGCGAGATCGGCCCTCAGCCAATAGATTTGAGGGTATGACGCTTTCGCTCATCACCGCCGGAGAGTCCCACGGGCCCGCGCTCGTGGCGATATTGAGCGGTTTACCGGCGAGTTTGGAGCTCGACCAGGAGCAGATCCGGACCGACCTTCGCCGCCGCCAGCAGGGTTACGGCCGCTCTCCCAGACAGCAGATCGAGCAGGACGAGCTGGAGGTCTTGGCCGGTTTGCGCCAGGGAAAGACGCTCGGGACGCCGCTCGCGCTTGTCGTCCGCAACCGCGATCACAAGCACTGGACCTGGGGCATGAGCCCCTGGCTTCCGGAGGGGGAGCCCGAAGGGAAGGGCACCAAGCCCGTGACTCTACCGCGGCCCGGACACGCCGATCTCGCCGGGCTGCTCAAGCACGATTTCGATGACGTTCGCGACGTGCTCGAACGCGCCAGCGCCCGGCACACCGCCGTCTTCGTCGCCGCGGGCTCGGTGGCGAGGCAGCTCCTGGAGGAGATCGGGATCGAGGTCTCGGGCAGCGTGCTCGAGATCGGCGGCGCGACGGGAGAGGAAGCGATGCACGCGGCGGTCGACAAGGCGCGGGTCGAGCGAGACACCGTCGGCGGCATCGTCGAGGTGCGAGCGCAGGGAGTCCCACCCGGGCTCGGTTCCTACGCCGACAAGGCCGAGCGCCTGGACGGGCGACTGGCACAGGCGCTGGCCGGGATTCAGGCGGTCAAGGGCGTGGAGACCGGCGAGGGCTTCGCACTCGCGCGCCTGCCCGGCTCCGAGGCCCACGATGAGATCTTCAAGGACGAACGCGGCTACTACCGCGAGACCAATCGCGCCGGCGGTCTCGAGGGCGGCCTCACGAACGGCGAGGAGATCGTCCTGCGCGCCGCGATGAAGCCGATTCCGACCCTGATGAAGCCGCTCCGCTCGGTTGATATCTCCAGCGGCGAGCCGGCCGAGGCGCTGGTCGAGAGGTCCGACACGACCGCCGTCGAGGCGTTGGCTGTGATCGCCGAGGCCGCGGTCGCTTTCGAGCTGGCGAAGGCGGCCAGGGAGAAGTTCGGCGGCGACGCCCTCGCGGACTTCGTCGCTTCTCACCGCGCCTACGTCGAGCGGATCGACTGGTCGCCGAGGTAGGAAATGCCCGCTCTCGCGAACGGTTCGAGGGTCCGGTATGGAATCGGCACGAAGTCGGCACATTCGCGTGCACTTTTCTTCGATACCGTGCTACGCCCCGTGGGAGGGTGGGGGGAGGAGGGCGGATTAGCGAGGTGCCCGGGACTCAAGAAGTGTCGAGGCGCCCGGTCGAAGGGTCTTCGATCCGGCTTGCGCTCACTGGTGGGCGGAAGAACGTGATGCCCATGAGTCCGCGCCTGACCCACGCCCTCGAAAGCCA